>CAZFLA010000032.1:2881-21582 GCA_964519405.1 uncultured bacterium
CTGCACTGGGGTAATCATGCGCCACTAGGCTCATATAGTGTCTTCCACAAGCTCTACCCGCAGTTACTACAGATCGACAGCAATGGGCAGCCTCACAAAGGTCTAGGCGGCGCGTGGCCTACCCCGCCCTTTATGTGCCTCGTTCACCCTGTTCTGCACGAACAGATATCACAGCGGCTGGCACTTATGTTCCGCTGGTTTAAACAGCAGTCTTTCTACAATCGGGTATTTGGCTTCAGCTCCTCCAGCGAGCCGTGGATTGCGCAAGATGATGCGGGTGTCACATTCTGCTACAATGAGCAGCATATCAGGTGGTTTCGTGATTATGAACGCAGCAAATGGCACGGAGACCTCAAGTCATTCAATAAGCTGTTTTCGACCTCATATCGACGCTGGGAGGACGTGGAACCCCCACGAGATGCAAGCAATACCGCATACTACAATGAATGGTTGATTTCGAAGGTAGAAGCCGTTCTGTATAACGAGCGGTTTTTCAGGTCGGAGATATACAAGCATGACCGTTCACTGCCAAACTACGCGCATACAGCCATCATGTGCATCTACAACGTGGCTAAGACCTCACTCACACCCGACCTCATGGATGTTGGCAGCAACATCAACAAAGATGCGTTTTTACCTGGTGGTGACCTCTACACAAACAACCCACTGACGCAGGCCTTCATGGCGGACAGCATTCGCGGTGTTCGCACCGATCAAGCGGCTTTCCCCGAATGCTACGCGAACTGCTACATGGAGGCATACCGATACCTTGTTGGTTCCAGCGGGTTGTTCAAGAAGAGTTTTAGCAACATGATCGCGGGACAAGCCTGGAACAGCGGGCTAACGAACGGTGATGGTTGGCAGGTATTCTCAGAAATTCATCGGCTGCTATGTCTAGATTACGGTGATGTTCCCCTGCCGCGTGTCGCCATCCTGTTTGATGTCATCAGCGCCAACAGTGATGCAATGGGGGTATCGCATAGTTTCTTGTTCAGCCGAAACGTCGACCGTTGCGTGATCACCACCCGAATGGTTGAGGATGGTATATTTGGCAGGAATCACATACACGCGTTGATTATCAGCCATGTCAGCAGAATCACAGCGAGGGCACTGGAAGCCATCTTGAGGGCGATGCAGCAAGGAATGCATGTGGTCATCACTGGTCCCTTTGCAGAAGCTGATTATTACGACCATCACCTAGACGAGTTCCAGCAGCTGCGACGCCAAATCCTTCAAAAAGCGGATGCTGTGAGCAGTCTTGATGAGGTTGAGCATCTTTTCAAGGACAAGCCTATTACTACATCGCCAGATGTCATCGTGTATCGCAAAACCAAAGGTATCTTGTTCTACAACGGTGGCCTCAGCCAAACCATACACATCACCATGCCCGATGACTACAAACACCACGCCGTTATATCCGATACGGGGCAGGTGGTAAATACCACCCGTAATCGGAAACTTGATATCTCTATGGAGGGCGACCGTGCATTTGCCATCATCAAATGCACCGGGTAAACACCGATCTACCTAGGTTTTAGGCCCAGAACGATGGTGTTAAGCACGTGTTCCACAAGCTCATCATGCGGATAGTGGCGTTCCTCTAGGTAGTCAATGGTGATAAACGCATTCATCATACCAAACAAACTGACAGCGCCTTTGAACGGGTCGTGTATCCGAAATTCGCCAGCCTCTATACCGCGCTGAAGCAGCTCACGCACCATAGTCAGAGTGGCCACGAATTGCTGAGCAAAGTGTTTTGACTGCGGGTCATGTCTCTGTGCGCCTACGATCTCGCGGTAGACAATGCGCACCAATCCAGGACGGCTTTCGGAGAACAACAGATATCCATGCAGGAACGAGCGTATTCCTTCAGTCGCACTGTTAGGCTGTGATATTGCATCCAGCGTCATCTCACGCAGCATGGCGATACCTTCAGACAGAATGGTGATATACAGATCTTCTTTGTGCCTAAAGTAGTAATACAGCAGCGCCCTATTCACTTCAGCACGTAATGCTATCTCGCCAATAGACGTTGCATCATACCCTCGTTCCGCAAACAATACCTCCGCTGACCGCATAATGCGATCACGAGCCGATGCTTTCATCGATGCAGACATTTCACCCTCCCGCAATTATCAAACAACTCTGTATGACCACTATCATATTACGCCTCACGATACCGACACAACTTACGGCATCCCCACCAGGCCCATATCACCGAAACAATAAACCAAACCGTCAGCACAGCCATCGTTCGCAGCATCACCGTGGAATCATATCCGACGAGAGCCAGTTTCCTCACAATATCTGCGTAATGTGTGATGGGTATAAGCTGCATGAAGTTGACGATCCAGTCCGGCATCGCCATTGAAGGCCATGTAAACCCGGTGAGTGTAAACAAAGCAGAACTCATAATCAACAGCATTTGAGCCGACAGCAATGGGCTCTTCGTGGTGGCGCCAAAACCTATGCCACATAGGATATGAGTGACAAGATAGAAGCCCATAAGCCCTAGCACTGCAAATAACGGCCCTCTCATCGGCATATCAAACGCATACAAGGGCAGCAGCATAGCAATCACCGATAACGGCAGCAACACAATCAGTTGGCCAAACAGCTTACCGATCATCAACTTCCAAGGTTTGCTGCCATGAAGCTCTTTTCGGCGTCGGCGCTCGGTAAACTCAAGCCCCATCACCATGCTCGCCCCAAGCATGCAAACCTGCTGCATGGCGATACAAGCCAAGCCATACAGCATGAACGACGAGTAATCGTAGCTGCTCAACCACATCGCTCTGGTCTCAATGCTGATCGGCATCGCTTTCGAAGCTGCGCTTGATGCATTGTTGCCCATGGCCATTATCTTCGCTGCACGGAATTGTACCCTGTAAGCCGTCAACACGTTCAAAGTAGCCTTGTACGCCACATTACCGATGATGACATTGCTTCCATCAAGATAGAACAACACCGATGGCGCACGACCCAGCTTCACATCACGAAGAAGGTGTTCCGGAATGACCACACACGCTCTGCATTTATCTTGATAGTTGAGCTGCTTAAACTGTTCTTCCGAGTTCACATAACCAACAAACCGGAGGCCGTCAGTCACATCCAGATCATGCACCATTGATCGCGATACCGAGCTGTTGTCATTGTCGATCACAACAAATGGCACATCCTGCACTCGTCCGTTCATATAGACAAGCCCGAAGATCGTTACGTAGAAAAGCTGCCCCAATACCACCACAGTGCGTAATGTAGGGTGTTTGATGATACTTAAAGCTTCGCGAATAGCTAGTTTTATCACGCTCATGCTGGCTCACCTTCAAGTGCTGCGGCTTGCCTCGGTTTACGAAGCGTTGCTAACAATCCACATAACAAACCAAGTAATCCCCATACTAATAATGGCCATATATGCTCCCAGTTGCCGCGAACCCCTAATCCCATCAAGTGGTTGCGCCTAACAGCTTCAGCCCAATGTGTAATGGGCAGAAGAACCGCTATTTTTTGAATAAGTGGAGGAAGAGACATAACAGGCCATGTGAACCCACTCAACAAAAATGCTGGCATCAGTAAGGCGGCGAAACTACCTAAGGCTTTAACGGGGTTATCCAACAACATGCTATAGCCCACACCTACCATGCACATCACCGCGCTGAATAATACGGTCATGCCGAATACAAAGGACAGCGAACCGAGCAGTGTCGCATGGGCAATGCGCAGCGACAGCCACATAGTTATCACTGCAATGGGAGCGTTAATGATGAAATATGCAGCAACCTTGCTCATCAGCAGCGCAAACGGGTTCACTTTACCCCTTGGTATCACCAGCGAGGTTTCAAGTGCCATAAGCACAGGAACCAACTGAAATGCAATACCCACAATGCCCAACAACACGAAATTCGCGTAGTTCTGGTTGAATGCCGGATTATGCAATACACGTAAAGTTGTGTCCATGGGTAAAGCGGAGCGCATCGCTTTATCGCGCGATACTCCGTTTTTCATCATAGTAGACGAAACATCCACGCCTACCGAATATGTAGTGCCCACCGTGTTGATTGCCTGCAATGCCACATTACCGATGGCCATATTAGAGTTATCTATATATGCCAAGATCTTGCAGCTTTTACCTCGTTTAACATCGCGGTAGAAGTGCTGCGGAAATACCAGCATCAGCTTGGCCCTATCTTCAACCGCCAAGCGTTTGAACTCCGATGGGCAGTTAGCGTAACCAGCGAACTTAAAAAACTCGCTTTGCTGAACACTTAGCACGATATCTCTGCTTAGCGAGGAGTTGTCGTTATCCACTACCACAAATGGAATCTGAACCACTTTTCCTTGGGAGTAGGCACTGCCCACCAAGATGCCATATAGCAGTGGAGCTATAATGGCGATGATCAGCATAGTCCGCCGTGATAATATATGGCGCCATTCTAGGCCAAAGACATGCCGAAATCCCAGTTTTTGCATCACTACTTACCGTTTTGTGCTAACGGCAATGCAACGCGGGCGGTCATCCCGGCCCGCATTCGTGGATCAGGGTTCAGCAGCTTAACCACTATCTGCAGCGACTTTGAATCAGTGCTATTGGTCTCATTTGTCGCTTTCTTCACTGCAAATGACGCAGCTGCCCCGACACGCATAACCCGTGCATCAAACGGCTTATCGCCCATCGCTGGAAGTGTAACCTTTACCACATCACTCAATTTGAGTTGTGCAAACAACGACTCATCTGCATATATCTTCACCCGGTATGTGTGGTTATTAGCAAGCGTGACTATTGGATAACCAGCATTTACCATTTCGCCAGGATCAGACATACGAGTAGATACAAAACCATCTATTGGAGCGTATAGTCTAGTCTCGCTCTGATATGCGTGGGCCTCCTGAACTTGTCCCTTAGCCGCTTGAGCCTTGCTGGTTGCTGCTTTTTGATCCATCTGTCGGATGTTAACTTGCAGCATAGCATCCCGAGCCTGTTTCAGCTGCGCTTCTGCAGCGATCACTCCAGCCCGAGCTTTATCGATGTCTTCTTTTCGCGCACCCTTCCGCGCCAACTCAAGCTGAGCTGATGTCGCTTTCAGGTTTGCTCGGGCTTGGTCGATGTCCTCTTGGCGAGCCCCTTCACGAGCCAGGTCAAGTTTCGCCTCAGCAGCACTCAAAGCAGCTTTGGCGGCTAGATACTGCATTCTGACTTCATCTTCTTTTTGTTTCGGCAGAACACCGTCATTGCTTAGGCTGCTAACGCGCTTCCAGGTGGCATCAGCTGCATCATATTGTGCTTTTGCGGCAGCAACTCCCGCCTCTGCTTGTGCGAGTTCCTGGGGTCGCACTGCATTAAGTGCCATCTTAAGCTTTGCTTTCGCCGCGTCGTTCGCCGCTTCAGCTTGCTTGAGTTGTTCAGGACGCGTCGCATTAAGTGCCATAGCCAAAGTCGCTTTGGCTGCTTTGAGGTTTGCTTCCGCTAAGCGAACCTGGTCTCTGCCAGAAGCATCTTGCAGTCCCACTGCGATCCCCGCTTGTTGAACCAAGGCATCAGCAGCATCTGCCACACCAGCAGCTTGAGCAACTTTTGCGTCTACCTCTTTAGATTCAAGTAAAGCTATGAGCTCACCAGCTTTAACCGTATCGCCTTCGTCTACCATCATCTTAGATATCCGACCCGGGATTTTCGAACTCACATCAACTTCATCAGTTTCTAGTGTGCTCTCAATGATAGCGGCTCCGTCCTTAACCGGTACGCTAAGATTTGGCTGCTGTTTTCCGCATCCGACTAGCAATAAGGCAGATAATCCCATCATGGCCAAAGCTGGTATAGATATCTTCATTCCTATTCCTCGATACTAAAGTTTTGGTTATCGTCAATAAGCGTATCTGTGAGTTTTTTTAACGCAAGGTAAGCTGCATCCATTTGATATAGTGCTTGTTGTTTCTGAACCTGAGCCGACTGCACGGCTAAGATGGCATCAAGTTGTTCAACGCTTGTTCCTGCGCCAACTTCAAAGCGTTTGGTCGCTAGTCGTAATGCCTCTTCTGCGGTTTCTACACCCTGGTTAGCCGATATCAGCCCTTTTTTAGCGCTGTCGAGCTGCGAGTAAGCCTGCTGCACCAACAGCTTAAGTCCCTCTGTATACCGTGCTGCAGTATTGGCCACATCGTCTGCTTGTGCCTTTTGTTGCTTGGCTTCCGCTTTCGCCTGACCGCCATCGAAAAAGTTCCACTGCATACCAAGTATTACCGTCGTTTCTGGTTCCAACATGGTAAGGTCGTTAGTAATGAGCTCCTGCTTACCGATTAGAGCAAGCTGCGGTTTGTCAGCCGCTGCCGCAACTTTGGACATGCTGGTTAATGCACTGCTCTGTAGTTTCAACGCTTTCAACTCACGTGAGTTGTTGACGGCATCAGCTTGCGTTGCATCCAGTGTCGGTTTCCAATCGCGCTCAGAAAGCAAAGTGCTCAAGTTAACTTCCGTATTGAGCGGCATGTTGAGCCTATTCAGAAGAGCACTGACGGCCAAATCACGTGTATTGGTGGCATCGGTCAGCCGTTTTTGTTGGGCTGCTAACTCAGTTTGCGCACGTAAAACATCATACTTAGCGATAACGCCGGCTTTGTAGAGGCTTTCGGCGTTGTCTAGATGCTTCTGTACCGTCGACAATGCCGTTTGATGGGCATCCGCTACACTCTGCGCTAACTGAGCTTGATAATATGCTAATGCGGTGCCATAAACCACATCTGACACTTTACCCTTATTAGCTTCTATGACAGCTTTATATCCCATATCAGCAGCGTCCTTCGCATATTCAATGCGACCGCTGGTGTATAACGGCAAACTAAGGTCAAGTGTGGCTCGTGTGCTGTATTCCTGAGCAAGAGGGTACGATGGTATAGTTACAGGCACCGCAGTCATCTTCGCTAATTGCGGCAACTGAGGAAAAACAGATGCGAACGGGCTGAGGTTCAAAACCTGAGTGCCCAAATTCAATTCGGGAGGTGTTGGCAGCCACATCAAGGATGGTTTTACGTCAAGTTTCGGCATCGACAAGCTGCGGGCGATTTGTTTTTTCGCTTCTGCTGTCTGCAGGCCATATTGTGTCCCTTTAATTTCAAGGTTAGATGACAAACAGCTTTTTAGTGCATCTTGAATACTCATCTTAACAGGCTCAGCGTGACTGCTAAGTGTTATTACAGAGCCTAAAACCACCAGACCACAAGATAGCATTCGGTTCATATTGCTGCTCCCCTCAGATAACCGGGATATTAAATACCCGTTTAGTTATATTCTACACAGTTATGTGTGATGTGTCAGTATGAAACACGACCATATGGACCACAGTCGGAATTTCAACCAATACATTACTGGTTGATTAGAGACATGCTATGGGAGTATAGATTCGAATAACTAAACTCACCGGCAAATGCACGAGGCCGATGAGCTGTGCATGACAAACCTCAGGGGTATTTAGCTGACGTTTACTTGATGTTGCCAACCAAGGTAAACATTGGTGTCATTATCGATATCGCGATAAAGCCCACAAGTCCACCCATGAAGATAATCAAAGCCGGTTCAATCATTGAAGTCAGTCCCTTAATGGCACTGGCTACCTCTTTTTCGTAGAACTCACTGACTTTTTCCAGCATCTCGCTAAGGCGTCCAGACTCTTCACCAACATCAATCATATGAGCTACCATGGATGGGAATAACCCAGTGGCGGCTATCGGTACGCTGAGTTTTTGACCTTCCAAAACCGAGTTTTTCACACGTTCAAGTGACGTCTCGATAACCTGATTTCCCGTTGTTTCACCCACAATTTCGAGGCACTTAATGAGCGGAACACCGCTGGCAACTAATACACCTAGTGTCTTTGTAAAACGAGATACAGCCATCTTTAGCAGAAGATCACCTATGACCGGTATCCTCAGTTTCATGGAATCAACTTGAAATCGTCCGCGTTTGGTGGATACCAGTCGCTTGAAGAATATCACGATCGACACAATCAATATAATCGGAACGTACCAGTAATGTGAGGAATAATCACCGATGGCGAATACAAACTTAGTGGTCGCAGGCATTTCAACATTCATTCCGGCGAAAACACCTTTGAATGTAGGCAAAACAAAGGTAAACATTGAGCTCACTAATACCACGGCGAAAATCAACACCATCACAGGATACATTAAGCTCGATTGTATCTGCTGACGCACTTCAAGGTCATCTTCTTGAAACTTAGCAACACGCAGCAAAACTTGATCAAGCAAACCACCAACTTCAGCAGCACGCACCATGTTTACGAACAGATTATTAAACACCTTTGGATGCTTAGCCATGCTATCGCCTAAAGGCAATCCGTTTTCCACATCAGTGCCCAATTGACCCAGTATTGCAGCAAGTGTTCCGTTCGTCGTTTGGCTCTTGAGAATATCAAGGCTCTTCAACAATGGAATACCAGAGTCAATCATTGTAGCGAACTGCCATGCGAACTGCACAATCTCAACAGGTTTAATCTTCGCCTTCAGTTTTGGCAGCGTAACAGTGGCTCCACGCCCCTCTTCGATGGAAATGATATAAAGACGCTGAGCTTGCAGCATTTGTGTTGCTGACATTACATTTTCTGCGTCAATAACACCGCTTGCACTACGACCATCATTATCAACCGCTTTATATTTAAAATGAGGCATTTTTTGTCCTAAAATTACCCGCTGATTATACTCGTCAGCCGATCTTTATCCGAACAACGCTCAAGAGCTGTGCTAAAGTCAATCTTGCCCGACTTAACTAGCTGTCCAAGTGAAGCATCCATTGTTTGCATACCAAGTGATTTACTTGTTTCCATTGTTGAATATATCTGGTGTGTTTTTGATTCCCGAATAAGGTTTCGAATGGCGTTATTAGCCACCATCACCTCTATCGCACAAACTCGCCCGCCAGCCTTCGCAGGAATAAGTTGCTGAGCAATGACTGCTTGAAGTGTATTTCCCAACAATACTCGTATCTGCTCCTGTTGTTCCGGTGAAAACACATCAATCATTCGGTCAATAGACTGAGGAGCATTACGGGTGTGCAGTGTACCAAAGACCAAGTGACCCGTTTCTGACAAGGTTAAGGCAGACTGTATTGTCTCCAGATCACGCATTTCACCAAACATGATGACATCGGGGTCTTCACGCAGAGCGGCCCTGATGCAGTTATGAAAGCTCTCGCTGTCCGAGCCAATTTCCCGCTGATTAACCATACTCTTTTTGTGTTTATGAACAAATTCTATTGGATCTTCTAAGGTTAAGATATGTTTATATGAAGAGCTGTTAATGGCGTCAATCATCGCAGCAATAGTCGTAGATTTACCAGAACCTGTTTGACCGCACACTAAAATAAGTCCGCTTTGCAGCTCTGTAAGGTCCTTAATCACAGGCGGCAGATCCAAGTCATCTATTGTCGAAATTTTAGTTGGGATCGCTCGCATGGCACATGCGATCCCAGATTGTTGCCGGTAAACATTTACTCGAAATCGCCCTGCTGTATCAGTCTCGTAACTAACATCCAGTTCCTTGGTCTTCTCAAAATGGGCGATTTGTTCATCATTCAATATGTCGTAAACAATGCGCTGTATATCACTCTTGCGTAATACAGGCATGTTAAGGCTATACAGCACACCGTATACGCGGTAAACAGGTGCTAAATCACACGTTATGTGAACGTCGGAGGCATTGATATTTCTAGCGATGTGCATGAGGTCGACCAGGAGAACCTCTTCAGGAGATGCCGCTAGCTTATCACCAGGCATTGCTACGAGATGCGTTTTAAGTGTCTGATCAGCAGCAACCTCAACTGCAGCCTCGCGGATTCTACTTGGCTCCAAGGGCACAAGTGGTTCAAGATCCAGGGGAAGCAGATCGTCATCATTGAACATATTAGCCTCCTAGCTGGAATATATAACCCGTATAGATTCCTCGAGTGTTGTATCGCCTCGCAGTATTTTTTTGATGCCATCGTCACGCATCGTAACCATACCAGCACCAATCGCCGCTTCTCGAATGACATGCGTCGGTTCTCGGTGCAGAATGAGGTTGCGTATCTGTTCATTTACCGGCATCAATTCAAACACACCTAAACGTCCTTTATATCCTGAATTTTTGCATGCAATGCATCCTTGACCATGATAGAATGTGGCCAAGCCTAGCGTGTCTTTTTCAGTGACGTTCATGGCTTTTAGCAATTTCGGATCTGGTTCATACTCTTGTTTGCAGTCAGAACAGATCATACGAAGCAATCGCTGTGACAGCACGCCCAGCAGCGAGCTTGCGATAAGGAATGGCTCCACACCCATATCAATCAAACGAGCCACAGCACCAGGCGCATCATTGGTGTGCAGTGTACTAAGCACCAGGTGCCCCGTTAAGGCCGCTTCTATGGCGATAATCGCTGTTTCTTTATCTCGGATTTCACCAACCATAATCACATCAGGGTCTTGCCGCATCATAGCGCGCAGCCCAGCAGCGAATGTCATCTCTGCCTTCACATTCACGTTGACCTGTGTCAGTCCAGGAAGGTCATACTCAACAGGGTCTTCAATAGTTAGGATATTGTTGTCGCCTGTGTTGATACGGCTAAGAGCACTATACAGTGTGGTTGATTTACCGGAGCCCGTAGGTCCTGTGACAAGGATAATGCCATACGGCCTGCTTATCATAGTTTCGAACAAGCGAAGGGTGTCCGGCAGCATACCCAGCTTAGAAAAGTCCACGGAAATACTGCGCCTATCCAAAATACGCATGACGATCTTTTCGCCGAATATCGATGGCAAACTGTTTACACGCATGTCATAATGCTTACCATCAACAGTAAGGCTAATACGCCCGTCTTGAGGGTTTCGCTTTTCCGCGATGTCCATATTAGCCATGACTTTAACACGGCTAATTAAACAAGCTTGAACCGCGCGAGGAACCACCATCATTTCGCGCATGATACCGTCTACGCGGTATCTGACTTTCATCTCTTTACGCCCGGGTTCTATGTGGATATCACTGGCTTGTTCACGGATGGCGTCTGCTATCAACAAATTACTCAATCGAACAACAGGAGCTACGGAAGACAGCTCTCTAAGCTGTTCCACGCTCATTTCGTCTTCTTGATTCTTTAGGATATCCTGAACATCAACAGCAGCATCATCAAGCTCTTGAACGACTTCATTAAGGATACTGCTTGCCTGAACATCGGAGCGAAAAGCATTGTTTATGACGGTTAGAATATCGGCTTCAACGGCGAATACCGGATCGATATTCTTACCGGTCACAATATGCATTTCATCGATAGCAAACACATTTAACGGGTTGACCATTGCAACAGTGAGCTTGTTGCCATCTATGGCAACTGGTGTAGCTTTGTATCGCCGCGAAAGCTTCTGGTTGAGCATGCGAGAGATTTCAGGCTCAATCACTGCCTTTGATAGATCAATGAACGGAATACCCCAAGTTTCGGCGAGTACTACCACCCGCTGTTGATCTGTTATCATCCCCATGTCGATCAGCACCTTATCTAAATCGACAAAATTCTCTAGACTGCTGTGCTTGTCCAGAGCTTGTGTCAATTGTTCTTCTGTAATCAGGCCTGCCTTAACAAAGATATGCCCAGGTCTATCTGTCGGTGACTGTAAACCCACTGCTGCTATCCCTTCATTTCCCTGATCCGGCAGTCGTACTAGACACTGCGGGAGCTTGCAGCTCACCCACTTGTCCGCCTTCGTCAACTATTGTTGCGGTCACAAATATCACGACTTCCGATCTGTTCTTCGTGTTACTGTCCTGCCTGAACAGATAACCAAAGATAGGCAGATCACCAAGCAATGGCACTTTTGAGACTTTCTTTGTTACTTCTTCCTGTATTAGTCCGCCTATCACGATAGTTTCACCAGATTTGATCCGTACCGTGTTTGTAGTCATACGTTTGCTGATACGCGGCAGTGCAACCCCTTGAGCATTCAGCGTGATATCAGCAATGGTGCTCACCTCGGGGTCCACTGACAAGATCACCTCGTTGTTACCCGCCAACTTCGAGTTGCAGGTCAACTTCACACCAACTTCAACCTCGTCGGTCGTTACAGTTACTCCTGTGGTTGTTTGCTGGATACTACTGATATACCTCAAAGTATCGCCAATAAATAGGGTTGCCGGCAGACCTTCCATAGTTAGGCTTTTCGGACTAGCTAATATCTTGGCACGCTTCTTTTCCGTTAATGCTTTCAGCTGCATATCAATAGCCAATGGTGTTGCTACAGTTGAGTATACTTTGTCTATTGATTTAGTGGGATCCAGCGTTCGCAGAAGGTTCACACGCCCTCGGTCATCTACCTCAAATCGAGCCGTGGCATTGCTGAAATCGGGAGCAAATCCGAATGTATTGTCAAGTCCATCTGATAAGTCAACAACCTTAGTCTGAATCATGACCTGTGGCTTGGATACATCCAGCTGAGAGAGTGTGTCTATTGCCTTATCCACATCGATCCGCGGTCCTACCAGAACGATGGTGTTTGATGTATCGTCGATGATCTGTTCTTTTTCGCCGCTTTTGTTGCCCTCACCGCCTGACACCTGACCACCGGAGGCCATTCCGCCTGGTGTTGTCGGCTGATCCGGCGTATTACCCCCAGATGGTTTTCCGCCGACGGCGCCGCTAGTAGCTTCTAGGTCGATGTCTGTGAACTTAAGCCCGCCCTCTTTTTCTTTGCTGCTTATTAAGCTCTGCGAGTTTCGCGGGCCGAGGTATACCTTCACAGTAGGCACCATCCAGCCGACGATTGAAAAGAGGTCCTGCGCGCGTGAATGCCTCACGCGGTAGATGCGAGTGTAGACATCTTCTTTTTCTTTTTCGTGAAGTGTCTCCAACTGTGTGATCAACTTACGTGCGCCTTCGATATCGTCTTTTGGGCCAATAAGCGTAACGAACTGGGTACTCAGCCCCTTCATTTTCGCTGTAGTATCAGTCAGCATGTTCACTTTAACCTGCAAAGCAGGGAAAGTTGACGTTAGCACATCCTGCATCAGCTTGGCGCCTGTGTTAACAAACGGCACCATATCAACGTTGCCCAGCCCTGTGCCACCTTCTTTTACCTGTTCGGCTGTATGCACAATGTAAGTTTTTCCGTCATACTGCACTTTTACTCCATACACCGTTGATATGTAATCAAGCGCTTCTGTAAGGGTAACATTTTGAAGGTTCAGGGAGACATCGCCTTTTACTGTGCTGCCAACTATTATGTTCACTCCGCTCTGCATGGCTAAACTGCGCAGCACAGTAGCCAAATCGGCCTTCGCGAAATTGAGGCTAAGCCGATCACTCGTCGGCGATTTTACAACTGGTATCCCCACTTGCTCGTTAGTGGAGTTATTTTTGACAGGCTGTTCAACAGAAGGAACATTATTAGCTACAGATGCAGTGTCTCGTGGAGCTGCATCGACAACAGGAGCGGCCTTAACTTCAGGCTCACTAGTGGTTGGGCTAGCTGCAGTGTTTGATGCTGATGACTTATTCGTGTCTCTAATTTCGGTGTTAACATCCGGCTTATTGACATTCGAAGCAATATTGTTTGTTTCAGAGGCAACTTTATCCGTTAAGGTGCTGTCATTTTTCAAATCAGCCGATGGCTGCATCACTTCGGCATTCGGTTCCTTACCTGTGTCAGAAGCTTTCGTCCCGGCTTCATCAGGCTGCTCGTGTGCAGCAACCGAAGCATTCTTTGTATCGCCCGGTTTATTGTCACTCACATTGCTCTTGGGCATAGCAGGGGCATCAAGCACATCTGTCATGTCATCTTGTGTATTATCATCAGAGCTCAGTTTTTGTTCACCTACACGCAGCACAACTTGACGTCCTTCATCAAGTTTTGTCACCGTATACTTGATATCACGGCTAAGTTTCACGCGTATACGAAAAACGGGTGGCTTTGCTTTATACCACTCTACAGCGACTCGATACACACCTGGAAATTTGGGAGTGCTAAAACGTGCTTTGCCCAACATATATGCAGAGACATCCAACACAGGCGACTTGAATTTACCAACTGTCGACATGTTATATTGGATCGGTTTATCCGCCTTAATCACCACACTAAAGCTTTTATCATTCTCTACAAAGCTGACCTGCGCTCTGGGCGATTCATCGCTCCAGCATAGGATGCTGCATACTAATGCCATTAACACCATTAATAATGTGTTAACCGCAACTCGTGAATTCCTCGTAAGCAAAGTCAGTCCTCCCCTACGGTCATCTTGTAGGATTTTCCATCCTTTATAAAGGTTGCTGTTTCTCTAGTAACCGAAACGAGCAGTGACCCATCAGCAGCCTGATCACCTACTGCTATCTGATCGCCACCGCTTGGGCCTCTTACGATGGCCATTTTGTTAGAACCTAACACGGTTCCTACCAGCACAAAGCTGGGTGGATTATGCACCACAGGCACCGTTGGTGTAACGTTCGCCGTTGATGTTCCTGGTTCCTGCTTAGACGTCTGTACAGTTGTCGGCAAACCTGGTAAAGGCATTAGGCCTGACGGTCTGTTATCAGACGGTCTACGGATTACTCGGCTGACATCCGGTGTACTCTTAGGAACATCCGGCAGATCATCGTATATAACAGGAACCACGAATGGGTCGCGTTCATTTCCGCTAGGTTGAACAAACAGTGTAGAAACGGCGACAACTTGATGCTCACTCTGCGATGCAGCCTTATCCGTACTGACAGCAGGAGCCGCTGTCGGTGTCTTAGCCATGAATTGGATATACAACACCACACCAAACACAACGAACAAGACTAACAAGATCAACACCTGTTTTTGCTGTTTCGGATCTGAGTTATTCACTTTTCAGCAGCCTTGTCCTTTTGTATGAATGCGGTAAGGGATATGCTCATATCTACTACATATGGATCCGTCTTGAACTGGCGGGCTTTAGGCTTTATGTCTATCCGACGCACAGCAAGAATCTTCGGAAACCGCGTTAATCCGTCCACAAACTGCATACAGTCCCAAAATCGTCCATTAACCGCTATCTGAATGTCTTGCAAATCATAAAGCTGCGCTTCTGCATTTTTACTCGATGCATTCTTGTCTGCAGCAGCCACCACATTAACTACGGGCCTAACCGACTCCACAGACAATTTGTTTTGACGCCCCACCAACTGCAGCTGTTTCAACAATGTGGGGACATAACTTTTTGCAGATACTGCCTGTTCTAGGTAGCGCAACTGACCTTCGGCAGCCTTCAATCTTCGGTTTGCTTCCGCCAACTCATGATCGATAGTGGAAGAGTTTTGCAGCTTATTAGTAATGTCTGCGGCTTCAGCATCCATCACCGATTGTTTACTGTATAACCACCATAAGCTAGAGCCCCCCATAAGCGCTATCAAAGCACACCACCCTGTTAGCAGCTTACGGTCGGTCCTGGCGTTTTTAACAGTGGTTATTTTCACTTAGTGCCTGTGTTTGAGTTCTGGTCTATTTTCTGTAGTGGCATTAGTTCGCCGCCTATTTCAAAATCGACCAGTGTATTAGTTGCAGTCTTGCGTTGCTGCGTAAAATGCAGTTCAACTTTTGGAAACTTCTTGTTCATCTGCAGCATCATGTCACCCACAAGCTGCTGTTCAGCAGCGCTCCCCGTGATTGTAATGACTGCCGCTTTGCCTTCCGCGCCATCAGTGCTTGTTAATGAGTTAATCCATACATTATTTGGTAGGCTTCGTGATGCATTTACTACTGCTTCATACCACTGGCGCGTGTTGTATCTAGCGATATTTAGCGTATCCAGCTTAGGTTGAAGTAGATCAATCTGCCTATTTATCTTCTTTATCTCATTGATACGGGGTTCTACAGCTTCCCGTTCGACACGAATACTAGTTAGTCTTCCTTGTACAAGAAGCCATTTAGTCAGCATAACGCTGCAACCGAGGCCTAATGCAATCAGCTCAGCAATCAACAGCCAGTAGAAGAAACGCTTACGCGAAGTCTCTCTTCTGATTTCTTCGATTTGTGCAGATATGATATTAACAACAGGCATCGCACACCCTCATTTTCATACCAGTTTCGCCTGTTGTTCAGCTGCCCACTGATGCATTGAACAGCCTATCGCAACGCCATACAGCAAATTCGCTTGCGATGTGTCAATATTGCTGTTCTCGGCAACATTAATAAACCCATAGTCTATTGGCAGAGCCAGTTTGACTTCAACACCTAACCTGATGCCCATATACTCACAGATGCTGGGTAGATAACCAAGTGCGCCACATAGTGATATCTGCTGAATCTTCTCTTGAGGAGCAATATCGTTGATGTTAGATTGATGAAACTGTATCGATCTGCGAACTTCACGCAGCAGGTCATCAACCTGAACCTGCAAAGCATGTAAAGCATGCAGCTGCACGATGATATCTTCCGACTGATAAATGCTGTCACCGATATTATGATGCAGCAAGTCGTGCAAATTCAAGGTCTTTATTAGATTTCGAACTCTATCTTGTTCTAGAATCAATTCTTTGGACATAGCGGCCACAATGCTTTTCATGCCGATTCCAACAGTTCGTATCATTACAGCGACATGCGGTGATTTTATATATAAGCTTGTTAGCTCATCACCTACATCCAAAATACATATACTGCTTTCACGGTCTTCGCCGATATCTTTAATGCATCCATAATATGCCCGTTCTAAGCAAAACAGACTGATATCTACCGCACTTAACTCATATCCCGCCTGCGTAATTGCATTTATGTGACCATTAATCTGTGTGTTAGGTACCATAGCAAGTAAGATATCCTGCATTGAGGAGTCTGCTTTCCTAGGTAACATGGTGTAACCCAACATGCAGTCTTCCAGTGGAAAAGTCAGGTGCTTCTGTGCTTCAAAACGAATAGATTGGTCGAGTGTCTTCTTGGCCAGGTGCGGTACAGATACTTCCCTTACCACCACCCCTGTACCTTCCACAGCAGTTGTGGCGGTCCGAATACGGATATTATTATCTTTTGTTATCTGAGAGATTACCGACGCAACAGCATCGACATCATTAACCGTTCCGCCCGTGACTGCACCTGTTGGCAGGTCATGAGAGGCAGCCGTAGTCAGAATCCATCCAGTTGATGAACGCTCTACAACAGCTAGTTTTACACTGCTGCTGCCAATATCTATGCCAACCACGGGTAGATAAGCCATTAATCTCCCTTACCTATATATAAGTCTTACTATGTGTGTATTTTAACTGATATCTATACTCAAAACGAGTTTTTTTCAGGTCGGTCACGCAAGTCACGGGCAACCTTCAGTCCTTTTTGGATATTCTCCCTAATCTTCCTTTGTTGCCGCGCTACAATAGCTCGCCACAAACACCACACCAAAGCTAAGCATACCACAAAAGCCACGACGATTTTCACCACTGTCATGCCTGTTTTGTATACAGGATTTTCATCCCGTATATCCTGCGCGGCAGTTTCAACAGCTTTAGTATCAGCCGCGCTGCCTTCGCGCATGGTGTTCGATATATTACTCGATTCCAGACTTTGCTTTTGAGTATCTTGTTGCTGCGTTGTGCCAACACTCGGCGCAGGTGCGTTGTTGTTTTGGTCGGCATGTTCATGCCATGCCCTGTTAATTTCCATCTCTTCCTGTGAGGTGTCTGGCTGCTTCTGGATCGCTATCGCACCAGAACTCAGCAAAAGACATGTGCATATGATACAGAACCCAATATTGCGCTTTTTCATCAGTTTGCTACCACCGACATCACTTGCCACGTTTGAACGGTGCGAATAGGTGCACGCGGCAAGTCGATATTGACGACCAGATCGGTGCCTGGTCCACGATCTTTGATACGCTGGTCATAAATGAACTGCGTGGTGCCGCCTCCCACAATAGTCGCCTCGTCCTTACAGATGTAACTTCCATTAACCGTAAAGTTGTATCCAGCTACACCGCCAATCACATTATTTGTATACAGAACAGCGTCTATCTTGGCTGGTGATGTGGCATCACTGGGAATGGTCGTAATTGACTTATATTTATATGTACCGGTGCTGTCGGCCGTCGTGCCATTATACGCCGAAATCACATTACCATTTTCATCCAACCTGTCTTTGGTAAATGGCGGCTTAATATACTGCTGCACCGAACTCAGCCATGAGCTGCTGTTCACATTGCCTAACCAGATACTTCCCCTCGCAGCCAATCCCAACAGGTCCTTTTTCTCGTTAGTTTGTTCTATGGTCGTCGGACTAGAACCGGTAAATACGGGCGGGTCATTATACGATATATTACCCACTATGTGTACGTTCCGTTGAGTATAGATCGTTCCTTGCCCCGATACCGTACCTCGTATGACGACATCGCCCAAAACAGTAATAGGGCCGTGTATAAGCACAGGATACAGCCTAGTTACATTGCCGTATACCGCTCGCCCCCTACTATCATATCCGGTGATTTCATACGTCGTCACCGAGGCGGAGTTTAAAGTTAAGCTGCCATTTACAACGCCACTAGTTGATTTTGTGTCGTATTGCTTAGTAGTGGTGTTATAAACTTTAATATAAGCTCCCTGACCGTAACTCGTGTTGGATGTACCATCGAGATAGGTCTGTTTCGAATCCACATAGTTTTGTGATAGGGTCTGGTAATAACTCATGCTTTCTAGATCAGGCATGATTAGCTGTCCGGTTGGCCTTGGATCTAGT
>CAZFLA010000032.1:21592-27472 GCA_964519405.1 uncultured bacterium
TTTGGTGCCATTTACATCCGCCAGAACCGATCCACCAATACGCCCATTAACAATAGAAGCGTCAGCATCATAAATCAAATCTCGCCACTGCTCATATACGCTGCTGCCTTTAGTACCGTATACAGAACTGGAGTATCCTTGCCGCCACCTGGACTGTTGTGATGTAAGGTAAGAGGCATTAGAATGGTAGTATGGTGAACCAGAAATGGCACCGGTTACACCCCATGTTCCGCTGTCATTCTTCAGCTTGTTGTTAGCACATGCAATGACACTGCCGTCTACAGTGCCCACATTTCCGGCAGATCCACTAAAGTTAAAGTTGCCGTTTGCCCTCACATCACCGATCATCTTTAACGAGCTGTTCGTAAATCCAGACATCCAGCCATAGTTGTTCACATAATAGCTGTGATCGAAAACCCCTGCTTGACTGAGTGCATAATCAACCACCTCATCGACAGTTGTCCGAGGCTCACCAGTATCAAGCGTTCCATCGCCATCGGTATCTTGCCAGCCAACGCTTCGGAAACGGATTCGCGCTGTAAAACTTGATATTTTCGTGTATCCAATAACAGCCACAGAATATCTGCCATTGCCATCAACTGCCTCACCGCGAGCATCTTTGGGAGTACTAACCGCAGCACCAGCCAGTGACGAATCCCATGCAGTAAATGTCTGGGTTGTTTTAAAAGCCTTCCATAAGGCCATGGTATGTATCTGTAAACCAGATTCGGCTAAGAAAAGAGTTCGAGTAGACTTCTCCTGAGAACTTGCTGTACGGCATCCTGCCGTTGCTATCTGCAGCAATACCGCTCCTAGCGACATGCATATAAACATCAGGATTAAGGTTGTCACCAAAGCAGCAGCTTTATTGTATTTATTCATCACTGTGCCAAGTTCCGTACATATACCGTAGTGCTGATCCTAGAGTCATCATTACCTACTGGTGTAGTCCTGCGAACACACAATAATATCTTGACCCCGCGTAATATGGTGCCTGGATATACATTCGTAAATGGTGTATACGAAGACGATGTAGATGGGTTGGTAGCCTGAATATCCGTTAGTAACGGCTTCTGCTTTTCTGACCAATATAGACTGCCGTTGGTCACTTGAAAATATTTTGCGGTAGTGCTGGCGATCATCGGTACCAAGAAATTTCCACTTGAATCTGTTTGCGGACTGTAATATGTTAGTTTGGTGCCGTCTGTGGACAACGTAACATAAGCGGCTTCTCGGATTTCGCGTTCCATGCGTTGTGCAGCTAAACTTGTATCTATAGTGGCCACAGTCTGGGTCCAACCGGTGTTATACATGCGGCCGCCAGTTGAGACCAACATCGTCGCGGCACCAATAATCATAATGGTAATGGCTGATGTTACCATCAGCTCCACTAGTGTTAAACCCGACTGGTAGTTACGCTTCATCACAGATTGGCCACCAACATGCTCATGGATACAGTCTGTGTCGCTTTGCGAACATCAACCCAGTTTACGGTGACTACAACTTTCTTCACATCAAAAGCACTGTCGGTCACCGTCAAACTGCCTGTTCCGCTTGGCAGTCGTGAAGCGGGATTTAGCTTACTGCTGCTGTCTGCGGATGTTATTGAATACGGAGACGAACTCTTTGTGTTGTCAATGACGCCGTTAGCTAACAGACTGCTGTAAGTCAGGCTGTTATATCCGCCGAACTTCACAGATTCCAGTGTTTTTTGGGCTATGGCGACTGCTTCAGAGCGATTACGCGCATCAGCATTCATGCGTAGGCCAAGCGGATACAACGCGCCGAAAATGACAACCATCATAGACAGAGCCATCAACGCGATGATTACTTCAGCGAGTGTAAATGCACGACATCGGTTCCGCACAGCAATATCCTTCTGGAATCCTTAAGAGATATACAAACCACTACATGGAAGAAGAGCGACCTGTTTCCAGGCCGCTCCATCATCCACTAGTCACTAGCTACTAGGAATTGTGTTTATGGCAGTTTATGATCGGGATAAGTTTCAACACTACCGCATGCAGGATTTTTAGTATCGGTTCCGATAACATAGGCCACACCAGTAGCAGGACATGTAGGAGTTGACTTCAAAAATGGTGTTGTACCAGTTGTTAAGGCGTCCATTGATGTTGGATATGTCTTGTTGACAATAGCATACTGCTCAGATGCGGCTTGTATTTGCTTAAGATTCGCAATGCATGCATTGGTTTGGCTAGTTTTACGCGCATTCAAAAAGTTAGGAATTGCGATAGCCATGAGCACACCGATAATCAGAACGACGATCATGATCTCAACAAGGGTGAAACCCTTAGTGCGATGACGCAGGTTCTTCATGTAGATACCCTCCGAAATATTGTGATATGAGGAACATGGCACCAGTATCACTGCCGGCTGCTAAGCGGGCAGGCTGTCCTCCCACTTCGGCAGGGAAGCGGTAATGCCGATAGAATGGGTTACAAGCAGTGGTCACATACCACGTCACGCTGTATCCACGCTTGCCGAACATCTATCTATCTATATGTTACACTCGATTTCCAAAATTCGTGGCATAAAATTAACTATTTTCTGGTAATTTTGCTAGATTGTTCGTGCAATTTCTAACAAACTGTAATTATATCGTTTGTATTATATCGCTGTGAGATTGGGTAGTAACAAGAGCATGGCGAATGACAACCCTAACATCAATCTGGGCTAGGTTAATCCGGCAGTACATGGTCATCATTTCCACTGCTGCAAGTGGGATCTTTTTGTTGGGTTTTACCGATATCGTAGACCGCTCCTGTTGGGCATGTGGGTTTAACGCGGATCATCTTGTCGGTACCAAATAGATCGTTGTCTGTAACGGTCTTGTCTGATTTGGACATAAAGAACAGCTCTTTAGCGGCTTGAATTTGCTTTAGATTTACGACACACGACTTTGTTTGCGAAAAGGAAACACTAGACTTATAATTCGTGATAACAATGAGCACAAGAATGGCAAAAATCATCACCACAACCATCATCTCAACTAGTGTAAATCCCCGACTTCGATGATGATGGTATAACATTTAGCGATGCTCCAAATATGCGGATTGCCGATTGACTTGAATAAGTGTTACCGAGCCGTGATGATACAACCTTTACAAGTGTAATGTATCACATATGATACACTGAATTACAGGTGGATTATCCTATCATCGCGGCGAAATAAGCCGGATTTTTACATGAATCTCAGCAGGTTTTTAACTTATCATGTCAGCATCGTTTAAAGCACACACCCCCATGCTCCAACAGTATTTCCGCACCAAAGCGGAGTATCCTGGCGTTTTATTATTCATGCGGGTAGGTGACTTTTTCGAGCTATATGGTGAGGATGCAGAAATCGCCTCGCGAGAGCTTGAGCTCACACTAACCGGTCGTGAAGATGGCCCAAATGGCCGCGTCTCCATGGCAGGTGTCCCCCACCATGCTGTGGAACGCTACCTCGCCCGTTTGGTTGCCAAGGGTATTAAGGTGGCGCTGTGCGACCAAATTGAAGACCCCAAAACCGCCAAAGGGCTTGTCAAGCGTAAGGTCACCCGTGTTGTGACCCCAGGCACCATCCTCGAAGACAGTATGCTGGATGGCGCCGCGAACAACTACCTTGTCGCCTGTGTTGCGGGAAATGACCTAAGCGGTGTTGGTGTGGTAGACGTATCAACCGGTGAGTTTTTAGCCACGGAGATCCATGGCGATGCCACTATTGCCCGCATCGTTCAGGAAGTGCAGCGCCTTCAACCCGCCGAAGTGCTGGTACCTGTTGAGGCCAACGAACTAGCCCAAGCCATAGAAGACACCGTCGGTTCCACCGTTAGCTTGTATGATCCTAATGACTTCCCTGATCGAACCAGCAGCCGCAGCATATTGCTTAATCACTTCAGCACGAGTTCGCTGCGCGGGTTCGGCTGTGAGGACTACACAGTCGGTCTTGATGCTGCAGCCATGGTGCTGCGATATCTAAACCGCAACCAGGTGCAAGCGCTGCAGCACATCAGAACCCTCTCCACATACTCCGTAGAGAGTTTTATGTATCTTGACACCGCCGCACGGCGTAACCTGGAACTCACAAAATCACTGACAGATGGCACGCGCAAGGGAACGCTGATGGAGACGTTGGATCGCACCCGTACTCCCATGGGCACCCGCATGATGCGGCGTTGGCTCGATGAGCCGCTGCAGAACATAGACAACATCAATCTGCGCCTGGATGCGGTTCAGGAACTAGTCGCCAACAGCATACTACGCGAGGACATCCGGGCGATACTGCGCAAAATCGGCGACATCGAACGGTTGATCTCACGGGTGGCCGCAGGAGCAGCATCGCCGCGTGACTACGCGGCTCTGCGCAGCTCGCTTCAAGCCCTGCCGCAGTTGAATGAGCTGGTGCAGTCGTTGTCCTCTCACATGAGCAAGTCTTTATCCAGTGATGTGCAGCCCCTTCCAGAGCTAGAACAGTTTCTGTGTAAGGCAATCATCGACGAACCGCCGGCAACCACCAAGGATGGCGGGGTCATCCGTGAAGGCTTCAACGCAGAGCTCGATGCCATACGCACCGCACAACATGACGGCCGTCGCTGGATCGCTCAAATGGAGGCCACGGAACGCGAACGCACCGGTATCAACACCCTTAAAGTGGGTTACAATGCCGTCTTCGGGTATTACCTAGAGGTGACCAAGGCGAATGTCTCCAAAGTGCCCGACACCTACACCAGAAAGCAGACCACAGTCAATGCCGAACGATATATCACCCCGGAGCTTAAGGAGCTTGAGGCGAAGGTCACGGGTGCGGAAGAGCGTGCCATCACCCTAGAGCACGAACTATACAGCATGGTTCGCGACCATGTGGCTGCAGCCACAGCGGATGTTCAACGGGTGGCTCATGCCTGCGCTGCCATCGATGTGCTGTGCAGCTATGCAGACACCGCAGCCACTTTCGACTACTGTCGACCCGCCATGCTGCCGGAGGGTGCATTTAGCATATCCGGCGGGCGCCATCCTGTGGTTGAGCAGTTCGGTTCTGGAGGCTTTATCCCTAACGACTGCCTTCTCGATGACAGCCAGCGGATGATCGTGCTGACGGGTCCCAACATGGCCGGAAAAAGCACATATCTTCGGCAGGTCGCGCTCATCGCGCTCATGGCCCACATCGGCAGCTTCGTGCCGGCGACCTCCGCGGAGATTCCGCTAACTGACCGCATCTTTACGCGAGTGGGCGCCCATGATGAGTTGGCCACCGGTCAAAGCACCTTCATGGTTGAGATGACAGAGACAGCCACCATTTTGAATCATGCCACAAACCGTAGTCTGGTCATTTTAGACGAGATCGGGCGCGGCACAAGCACCTATGACGGCTTGGCCATCGCTTGGTCGGTCGCCGAATACCTGCTCTCTGTAGGATGCCGCACCCTATTCGCCACGCATTATCACTACCTCAATGAACTAGCTAACCAGCGCGAGGGTGTGGCGAACTTCCGGGTGACTGTGCGTGAGACTGGCGACAGAATCATCTGGCTGCATAAAATCATGCAAGGCGGAACCGACAAGAGTTATGGCATTCAGGTCGCACGCATGGCGGGAGCTCCACCCGAAATGATCGCCCGAGCCCATGAGATCCTGCACGATCTGGAAAAGAACACCATGAATCGCAAAGAGGTCGGTGACATGATGGGTCTGGAACCCTCACCAACGACCACAAATGTCAGCCGAAAGAAGCTCCAACTGACGTTGTTCGACGCCGATCGCGACCCCATCCTGGACGACATCGAACAGCTAGACGTCAGCGCCATGACCCCGATCGACGCCCTTGTAAAAATCGAAGAATGGCAGCGAAAAATCAAACGCTAGCCCGTTGGTGTCTAT
>CAZFLA010000033.1:0-4805 GCA_964519405.1 uncultured bacterium
ACTACGGGTGAAGTGACGCATACTACCATCATGGACACTTCGGGTATGGCCGATTACCGCAGTGCGATTGGCTATTTCGTGCAAAGTATCATGCATGAACTCCATCTATTCAGCGGATATGATGTTCTGTATGGCAAGCTTAAGGCGTTCATACGAGATGAGCTGTTTGAAACACCAATAGACCTGGATGACCCCAATACACTGCGCAACCTTTCGGAACTAGTGGCGACGAAAACCTTGCTGGAGAGCTTCAAGAAGGCGATAAATGAGCTTACAGTGCATGAAAAAGGCGATGCCGAGATTCGGGATACCATCAAGTTGAGTCAAGCCCGCCCGTTTATCGTGAAAGATCAAGGATCCCTCATACCCAAGAAGAGCGTGTTCAACCGGATCATCGGAGACAGCCAGTTTGAGCTGCAATTCGCGGCATTTCTTGATAGCTGCAGTGATGTTGTTTCCTTCGCCAAGAACTACATGGCGGTTCACTTTAAGCTAGACTATGTTAATGCAGATGGAGACATTTCCAACTATTACCCAGATTTCATGGTTAAGCTGACCGATAACCGCGTAGTTATTGTCGAAACAAAGGGCTTACAGGATTTGGATGTTCCATTAAAGATGGCTCGATTACGCCAATGGTGCGAAGACATTAATGCAATTATCGGCACAGATGATTTTGATTTTGTCTTTGTAGACCAGCAGAGCTATGATACGTATCATCCGACTTCTTTCCGAGAATTGCTTGCTGGGTTTCAAGATTTTAAGGGTGATGTATAAAGGTCATGGCG
Source organism: uncultured bacterium (assembly GCA_964519405.1). GTDB lineage: Bacteria > Armatimonadota > HRBIN16 > HRBIN16 > HRBIN16. Next base: position 789 of record CAZFLA010000033.1, read on the forward strand.
TGCCGTGACCGGATGACGGGGCAAACGTTGGGGATCAAACGTTGGGGCATCGCGTGCGGTGCCCTCAAATATTCCGGTTGCCCACAATCACCCGCGGCGCCCATGTTATTACCGATGGTCATTCAAGGGGCACGGCGCACCATGCCCCTTTACGGTTTCTGTTACATCCGCTCGATGAGCTGGGCGAAGGTGGGCACCTTGTAGCCCGCTGCCGCGACGCTGTCGTCCATGTTCCACATGGGATCCATGGGCAGCTTCGGCAGCTGCTGAACGAGCTGCTTCTTCAACTCTGAAATCTCAGACGGATCCTTAGGCACCGCTTTGCCATCGGTGTAGACTTCCACACCTTCTTGACCCACGATGGAGCCGTATATGCCAGTAGGTGCACCAGTGGGGTCGCTGACCTCCAGGTAATACTTGCCAGCAGGCAGATCCGTGTCCAGCATAAGCCACTGATCTGCTGGCTCAGAAGCGAACACCTTACGGGCCAATAGCTTGCCGCCTGGTGAGGCATATAAGCTGAGTGTCATACCGCCATCCGAGTTGCCAAAGCAGACAATACCTGCTTTCTGGAAATCACGCACGGCGAGGAAGTTCACCCCGATGGTGTGCCCTGGTTCCAGCGGAATCGTCACATCGAAGTTATTAGCTGCAGCAACCTGACCGGCCTGAGTGCTCTCTGCTTTGAAGTAGAGTGCGTTCACTCGCGGTGAAGCTGCGATTCCGTATTTCTCCCGAAGAGCGGTCACTTTTATCTGCGCATCGGATAACGCTTGAATGAGCCGCACACGAGCCACGAGCAGTTCCACATTATGCTGCGGGGTAACAGGGAAGGCGAAGTTCGACTTCCAGCCTTTGGGGAACTTAATTGCCGCTGCGTTGGTTAACACTTTACTGAGCTGATCATGGTATTTCTGTGTGCCGAAGTCAGGAGAAGCTGGCAAAGATGCAGCCCCACCGTTCTCAACCACTTGATACATGGCCAACACAGCATCGGCATTTTGCGGTCCAAATGCGGCAATGCAGAACTCGCGTTCGATATCCATGAGTGGTCGATGGGGGTTCCACAGCTTCTGCGAACCGACATAAGCGGTGATGACATTAGGCCACGCTTGCCAGCAGAGCTCATGGGTTTCCCATTCTACCTGGTCACGCGCTTTGGCGGGCATGGAGCTAAGCACCTCGTCGGTTTGTTTCATCGTAAACCAGTAGGTGTTCAGCATCTCATTGTCACCAACATACCAGCTCCAAATTCCCACTGGGCGCTTGTGCTGTGTGATGGTGTCGGCCAAATCGGCGTTGTAACGGCGGTTCAGCGCGATGCCCACATCGGCAGGCATGAACGAAGTATCTAGGAACTTAGCGCCATCGGGGATGGGTTCGTTGTGCTCCGTCTGAGAGGCCATGCCTGGGAAGAACGGCGCATAATTCGACATATCGAGCTGCTTAGGGCTTTTTCGCCAGAAGAAGCTGTTTGCCCAAGTGCTGAGTGTGGCCGTTATCTTGGGGTTTACTTTCCTAAACTGCTCTAGGGTTGATGCCGTAATCTGCTGCGGTGTTTTGTATAGGTCGCAGCCATCGCGGGTGCATCCGCCGGGATCGCCGATGTGAATGACAAAATGGTTTAGCAGCGGCGCATAATCTTTGGCTAGGTCCTTTTGATACAGCCGCATGATCTTGCGTTCGGTTGGGTTGTTCCACGAGTAGGTGACACCCTCATCAAACAGGCAGTCACCCCAGATGAACATGGAAGTCAACAGATTATAGTCTTTCGCGCCTTTGAACAGCGTCTGAATGGCAGAGCGGACGCGGGGCATGTCAGCGTCAGGCACACTGCTGTATCCTCGCACTTCGCAGGCCTGCAGGCCATTGTAGCCAAACTGCCAAAAGAGCTGAGGGTAGGCACGTATACGCGCCAGCTTCCAGGTTTCCCAGTCGGTATCCTTCATGGGTGAGCCAAATGGAACTTGGCGGCGCGAGGGGTTACCCACAAAGATCAAGCGATTCTTAATGAAGGGATCTGCTTGCTCTTTACCGCAGCTGATGCTCAGCTGCTTACCGTCGTTAACGACTTTGCAGATAAAGCGTGCGGCAGCAGCTCGTAAGCCGGGCGTTGCTTTACCCACTAACAGTATGGTGTTTCCAGTTTTCTTGGTGCGCACATCCAGCACATAGGCCTCATCACGCATGCTTTTAGCAAATGCTGGCTTCAGTGCAGACGGCAACAACGAAGCCGTACTTGCCGATGTGGCCAGTACGATTTGAGTTGACACTCCAGATGCTGCGTAGGCACCGCCCTTAACCAAAGCGGCTGGGCAGCGTCGTTCCTTCAGGAAGTCGCGAAGGTAAAGGCCTGTTTTGACGGCCTCCGGTGATTGCTCACAGATGATGCGCACCGGCGCTTTTTCAGTGCCTGATATCACAACATCCCCAGAGGTGCCAGCGATGGCTGGCACTGCGGTCATCATCGCCATAGCCAAGGGAATAGCTTTTTCCAATTTGGACATTTTATAGATAATTCTCCTTCTATAGATACACGCATTCCGAATCCGATCTGCTTACATTCGCTCGATGATTTGAGCGAATGTCAGAGTGGTATAACCCGGATTAACTATGCTTGCATCCATTTTAAACATTGGGTCAATGGGCAAGTTCGGCAGTGATTTCACAAGCTGCTGCTTAAGCTGCATGATCTCTGCCGGCTCCTCTGGCACAGCTTGGCGGTTGATGAGCACATTGCTGCCCTCGCTGCCGCTAGATGAGCCGTAAACACCGATGTCGCTGCCGGTTGGGTTTGATGCCTCTATATAGAACGTGCCGGAAAGCTGCTTCGTCTCAAGCCAAGCCATGTCATTATCGGGCTGGTTCGTGATTACTTTTTGTGCTAATAGTTTACCGCCTACGGAATCATACAGCGAAAGGGTGTATCCAGATGTGGTGCTGCTCCAAGTGCAGCTCAACAAGCCCACTTTTGTGAAGTCTTTGATGGCTCGGAAGGTCGTACCGACGGTCATACCAGGTTCCAAGCGGATGGGGATATCCATACCATTGATACCGATGATGTTGGAGCCTGAGTCGTCCTTTAATTCCATCGATAAGCTCTTCGCTTTGTTCACACTGCTGACATTCAACCGCTTTCTGGCAGCTGTAATCTGCATTTTTGCGTCGCTGACGGCCCGCATCAGCTTCACACGTGCTGTCAACATCTCAATGTAACTTTTTACTGGCACAGGGAAGGCGAAGTTGGACTTCCATCCGGCTGGGAACTTGATGCCATTTGCTTGCTGCAGCACCTTGGTTAGTTGGTTGTGATATTCGGCAGTGCCCCAGTTCGTTGGGGTAGGTATCGATTGGGTCCAGCCGTTCTCCACAGCAAGGTACAACTGCAATACCGCATCGGCGTTTTGAGGGCCGAACGCCGCTGCGCAGAACTCCCGCTCGATGTCGATTAAAGGCCTTCTGGGATTCCACAGCTTCTGCGCACCCACATAAGCAGTGATAACCTGCGGCCAGCCGTGCCAACACAGCTCGTGTGTCTCGGAGCGAATCTGGTCTCGGGCTTTGTCGGGCATCTTGCTCAACATCTCATCGGTGTGCTTCATAGCGAACCAATAGGTGTTAATCATCTCGTTGTCGCCGATGTACCAGCTCCAGATGTCGGCGGGGCGGCCATTCGCACAGATCATATCGGCTTGCTGTTCGTTGTAGTTGCGGTTCATGGCAATGCCAATGTCTTTCGGCATAAAGGTTGCATCCATGAACTTAGCTCCACCAGGTACAGGCTCGTTATACTCGGTTTGGCCCGCCATTCCTGGGAACATCGGCGCGTAGTTGGACATATCTATTTGTTTCGGGCTCTTTCGCCAGAAATAGCTGTTCGCCCAGGTGCTTAGTGTGGCTTGGCACTTCGGGTTCACTTTTCTGAATTCCGCTAGCGCCGAGGCGGTTATATCCTGCGGCGTTTTATATAGGTCGCATCCGTCGCGGCTGCATCCGCCGGGGTCGCCCACATGCACG
>CAZFLA010000033.1:4815-27447 GCA_964519405.1 uncultured bacterium
ATCACTTTGCGCTCGGTGGGGTTATTCCACGAGAATGTGACGAACTCATCAAACAACGCGTCGCCCCACATGAACATCGAGGTGAACATTTTGTAGTCACGAGCACCTTTGAACAGCGTTTGATGCGCCGTGCGGACACGTTCAATGTCGCTGTCAGGAACACTGCTGTAACCACGGCACTCGCCTAACTGGAAGCCATTGAAACCAAACTGCCAAAACATCTCAGGGTAGGCTCGCAGTTTTCTTAACGGCCATGTTTCCAAGTCCGAAGTTTTAAACGGTGATGTGAACGGTGCTTGCCGGCGGGCAGAGTTGCCTGGGTTAGCGATCCTGATCTTGATAAACGGATCGGCCTGCTCCTTGCCTGCTGCAATGGAAAGCTGACGACCATCATTCACCAGTTTGCAGATGAACCGTGACGCCGCTGCGCGGATACCCACCGATGCTTTACCGATGAGCATGACCGTGGTGGTGTTCTTGTTTGAGGCTGCGTTCAGCTGGTAGGCCTCATCACGGCATTTCGCAGCGAACTGCGCAGCTGGGGTGCCCGGTGCATGAGTTTTCTGCGTCTCAGATGACACGAGCACCAACTGCGCAGAATGGTAAGAGGGGCTTAACACGCCTCCCTTGACGAGGGCAGCCGCACAGTGGCGATCATTTAGGTATTTTGTTAGGTATTTGCCCATCTGTTGGGCATCGGCGGAATTATCCGTAATAACCCTAACCGGCTGACTGCTGCTGCCGGTAATAATGACCGGTGCAGAGAACGCCGGCAAAGCCGATCCAGCAAGTGCTGCGAGTGCAAAGGCATACCGTGTGGGATGATGCATCTTGATGGTTACTCCTTGGGTGGAATGCTGCTGGGTGTTTTGCAGCCAGCGAATATGTGATTTGGGGCACGTCCAGAAGGGCCGAATTTGCGGTTTCCGGTGGTGCCGATTTTACGCATCGATAAATGCTGATTGTAGTATACAAAGGGTGAATGCCAATATGTACATCTTGCGGTTATGAATTTCGGTGGTTGTTTATGAAAAACAGTGAATGTTGGTTTATAGCGCTATCCCCAGCAAAACAGAGGCTATTCGCGGCGGCATTTTGGGGGCTATCCTGGTATTTTTACCAGATATTAACTAACATACATAAAAGACTTGACAACAATACACTCAAGTAGTATAAATAAAACAGAGCAATCAATATGGAAGGGTTAAGGCCCACACCAATAATGGAGGATACATCCGAACATGGCTAAAACAGTAGGTATCGACCTTGGTACCACTAACTCGGTCATCGCAGTTGTAGAGGGCGGTGAACCGCAAGTTGTACCGAACGCCGAAGGGGCACGTACCACCCCCTCCGTCGTCTCGTTCCAGAAAAATGGGGATCGTGTGGTTGGTGCTGCGGCCCGACGCCAGGCGATCGTCAATCCAGAAAGAACCATCATCAGTATCAAACGAAAGATGGGCACTCGTGATCGAGTTAATATAGACGGTACCGATTATACACCAGAGCAGATATCTGCCATGGTGCTTGGCAAGCTGAAAGCGGATGCAGAAGCCTTCTTGGGCGACAAGATCTCCGAAGCTGTGATTACCGTTCCGGCTTACTTCAACGATGCTCAGCGCCAGGCAACCAAAGACGCTGGCGAAATCGCTGGTATGAAGGTGCTTCGCATCATCAACGAGCCAACGGCGGCATCACTTGCTTACGGTCTTGACCGCGGCAAGGAAGAGACGATCTTGGTGTTCGACCTTGGTGGTGGAACCTTCGATGTCTCCGTTCTGGAAATCGCCGACGGTGTTTTTGAAGTGAAGTCAACCTCTGGTGATACACGCCTAGGTGGTGATGATTTCGACCAGAAAGTAGCCAACTGGCTGGCTTCTGAGTTCATGAAAGAGAACAGCATCGATCTGCGCAAAGACCCACAGTCCAATCAGCGATTGCTTGAAGCCGCTGAGAAGGCCAAGGTTGAGCTCTCCAGCATGACCGAGACCGAGATCAATCTGCCATACATTACCGCAGATGCATCTGGTCCTAAGCACTTGTTGACCAAGCTGACACGCGCGCGCTTTGAAGAGATCTGCAGCGACCTGATTGACAGATTGAAGAAGCCGTTCTTCCAGGCTATCCAAGACGCTAAGTTGGATGTCAAGGACCTAGACGAAGTGATCTTGGTGGGTGGTTCCACCCGTATGCCTTGCGTGCAGTTGCTGGTTCGCCAGTTGACAGGCAAAGAGCCTAACAAAACGGTGAACCCTGATGAAGTGGTTGCTGTTGGTGCAGCCATCCAAGCTGCTGTATTAAGCGGCGAAACAGTTGGCGACGGTAAGGGAACTGGTATTCTATTGCTTGACGTTACCCCGTTGTCTTTGGGCATCGAAACACTTGGTGGTGTTATGACCAAGTTGATTGAGCGCAATACCACTATCCCGACCAAGAAGAGCGAGACCTTCAGCACAGCAGCCGATGGCCAGACCGAAGTCGAAATCAACGTTCTGCAGGGTGAGCGCAGCATGGCGTCTGACAACAAGAGCCTTGGCCGCTTCCACCTAACCGGTCTGCCGCCAGCACCACGTGGTGTGCCGCAGATTGAAGTGACGTTCGACATCGATGCCAACGGTATCCTTAAGGTCACCGCGAAAGACAAGGGCACCAACCGCGAGCAGAACATCACGATTACCGGATCGAGCAACCTTGATCGAAGCGACATCGACAACATGGTTAAGGATGCTCAATCAACGGCTGATGAGGACAAGAAACGCCGAGACCTAGCTGAGGCTAAGAACCAGGCAGACTCCTTGGTCTACCAGACAGAGAAGCTGATTAAGGATCTAGGCGACAAGGTTCCTGCTGCTGAAAAAGAGCGGCTTGAGAAAGCGATTGCCGACCTCAAGCAGGTCAAAGAGAGCAGCGATACCGAAGAGATCCGCAAGAAGATTGAAGAGGTACAGCAGGCTAGCTATAGCTTAAGCGAAATCCTCTACAAGCAGCAATCGGAACAGGCTCAAGAAGGTCAGCCAGAAGGCCAGCCAGTGAACGAAGAGCCGAAGAAGTCCGATGATGACGTGGAAGACGCTGAGTTCAAACAGGTCTAGCCAGTGAGTTGAGGTGCCTTCAGCTTGCTGAAGGCACCAGATAAGCAAGACATAGAGTGCATTGCACTATTTACTGAAGGAGGACAACTATGCCAGTATCGCGTTGGGAAGATCCGTCTGAAATGATGACTCGACTGCAGAGTGAGCTTGATCATACCCTCCGACAGGTATTCGGGGGAAAAGCCAGCAGCCAGTCCGCAGCAACTATGTGGACACCAAATACCGACTTGCGTGAAGATGACAACGAGATCGTCATCAAGATGGACCTGCCAGGTGTGAAGCCTGATGATGTGGACATCGAACTGAATGGCGATACGTTGATCGTCAAGGGTGAGCGCAAGTTCGAGGACGTTGATAAACGCAAAGACTATGTGCGCATCGAGCGCAGTTATGGCACATTCCAGCGAAGCTGGACGGTAACCACTGCTGTGCAAGCCGATGCTATCAAAGCCGAGTTCGTCAACGGAATACTCACCGTCACACTGCCAAAAGCAGAGGCAGCAAAACCGAAGAAAGTGCAAGTTACCTCAGGGTAACAGAAACCATAATGGGCGCAAGGGAGGTGTGGTAACACACGCCTCCCAGCCCAAACCAGATGTGACAGCCTGCTAATATGCTGCAGGCGATAAGAACCGAAACGCGCCATCGTTTGTTCTAGTATACGGTGTGTAAACACCAACCTAAAGGAGGTCTACTATGCCAGTATCACGTTGGGACGATCCATCCGAAATGATGACTCGATTACAGAGCGAGTTCGATCACACCCTCCGACAGGTATTCGGGGGAAAAGCAAACAACCAGTCCGCACCGATTATGTGGACTCCAAATACCGACCTGCGCGAAGACGATAACGAGATTGTGATTAAGATGGACCTGCCAGGTGTAAAACCTGATGATGTGGACATCGAACTCACTCGAGATAACCTCGTCGTCAAGGGCGAGCGCCGGTTTGAGGATATCGACAAGCGCAAGGACTATGTGCGGATCGAACGGCAGTTTGGCACCTTCCAGCGGAGCTGGACAATCGCTACCGCGGTGCAGTCGGATGCCATTAAGGCTGAGTTCAAAGATGGTGTGCTCACCATCACCATTCCGAAAGCAGAAGCTGCCAAACCCCGAAAGGTTCAGGTTACCGCGGGATAATCGAAATCTGCGCAGCTCGGCATTGTGCCGAGTATGAGGATGTGTTAATTGAGTGGGGGTGCGGCCTTTTAATGGGGCTACACTCCCATTCTGTCTATCAAACGTTGGGGTAAACCAGATGAACTACGAATATCAAGACTATTACAAGATACTAGGCGTATCACGCGAGGCTACGGATAAGGAGATTAAATCTGCTTACCGCAAGCTGGCGCGTAAGTACCACCCGGACGTAAACCCCAACAACAAACAGGCTGAAGAACGGTTCAAGCAGATAAGCCAGGCATACGAGGTGCTGTCTGATGCTGATAAGCGGGCGAAATACGACCGTTATGGTGAGCAGTGGAAGAACGCGACCGAGGGCGGTCAGGGAGGTAATCCAGGCGGCGGCGGATTCGGCAGCGGTGGCTTTGGCGGTTTCGGAGGATTTGGCGGGTTAGAGGACCTGTTGGGCAGCATCTTCGGCGGATTTGGCGGCGGTGGTGGAGGACCATTCGGTGGAGGGCACGAACCGGATCGCGATATCCAAGCAGAAATCAGCGTTTCGCTGCTGGATATCTTCCATGGCAACACACGGCCAATCGGCTTTGATGTGGATGAAGCCTGTCCAGACTGCGGCGGTACGGGCACCCAACGAACAAACCGCGGCAGTTATAATGTTGGGCAGGTCTGCCAACACTGCAGCGGACGAGGGCAAATTCGCACCCATCGATCGATAGAGGTCACAATCCCAAAGGGCTTTGAATCGGGTAAAAAGCTGCGTGTTGCAGGACAGGGCAGAACCGGGCGCCGTGGGAACAAGGGTGACCTCATACTCACCGTGAATGTCATACCCGATGCGCGGTTTGAGCAGAATGGCCACGATCTCACGACTGATGTGGATGTGCCATTCACCGTGGCCTGTTTAGGTGGGGAAGCGGTGGTAAATACCGTAGACAGTCAGCTTAAGCTCACCATCAAACCGGGTACTAGCGGTGGTAAAAGATATCGCCTTCCAGGATACGGTATACCTCGGCGAAACGGTAAGCCTGGTGACTTGTATGCCCGTGTTAGGGTTACAGTGCCATCGGAACTAACCGATGATGAAACAAACCTGTTGACGAAACTACAGCAGAGCTTGAAAAACCGGGGGAAAGGATAAGGGATAAGTAATGGATAGAAACCAGTATGAACCTGTCTACCTAATATCTGTAGCGGCGAAGCTGTGTGGTGTTCATCCGCAAACACTGCGACTTTACGAACGGTTAGGTTTGGTAACCCCACAGCGAGTGAACGCCAAGAACAGGCTGTATAGCGATGCCGATTTGCTGCGGCTGCGGCAGATACAGCGCCTCACCCAGGATATGGGCGTAAACCTTGCAGGCGTGGAAGTGATTTTGGAGTTACTAGATAAGATATCACAGATGCAGCAGCAAATGGATGTGATGGTAGAACAGATGGACGATGCTATGCGCGAGCGCATCCGGCAGACCCTTGATCCAGGGCCGCAGCGCAGTCTGCCTAGCAGCATTGTGGAGAATTAAGTAACTGGCGATAGGGAGTGGAGCTTGGACGGCCCAGAACAACCGTCCGAGCCGTCCACAATACGGTAGCCTAGTCTAGTTCAAGCGCCTTGCGCACGGCGTCGAAAGTCGCCGGCACCTTTTGGAAAGCCCCATCGCAGCAGCTCATCGCGGTGTCGGGATCTTTCAAACCATGACCTGTGAGTGTCGCGGTAATCACAGCATGTTCGGTGAAGAATCCGCGATCTGCAAGCATCTTAAGACCAGCAAGCGGAGCAGCGCTGGCTGGTTCGCAGAATACACCCTCAAGTGCCGCTACTTGCTGATAAGCCTCTAGTATCTGCTCGTCCGTGATCTTGTCGATCAAGCCACCGGATGTATCGCGGGCGGATTCCGCCTGTTTCCAACTAGCAGGGTTACCGATGCGAATAGCGGTGGCAATAGTCTCTGGATGTTCAATAACATGACCATCCACGATAGGCGCACTGCCAGCAGCCTGGAAGCCCAGCATCTTGGGCAGTCGGGTGCTTTTACCAGCTTCGTGATAAACCTGAAAGCCTTCCCAATAGGCCACGATATTTCGCGCATTGCCAACAGGAAGAGCATGATAGTGGGGGGCGTCGCCAAGATCGTCTACGATCTCAAACGAGGCACTTCGCTGGCCAATTCCACGGAATGGGTTGGTGCTGTTTACGATGGTAACAGGGTATTTATCGCCAATCTCACGCACGATATCTAGTGCTTCATCGAAGTTGCCTTCAACGGCGAGCGCTCTGGCACCATGCATGAGTGCTTGGCTGAGTTTACCCAAAGCTACTTTACCCTTAGGCAGCAAAACAAAACACTTCATGCCCGCTCGCGCGGCATATGCAGCCGCACTGGCGCTGGTGTTGCCTGTGCTGGCGCAGATAACAGCCTTGGCACCGACTTCCGCAGCCTTGCTGATGGCCATTGTCATTCCGCGGTCTTTAAACGAGCCTGTGGGGTTCATACCGTCGAATTTGAGGTAAACCTCAACGTACGGGGAGATCCACTTGCTGATCCGTGGAGCAGCTATCAGCGGAGTCGAGCCTTCTAGCAGCGAAACCACTGGGGTAATATCATTAACCGGCATAAAGCTTCGGTATCGTTCGATGATTCCTTGTCGCATATGTCCTACCATTCTATGGTCATTTTTTATTTTTAGGCTTGCTGATAATCACCTCGCAGGGCGCCTTCGCAAGCACTTCGTTGAGGTCGTAACCATCTTCAGCGTTGTTGGGAATGCCGAGTATCAGTATGTCTGGTTGTTCAGCTTCGGCGAGTTTTAACAGACCCGTGGTTAAGCTGCGGCATCGGAACAGATGGGTATCACACCTCAGTTTGGCAGCTTTTGCACCTTGCTTCAGCTGGTCAAGCACAACGTTGGCATTCTCTTCCTCTTCAGGAAGTGGAGCGTCAATGTTCAGCTTCTGAGGAACCACCAGCATATAGACACCTTTGACCATGCCATGTGCATCTTTGGCAAGATGCCGGCTGTGGTCTGCTAATGACGTAGTGTCCAGGTTATCCCAAATGGGCAGAAGCACTTTATAGCAGGCAGTATCTTTGCTGCGGTCATCTGCTTCGTTGATATCGTCGTTGCCTTCACCAAGCGATGCCAGCGCTTCTTCCAGTGTTTTTGCAACGTTCAGTTGACTGCGTAAGCCTGGGGTCGATCGCAGCACGGGCAATAGATGAGCGGGCACTTCGCAGAAGACGATACGCGCTCCGTTATGCTGGATATACTGCTGAGCGTGGATAAAAGTGACAGCGCCTTCAGGAGTAAGCCCTTCAAGACCGCTGCAGCTGATGATAATACCCGTCGGGTTTCGTTTCAGCAGCAATGTGGCGGCAGCCTTAATTGTCAGCCACTGATTCGAGTTCAGTTCACCATACAGCGTGACTCGGTTGGCTCGTGCATCTACGATCATTCGTAAAATCCTTCCTTACGGGGTCTTTAGTGCGGGCTGGAAAGCCTTGAGTGCCGCTTCATCAGATGGCACCTTTATCGAGCCATCCACAACCTTCAGTTTCAGTGCGTCAATACGCTTCAGCGCATCAGCCGGCAGTTTGTCCTTGGTGTAGGTCATGGGGCTAAGCCGCACACCATCTTCCTTGAGCCCGAAGCTTTGGTTGTCTGCTTTGAACTTACCGCTTTTTACGTCGGCGGTAACATCGTAGACTACCTTGTCAAGCCCCTTCATCATACTGGTCAGCACACTTCCTGGCGCAATATAGTCCTGGTCTGCATCGGTGCCAATGGCGTAATAGCCTTTGCCTTTGGTTCTGGCTGCTTCGATGACACCTAGTCCGGTTTTCCCTGCGGCAGCAAACACGATGTCAGCACCTCGCTCATACTGGCTAAGTGCTAGCTCTTTGCCTTTGGTGGGGTCTTCCCAGCTTCCGGCATATCCTGCGATGAATTTGATTTTGGGGTTAACTGTGATGGCGCCGGCGTGGTAACCGACTTCAAACTTTTTGATGAGGGGGATATCCAATCCGCCAACGAAGCCGATTGTGCCTGTTTTACTGACCATAGCCGCTAACGCCCCTGCTATAAAACTGCCTTCATTCTCGCGAAACACGAGTCCCTTGCAGTTGGGCTGCTTAGGAGCGTCGGTATCGATAATCGCGAACTTAGTTTTTGGGAACTGCGCAGCCACCTTATTCAGTGGATCATACATTGCAAAACCTACTGCAAAGACAACATCATATCCTTGGCGAGCCAGCAGAGACAAGTTTGTTTCATAGTCGGCAACTGCCCGGCTTTCAACGGCTTTGATCTCTACACCCATATCCTTTTGGGCTTTCTGCAGTCCCTTCCAGGTGGTCTCATTAAAACTGCGGTCTGTAAGGCCAGCAACATCCGTCACCATAGCAACTCTTAGCTGCTTGGCGGATGATGGTTGTGCGGTTTCTTCCGTTTTGGGCTTTCCACAGCCAGTTACCAGCATGCAGGCTGCAGCACATAGAGCGATAATCGGCAGGTATCTGTTCATGGTATCACCTCAGGATATGGTGTGGCAGATATAGTGTGATATGCACACCCTTATTATGACAAAATACGGTCTGCGTTGTTCGCAGACCGTATTTAGAGTTAGCGACTCATTACTCTACTTGTGAATAGCGTGACCAAGAGCGTCTTCGAAGCCTTCCAACAGACCTTCGGTGACGGTTGGGTGGGCGTGGATCACGCGCACCATGTCTTCTAGGGTTGCTTCCAGGCTCATTGCCGTTGCAGGCTCACCGATCATGTCGGTAGCATGTGGACCGATGATGCGCACGCCAAGAACTTCACCGTATTTTGCATCGGCGATAATCTTGACCATACCTTCGGTCTCACCCATGGCCATCATTTTACCTAGGGATCGCAGTGAGAAGCGTCCGACCTTAACATCGTGACCTTCTGCAACTGCCTGAGCTTCTGTTAGTCCTACGCTGGCAACTTCTGGCACGGTGTATACGCAGTTAGGCACAACCTTGTATTTCATGGTCTCGCTTCCGCCCATTGCATTAGCGGCTGCGACAACGCCTTCAGCGGATGCCACGTGAGCCAACTGGATTTTCCCGATGACGTCGCCGATGGCATAGATGCCTGGCACGTTGGTTTCCATCTTTTCGTTGACTTCGATGCCTTTTTTGTGGGTGCGAATGCCTAGTCCTTCGATACCAAGGCCCTGAAGAACAGCACGTCGGCCAACACCAATCAGCACGATGTCGCACTCGATGACTTCGTCACCCTTGTCGGTGTGTACGATTACCTGTTTGCTGCCGTCAGCGAGGTGCTTGACTTCTTTAGCTTGTGCGCCAACCTTCAGATCGATGCCCTGTCGCTTTAGGCTCTTCGCCAGTTCAGCGGCGATTTCGGCATCTTCCAGCGGAAGGATCTGCGGCATCATCTCAACCACGGTAACCTTGCTGCCAAGGTTGTTGAACACATAAGCAAACTCGCATCCGATGGCGCCAGCGCCCATAATGACTAGTCGCTTAGGCATAAACGGTGCATTAACCGCTTCATTACTGGTCCAGACACCTTCGCCGTCGAGACCAGGAACAGGCAAGCGAACTGGCTCAGATCCGGTCGCTAGGATAATGCTCTTTGCGGTGATGGTATCCGAGCTGCCATCTTCGCGGGTTACCTTGATGGTGTTCGGGGTAACGAGCGTTGCGCTGCCGGCGATGCTGTCGATCTTGTTCTTCTTGAACAGACCAGAGATGCCTCCGCGAAGTGTCTTGACGACTTTCTCTTTGTGAGCCATCAGGCCATTGAAGTCTATAGAAACATCACCGACGGTGATGCCAAAATTCTTACTGTTTTTGATTTGATGGAAGCGCTCGACACCGGCGACTAAAGCCTTAGTTGGGATGCATCCAACGTTAAGGCAGGTGCCGCCTACATTCCCGCGCTCGATGCAAGCCACTTTTCCGCCAAGCTGTGCGGCGCGAATAGCTGCAACATAACCGCCAGGGCCGGCGCCAATTACTGCCACATCGTATTGAAAACTCATATCAGGTTCTGCCTCCGTTGGTGGTCACTCTCCACCGAGGGAACCCCGATAGGGGGGTGATCACATAGGGTCGATACAATCGACTATAGTCTGAAGTTGGTGCCCGAGGGGGGACTCGAACCCCCACGCCTTGCGGCTCGGGATTTTAAGTCCCGTGTGTCTACCGATTCCACCACCCGGGCTTGCAGACCATGAAAAGTATATCAAGAACCGAGGGGTTTGAGCAATATTTGTATTCGATTACCGCAGAAACATATACTTTATGTTCAGTAAAGCCATGCATCGCAGCTGCCGGGCCACCGAACCCATCGCCATAGGCCTTCGGTAATAGTGCCGCGGGTTTAGTCACCCACACAACTATATTCCGGGAGCTGACGCTCCGGGAACTTCGTTTCGTGCGGGTTCCTGCACCGCACTGCTAATTATCAGCTGCCGGCGTCGCTTCACTCCGGCCGGCACATGAATGCCAATGCTGCTGTGTATCGGCCCAGCAATGCTGCCATGTTGATTGTGCTTAATGACGTGATAATGCCACCGGAGCACGGGAATGAGGACTGTATCTGCCGTTTCATGCCCCTGCAGCTTGACGGTATATATAGTAGAGAGGGAGTGAGCTGCTAGACGTTCATAATCGCTTCGGCGACCTTGATGGCTTGTGAGACGTGGTCAACATCGTGCACGCGGAGTATGTTGGCGCCGTGCTGTATGCCGAGTATGCACGCCGCAACGGTGCCGTCTACGCGCTCTATTGGTGGGATTCCGCCAAGAATGGTGCCGATAAAACTCTTGCGAGAGACACCGAGCAAGATGGGCATTCCGAACCTCTTTAGTTCATCGAGGTGCTTGATGAGCAGAAGATTATGCTGAAGGGTTTTGCCAAAACCAATACCGGGATCTATCCAGATTTTATCTTGCTTGATGCCAGCATCGAGTGCTGCGTTGATTTGGCGGTCAAGAAAGTCGCATACTTCGCGAATGAGGTCATCATAATGCGGGTTGTCTTGCATGGTAAGCGGAGTGTCTTTGCTGTGCATGATGCAGCAGGATGCGTCGTAATCGGCAACCACTTTAGCCATATCGGCATCCGCGGTCAGGCCGCTTACGTCGTTCACCAAAAAAGCACCAGCCTCAAGAACCTTTGCCGCTACAGCAGCTTTGGTTGTATCAATTGAGACTGGTGCTCGAGAAACTAGCGCCTGTATCACCGGCAGCACCCTCTTTATCTCCACCTCTTCCATAATAGGGAGGCTCCCCGGACGGGTGCTTTCACCACCAACATCAATAATGTCTGCGCCTTGCCCTATAAGCTCGAGACCGCGACTCACTGCGTTGTCATGGTGAAGGAACCGCCCACCGTCAGAGAATGAGTCTGGGGTTACATTGAGTATCCCCATAGTTAAGGTGCGATCGATGATAAGACGCGGCGCTTCCTGCGGGGGATTCTCCAATGTCTGCTCCTTTGTTGGGCGTAATGTTGAAGACTCCTGCGCGTCCGCTCATGCGATGTCCTCGACTTTCTTGTCAAGTTGCGGACCTGCTACCCGGCCTTCGTGTTTTTCTTCACTTTACCAATTACCAAACTCGCCGGGTTGCTTGCTACTCATGGCAGTCGCTTCGACTACCAGATTTGCCGGTTTCAGAACTCGCCAGAGTAGTTCTTTGTTCAGCTTATCTGCTAACTTTATAGCAGCGGGAATAACAACTGAACTGTATTATAGATACCCGGTTATCTAAGCTTAAATCTATGTTTTGTGCGGGATTTTACTAGTATTTGTACTAGTTTTTAAAGACAATTTCTCGGTATTTTACAGGGTGCTTGTGGGGTCGATATCAATGTGCAGTTGGCAGTTCTCGGGAAGCTTTACACGGGGCAAAGCCGCCTCCAACAAGGCTGGCAGCTCGTTAGGCTGCTGCACTTTAATGAGGCAGTGATGCCGGTAAATCCCCCGCACTTTGCTGAGCGGAGCAGGGGCAGGACCCATCAAGAGCGCTTTTGTGTTTCTAAACTGGATCATCTCAGCGAGACGGCTTACGAGTTCCTCAGCACCTTTACGGGCATCGGCTTCGTTTTCGCTTGTTACCACTAAGTTCGCCAATCGGGAGAATGGCGGATACCCTAACGAACGCCGCAAAGGCACCTCGTGCTGGTAAAAGCCCATGTAGTCATGCTGGCTGGCAGATACGACGGCTTCATGTTCTGGATTGAAGCTTTGAACAAACACCAGCCCTGGTCGCTGCGCACGACCGGCACGGCCAGCTACTTGGGTGAGCAGTTGAAAGGTGCGTTCTGAGGCGCGGAAGTCGGGCAGGTTCAATCCGCTGTCAGCCATCACGACTCCGACTAATGTGACGTTAGGAAAGTCTAGCCCTTTAGCTACCATCTGGGTGCCGATGAGGATATCGGCCTCATGCTCTCGGAACCGCTGCAGCAGTTCATAATGTGCGCCCTGGCGTTGTGTGGTATCGCGATCCATCCGCAATACGCGCGCATCGGGAAACATCCGCTGCACATCCTCCTCTACCCGTTCTGTGCCCAGACCAAACGGCAGCGGATTCGGTGCACCGCAGCTGGGGCATTTATCTGGCAGAGGTGTGCTGTAGTCGCAATGATGGCAGCGCAGCACGCCATCGGCCTTGT
This sequence comes from uncultured bacterium, assembly GCA_964519405.1. Taxonomy (GTDB): domain Bacteria; phylum Armatimonadota; class HRBIN16; order HRBIN16; family HRBIN16. Next base: position 17,717 of record CAZFLA010000033.1, read on the forward strand.
GGTATGCCAGTGACACCGCGCATTGGTTACATTTGATGGCCTCACCACACTTACGGCACATCACGCACATCGCCCACGCACGGCGGTTTATGAGCAGAATCACCTGCTCACGCCAACGCAAGGTGTCGTTGATGGCGTTTGCCAATGCAGTGCTGAAGATGCTGGTCTTCACGCGGGATGCCTCGCGCATATCTATGATATGCACCTCGGGCATGGCTTGACCAGATACACGGTGCGGCAAGCACAAAAGCTGACCATCCTGCTGCGCGCGATAATAGCTCTCAATGCTTGGCGTGGCACTGCCCAACAACAACACGGCTGAGGACTGCTGCGCTCGGTATTGCGCTACATCACGGGCATGATACCGCGGAGCGGAATCCTGTTGCTTATATGTGGCTTCGTGCTCTTCATCAAGTATGATTAAGCCAATGTTCTTTAATGGAGCAAAAACCGCGCTTCGAGCGCCAACCACAATAGGCGCTTCACCTTCAGCGACACGCTGCCACTCATCATACCGTTGACCGTTGCTCAGTGCGCTGTGCAGCACCGCGGCCAATTCACCAAAACGCTGCCGCACCGCTTGCACCAGCTGCGATGTGAGGGCAATCTCAGGAACCAGCAGCAGGGCCTGTCTGCCTAGCTTAAGGCAATGCTCTATAGCACGAAGATAGACTTCCGTTTTACCCGATGCGGTGACGCCAAACAACAGCCACTTGCGGAACTCCTGTTGATCTAGCCCAGATGTGATGGCAGACAAAACACAGGCTTGATCCTCGGTTAGGTCGAACTCATGATGCTTTGCCGCTTTCTGCAGTGCCTCGTCAATCATTGCGAATGGGCTGCGGCGAACAGGAAGCTCCGTAACTGTGATGAGCCCCTTGTCCGCCAGTGACTTGGCTGCTTGCCGTGTGCTTTGCGTTTGCTCCAGCAGCTGCGACAAAATGATGGGCTCGCTGACGTTTGTCAGCGCTTCCAGCAGAACCGCTTGCTTAGGTGCTTTGTGTTTAAGCGTGATGCTCATTTCGGAAGCTAGTGATGGGCTGCAGGCGAGCGCAGCGTGCTGGGCGGTTTTCTGCCGTGTGGCAGGCAGCTTAACCACACCGACTTCTTTAATAAGCCCTCGGCGTTTTAACTTATGTATCGCCGACTGCAGTTGGTTTGCCGGAAAGCGCATTTTTAAGCCAGCCTCTGGCAGCTGTCCCGCTGATGAGCGCAGCAGGTTTAGCAGCCGCTGCTCCGCACTGTTCGATTGCTCTTCAAACAGCTCGCGTTGCTCGGCCTGTGGGGTAAGCCAGATTTGTTTCTGTATTTTGGCATGCATTTGAACTGGGGCTAGCAGGCTCACACAACGGCTTAACGGTGCGCGGTATTCGCTAGCCATCCACTCGGCCAACTGCAGCCGTGGTTCATCAACGGTGATTTCACCCTCAATAAAGTTGCTGATGGTTTTGAGTTCACTGATCTCATCCGGCTGTCCGATGCGTAAACGCGCCACGATGCCAACCACATCACGCCCATGGAAGCTCACCAAAACACTCCGACCACATTTCGCTTCGGGTATAAGCTCCGCGGGTATGAGATAGCTGTAGGTGTCTTGAAGCTCAATGGCTACATTGATGACAAGCTCGGCAATCATCGGTTTTTGAGGGCTCATTGTTTCATCCATCACAGCCAATATGATAGCAGAAAGCCAATTATCATAGATAGTAATACCAAAACATTAAGCATAGAGTCTGTGGTGAGTTGATGGCCCGGGTACAATAAAGGGTGAGCGGGTTCGGCTGCGTAATTCACATACATCAGCAGCTCATTTTGTGCCTACGTCCTGCAACCGGAGCAGGCAGCAAAGGCACAACCATGAGACCTGTCATTGTAAGGAGAACACCACATACTATGCATCACGGAATACATCACAGTGCAGACACATCCTCGAGCGGAACCGGTCAGGAATGGGCTGCAGAACAAGGATCTATTGCCTTGGTTGTCGATGATGAAGACGGTGTGCGTTTAGTTGCGAATGTCATCCTTCAGCGGATGGGGTTCGCTGTGGAATTTGCTTTTGACGGGAAACAAGCTGTGGATATGATCATGGCAAGTCCTACAAAATACAGCATCGTGATACTCGATTTGACGATGCCTGTGATGGGCGGAGAGGAAGCACTGGAGCTGATCCGGCAAGTCAGTAAGGATCTGCCGGTCATTGTATCCTCCGGCTATGATGAGGAAGACATGCCCGAACCGTCACAACTCGTTAAATATAACGCGTATCTACCCAAGCCATATCGCATGAAGAAAATGAGCGAGGTGGTCGCGGAGGTTATGAACGCCGTCGGTAAATAGCGTGGATCCGTTCAGATAGTCATCTTTTGGGCAGCTTAATATGGCTGCCCCTTTTTGTGTACATCATGCACAGGATTCTATTCACACCCTGCCGAAACTAAAGTCCGATAGATAACTGACTATGCGGAGGACTTCAATGGCTTTGCGTTTATGGTATACACAGCCTGCTGCTGTATGGGAACAGGCGCTGCCGGTTGGCAACGGACGATTAGGCGCCATGCACTATGCGGGTACCAGCTCCGACCAGTTGCAGTTGAATGACATCACGATGTGGAGCGGTGGCCCTCAGGATGCAGATAATCCCGAGGCGCGTGATGTGCTGGCGCAGGTGCGAGAACTGCTCTTTGCCGATCGGTATGCCGAAGCGCAGGCCTTGATGTCCAAGCACTTTGTGTGCAAGGGGCCCGGAAGTGGCATGGGCTCGGGAGCTAGAATAGCCTACGGTAGTTACCAGACGTTGGGTGATCTGCATCTGCAATATGATGGTATCAACAGTGTCACTGCTTATAGCCGCGAACTAGACATTTCGCAAGCAGTGGCACGCAGCCAGTTTACTTCCGATGGCGTGAGCTATAAACGCGAGGTGTTCAGCAGTGCCGTCCACCAGGTGCTGGTATATAGATGTTCGTGCGACCGAGCCGGCGCGGTATCTGTGACGATCAGCTTAAGCCGGGCAGAGGCTGCGAGAATATCAGTCGAAGCTCAGGAGCTTGTGATGCGCGGCGAACTGTCGGGCAGTGATACGCGGCTAGGCACGCGGTTCTGGGCCAGGGTTCGGGTGCTTCATGAAGGCGGTCAGCTTAGTGATGAGGGATCATCGCTTAAGCTGAAAGGTGCCAACGGCTTCACGCTGATCATCTCATCTGCAACGGATGTGGTGCCATACCAGCCAATGAAGCGTCAAGCGGATTACGAATCAATCGGTATGGATCGGCTGGCCAAGGCCAGTAAAACGGCATATTCACGCCTGATGAGTGAGCATATTCGCGACTACCAGAGATTGTTCAAAAGGTTCAGCATCGAGCTGGGTCACTCTGAAGGCGACGAACTGCCCACCGATCAACGGATGGCGCGGGTGCATCAGGGGCAATCTGACCCAGGATTTGCTGCGTTATACATGCAGTTTGGGCGGTATCTGCTGATCAGCAGTTCGCGGCAGGGCGGTCTGCCGGCAAATCTGCAGGGGTTGTGGTCCAAGGAGGTGCAAACTCCGTGGAATGGTGACTATCACCTGAACATCAACGTGCAGATGAACTACTGGCACAGCGAGGTGACAAACATTCACGAGTGCCATGAGCCGCTGATGAAGCTCATTAGCTCATTGGTTGAACCCGGACAGCTCACCGCGAAACGGATGTATGGAGCCCGCGGTTGGGTGGCGCATGTGATTACCAACATTTGGGGATTTACATCGCCCGGTGAGGATATCCAGTGGGGCAGCACGGTGAACGGCGCGGCTTGGTTATGCCATCATCTTTGGGAACACTATGCCTATCAACCTGATGAGGCCTTCTTGAAATGGGCTTACCCGATTATGAAAGAGGCAGCCCTCTACTTTGTGGACACCTTGGTGAAGCATCCCAAATATGGGTGGTTGGTGACATGCCCATCGAACTCTCCTGAAAACCACTTTATGTCGCCTGACGGTATTAATGCCACCATCTGCGCCGGGCCGTATATGGATACCGAAATCCTCACCGAGCATTTCCAACACTGTATCAAGGCGGCGGAGATACTCAATGAAGATGCCCCGTTCCGCAAACAGTTGAACGAGCTCATCACTAAACTGCCCCCACTACGAGTGGGCAGTGAAGGGCAACTTTTGGAGTGGCTAGAGGAGTTTAAGGAGCTGGAGGTTACTCATCGGCATATATCGCACCTCTACGCCCTATATCCCGGAACGATGATAGACCCCGTGAAGACACCGGAATTAGCAGAAGCCGCCAAGGTTACACTTAAACGCCGTGGTGATGTCAGCACGGGATGGTCGATGGCTTGGAAGTCGCTGTTCTGGGCACGGTTAGGCGAAGGTCAGCGTGCATATGAACTGCTGAGCCGAATGTGGCGGCCTGTCAATGACACGGTTGCCAACTACAGCTCTGGGGGCGGAAGCTACAGCAACCTGTTCTGTGCTCACCCGCCATTTCAGATCGATGGCAACTTCGGAGGGTCGGCGGCAGTGGCTGAGATGCTGCTGCAAAGCCATGATGACGAGATCCGGTTGCTTCCGGCTCTGCCGACCGCTTGGCCGCAAGGGAAGGTGACCGGCATCCGCGCACGCGGAGGGCATGAGATCAGCCTGCAGTGGAAATCTGGCATGCTGCAGCATGCGGAGCTGCGCGTGGGCTCATCGGGCGATGTTCATCTGCGATGGCAGTTAGGTCTATCGGCTTCTGGTCAACCGTCAAATGCGGTTGTTGGAGACGGTCAGATGACGCTGCCTAAGCTAACCGCTGGTCAGCTCATCCGCATAGATTTCAAAGAATCCAGCCATCGCGAAAGATAGGAGTGCGTAGTGGACCATCGATATTTCATCATACTCGGTGAGACCGAGAGTTACAGCCAGTATTTTCCAGCCGCGAAGCCGCAGAACCAGCGGCAGATAGGGTTTGGGCTGGTTCTCTATACACTCAGCACACCTCCTGAGGGACTGAAGGCGCAGGTCATCGCAGCACTGGATAAGGCCGAAAAGAGCGGCTATCCTGTGCTCATCCACATGGACGACTGGAACTACCCGCCTCGCAGCGAAGATCCAGAGGTTGTGGAATGGACGGACTGGCCTTCACCAGGCAGTAAACACGGTCCGCTAGCAAAGAGCCGTTGGATTAACTGGGGCTCCTGGTTTGTGGTGGAAGCTCCGCGTAACTTCGAGAGCAAGCCATTCCGTAAAGACATCGAAAACCGGCTGATGAAGTATATCTTGCCTCCCATCGTGGAACGGCTGAAGCGTTGGCGCAAAGAGGGACGGGAGTATCTTTTTGCGGGGGTGGTGACCGGCTGGGAAACCGGATACTACGATGCGACCGTGCTGGGATTAAACGACCCAGCCAGTTGGCCCGAAGATAAAGGGGTTAAGTTTGGTGCTGCCGACTTGGTGGAGACCGGTTTTGCGGCTTTAACAGCGCGCGGGTATACCGCCGAAAAAGTGGAGAGCATGGCCGCAAAACGAGGGGTACTTCCGAAGCAGATTCGTCGAGAGCTGTTAACCGATGTGGTGCATGACTACATGGAATTTTGGACAAAACTCTGCCGTAAAGCGGGTCTGCCCAAACAGCGCATCTACACACACCTCACGGGTGCCATCACCACACCGAATATCCCACAGATATTGGCAGAGAATGGCTGCGTGCTGCCGTTGGCTACGGCGGTCAACCCCTATTGCCGGCCAGGCGTCACTGTGATGGACGGGGTTGTGGACATCCCCACACTCGGCCGCGACTTTCGCAAGATGCGCAACGGTGACTGGGCCGCTGTGGAGATGGAGTTTGGCAACAACAGCCGCACCGAAGCCGGTGCCAACGCCCACCTGGATGCCCTCACCCGCGAGGGTGTGATGCTGATGTGCGTATACGGCTGGTGGGAACCCGAGGGCCACCAGTTCAGCGCACGCACACCGGGTGTGATCGCCGCCATCCGCCGCTGGCTCGCCGGCTGATGCCTGTCGGGGAAGCTGGGTGGGTTAGCTGACTGCGTAACATGCCGCAACTACATCATCGGCTGTAGCAACAGGTTGAGCACCGGCATCTAGAAGCTGCCGGTTGCACTCAAAGCCGAAGGTCAGCAGCCGTTTGCCCTGCGCCAGCGCCTCATGGCACAACGCCTCGGTGTGACCGCCCGGGTTGGCGTAGGGCACAAGCAGCACCGGTGCCATCGACACAGCCATCCGATTACGGGCGATGCAGGTGGCCACGGTCGGGCGCTTCACCCCTTCGGATGTGGCGGAGAGCAGATGCAGCCTGCCTTGCCCGATCGGCCCGGCGAACTCGGGCGGCAACCGCCTGGGGATGCTCCGTGCATAACAGAACGTGACCTGGCAGCTCCCGCGGAGCAGCAAGCGCAGGCATTCCTGCTCCATGGGGGAATGGAAACCGCCGACCACATGCACCGGGTGTGCTCGCAGTGCGGACACAAGGTCAAACGTGGCCAGTATCACCTTGCCTGGGCATTTGATGGAGCAGGAAACGGTAATGGGTGGCATTCCTTAGTTACTTAATGGAATCGTTGATGTAGTCGTGGATTTCCGCAAATAGCTGTTCTCCAGATAATGTCCATGCTGGAAGGGTGGGGTAACCTCCGTAAAGATATGTAGTTATTTGGTTATAGATTTCGATAATCTTGTCGACTATGATAAACACATCTTGGAACTTGGGGTATAATGCCAGTTCCTTTGTATCATGGTGTGCCATTCTCATATCGATTATAGGCTGTATGCTTGCATATGTTGCTTTGATATCGTTTATTAAAGCTTTCACTTTATCTGCTGATGCGTAGTCGTTGTAGTCATCAAAGAAACTGGATGGTGCCTTTCCATCATGAAAGTTCGATCTTGGGATCACCTTGAGGTTCTTTGAAATCCGTGTTAGCAAGCAGATTATGGAGTGCTCATCTTTTTTACCAGTGCATAAGCGCCTGGCTGACATACATGCATGAATGGAATATGTTCGTTGAATCCAATCGACATATACATTGATATGTGCATTTCCAGGTCTTTTGAAAATATCCATCATACTACGAAATAGCTGTGTATCATCGTAAAGCCGTCCGATAGCCGAAGTGATTATATGAATTTCTATACACCACTTATCATGCATTTCGGCATTGAACTTCAACACACGTTGCTGTTTCGGAGTCAGTTGAGTCGGGCTATCTGTTGCCATCTACATCCCCACATACATATAACCGGTATCACATGGTAATGCGGTGTATGCTTCTTCTGCGCTCTTATAACACTACTCACTGTCCGGCTCGCTCTCACCACTGAGGCCCATGCGGTATTTTATATCGTAGTTAATAATGAAGTCGAGTTCTTCGTCCGAAAAGTTATAATGCACAGCTAATAAGAGATCAATCTCATCAATGATACCTTTTGATAATCCAACTCTGAAGTTGACTTCATTCTGTTGACTACCACCAGCACGGTTCCGAATCCGTTTGATCGAATTACCCATGAGGTTGCTGTTTAGACGTTGAGACAGTTCATTACATGCTTCGCTTGATATGAGAGAAGGTGGTAGTCTCACGGCACCGATATCTCCCTTGGTTACATGATAGCAGTCGGAGTTTACAATCCAGAACCAGTAGTAATATGACGAAGACAACAGACACTGAAAAGCGCTGCTACAACCACTTAACAACCTGAGTTCCTTATACTCATTAGAGATTTTATCAAGTAAGCATTTCCTAAAATATCTACCTCCGCTGTGATAATAGACAACATCCGAATTTGGTGATTTGCTTAGAAATTCCTCAGCCATCTGCAGGTTTCTAGATTTTGCAAGAATTGAAATCTCCGTTTTACAGTGAACTTTAGGAATCGCTGATGTAGCATATTGAAAAGTTGTTTGCGCATATATCAAGGAATAGAATAAATAGTCCCTAAACTCCGAATACCATCGTTTATAGCCAGTTGAGTAGAGCATTTGTTGATCACTTGACGCTTTCCTACCGAGACAAATTGTAAGATTCATATCGACCCCAACAAACAATTTCGTTGGACGCACAGCATAGTTGCTTATATGCAATGGATGGCAATAGTTCTCTAGATATGACATCAGCAAATTCATACGAGGGGTTGAAACAGCACTGATGGGGATAATGATTCCAATCCTGGCACTGACTTTGCATAGTGATATAAATCGCTCTGCGCATACAGCAAACAGGTTACCTGATTTGATCAGAGATAGACCTAACAGCTCATATGTGTCTTTTATAGCTGATATCTCAACATACGGCGGGTTACCGATAATGACATCAAAACCGCCACGCCTCATAATGCTGTAGAACTCCACAAACCAATGGAACGGCTGGTGTGACTTAAGCCATGCATCATACTTGGTCTTGTTGCGTGAGGCATCAATGATATATTGCTTTGCGAGATATCTGCTCAGTTCATCAGCAAGATGGGCCAGCCTGTTGACCAAATTCTGTTTGTCATCTGAAGTTATATCGCCGCCATCTGACACCTGCTGTTCATGGAAACGAGTCCACAGGTGTTCTATGTCTTCGGCTTTAGCTTTAATCTGATCCATACTGTCGGTGTCGACTAGAAGACTGGAGTTGACAGCTTTCGCGGCTTCCTCCTCCGTGGTAAAGCCGACCAGCGTATTTCCGGCTTTGATATTGAAGTCGATATCGGGCAGTGGCTCCAGCCCCATGTTCGCAGCCGTGTGATCCGGTTCGACCAGTGACGCCAGTTTGAGGAACAGCCGCAGCTTGCATATCTCCACCGCTTCATGCATGATGTCGACACCATACAGGTTGTTCAGTATGATACTTTTGAACACGAAGTAACGGGCATTGGGATGCTTATCTATACGCTCAAGAACACCCTTAAAATCGCGGTAGAAATTGGGATGCACCTTGTGACCGCTACCCGACCAGGCATCGACAAACTCCTCCATGCGGTTGATGGCGCTTTCATACAGCGGTTCCAGTATATTCATGGCCGCGAACAGGAAGGCTCCGCTGCCGCAGGTGGGGTCCAGCACGCTCATTTCGTTCAGAATTTCCCACACCGCGTTCAACAGACCCGGGTCCTCGGTGCTCTCCACCACATCCTGTGCAAACTGCCGGATATCCAGGTTGTAGGTGATGAGATCATTGATCTGCTGCACCTCCCCGCGGCTCAGCTTCTCAAACACCTCCAAACAGCGGGTGCGCCGTGCGGCGTATTCGCGCCAGGTCTCGGTGGGCAGTGTCATCAAACCGTATGGTTCGCATGTGTAATCCGCCGCTTTCAGGTTATAGTTTTGGTCAAACATGCGCGCATTGGGGTCGTGCATACCAGTTTGCACAAACTCCGGCAGAGCCGACTCGGGGATCACCTGACCGTCGTCATCTATCACGCCCCGTTTCATTGCCGGGTAGATGTAGTTGGCCGGGTTGGCCTGCAGAAGCTTCCAGACCGATTGCTCACCCTCAAAGGCGAACTGGCACTTCTTCTTCAGCTCATCAAACAGATAGGGGATGATGGTGCTTTTGCTGATATATTCGGTGATGTCCTCTTTGGTGTAGTAGGCGCCCATCTGCTTTTGGTTGATGAACTTTTCGAAAATATAGCCCAGCACATCGGGGTTAATCTCGTTGTCGTCGCGGGTAGGGCGGTCGTCAAGATGCCATTGGTATTCGTCGAAAAACGCGAATATCTTCTGGAAAGCCTCATCTGGGATGTT
>CAZFLA010000034.1:0-27122 GCA_964519405.1 uncultured bacterium
GATTTAATGATATCGGCATAACGCGGATCACCTTTCACCAGATATGCCATCACAGCTCCGCACAGGGTATTAACATGGCTATAAGCATGGTAAAACTCCGAGTTCATACCTGCCAGCGGTTTTCGGCTAAGGATATCCTGGTGGTTCCTGAACATATCCCAATAGTCGGGATATTCCCACGCTTCTGCAAAACCCAGATACTTTGCTTCGTGGGTGAGCAGATACGCGCGAAAGAGGTTCTCGCTCAGGGTATACCACTCAGTGCCGTTATCGCCGTATATGTTCTTGCGGTTGAGATGCAGAATAGCCCAGTCCGTGATTCTGCTCAGGCAAACCACTGCTTGTTTGTTCCCACAATAGAGCGAGGCATCAACCAATCCGCCAACCATCTTGTCGTAGCTATAGTGCCCTGTCTCGTTGAAGTTACCTCGACCATCGGGCGACAGACATTTCATATACTCGCTGATCAAGGTATCGACTTTAGCTTTACAGTTGGGATCACCGCACACCGCATACATTCGCGACAATCCGCCGATGATCTGGCCGATATTCGGTCCATACCAACCACCTAGGGTGGCTCCCGGCGCAGGCAGCCCCGCTTGCTGCCGCATGGGTTTCAGCAAGTCGTCGTTAGGAACACTCAAGTTCCAGTTTTTAACTTCATCGAACTGGCGACGAAGAAAGCCCTCATCAAGGGCTACTCCAGAGTAATCAAATGGTTCGATTTTGGGTGACAGCCTTCCCTTAGGCAACCGCATAGCCGCAGCGGGAATAGGGAAAAACACGACGCATAATACCGCTAAAACAAAAATGAGGGTCATAATCACTTCCTTATGAAGTCACCGTCCGTATACTATTTCATGATGTAACGCCTTATTCCAGCAACTAGGTCATTTTAATCAGTTCGCCGCTTCCTGGTCTTAGCTTAAGCGACAACCAGCCATCGTCCAAAGCAACACTCATAAACCGCGCAGTAGATCGGTCGAACTGTATCACACGAATCCCTTTTGCGACCTTGATGCGGCAAGTCGATGTATTAGCATAGTCCTTATTTGTGACCAGCGTAATGCCGTATGTGAAATAGCCTAATGCAAATCGTCCACCTTCTACCGCTTCTATTACCGAATTCGGTCGAAATGGTTCAACCGGTTCAGTTTCAGAACCCACATGAACCACACCAAGGCTGCGCCTATGATACAGGGCCCTGCCAATCGGCAGGATTTCGTTGTTGACTTTGGCAATTTCGGCGTAGTTATGCGTGCGTTTCCCTTTTTCGTCAATGCAGGCATTGTGGAAGTTCCACTCGTCTTTGCCGGGCGTCCAGTAAGTGAACCAGCACAAAGCCTTAGCACCATAGGCCAACGCTTGGTAAGCATCCCACAGAAGCTCCGCCATGTTCGGATCTCGATATGGTCCGTGAGGCAGCAACAACGCCACAACCATCAACGGAAGCTGATGCTTACGACTCACCTCGCGAGCGATCTCCAGATTTTCCATATATCCTGGACGGTCGTCACCAGCACCCTTCCGCTCCCATGCGATCTCCCACAAAATCTTGTCGCGCTCCGACATATTGGGGTCCACTTGGGGCGCTTTGGTGTCCAGCATCCAGTGGTAATGGTCATAGCTCAGCAACTCAGGCTGAACAACGCGCACAAATTCCTCAAGATGCTGCTTGTATGTAGAAGATCCTAGCTGAGCGGGGTTGGCATATGTGGGGAACAAATTGATGCAGCTGATATGTTTTGGATCCTGGCGGCGCAGCTCTGAAACAATCTGCCCCAAACGCGGAAACTGAGTAGCACTCGGTTCGTCGGTGATGAAATACGCCCCCAGAGCAGAGCTCTTGCGGTAATCATCGGCTACACCATCTAGCAACGTATGAACAGGCAGATCGGATGTCACTGCGCCAGAAATCCGCGGATCGGCAAGCAACACCGGCATTTTTAGTTTTTGGCCGATACTTAACAGCTTTTTATTTAACTCAATCGCGTCTTCATTACCGCTGACACCCGAGTTATTCATGATTCCAGTCGCCGGCGGAGAAATCATGGTGAAGCCCGCTTTTTTGATTTCCTTGTAACGGCTTAATGTCGTTTCATTCGCAGGAGGTCCATACCAATATAAAATATGAAACCTATCCATTATTCCCTCGCTCCGGTTATTTTAATTATTGTGTCACTTGTTACCGACAGAAAGCAACTCATTCTGATCTCGCTTTTTTACACAGACAATCCGTACCGCTTTGATGTACATCCACCAGCTCCACACAATGCTTACCACGATGGTTGGGATAAGTAATACGGCCTTCAGGGGACTTGGCAGCCAATACCCAACAAGAATACCTAAAACCATGTAGCAGCCGAACCGAATACACACATACTGTGGGTCGGTAAAGAGCTGATGCCGTCTGTGTGGTTCACCGCATACACAGTGCGAACCGCTGCCCTTCACAAACAGCCAAATGAAAAAGCCGTACATCACCCACACACTGATGTGGTATCTCAGCGCAGGCAGCTTATCTGGACGCATGAAATAACCAAACAGAGCATAGACAACCATCAGAGCCAAAAACATGATGCCTAATTGCCGGCGGTTCGGTCGCACTTTCGATGCAGCAACCAGCGAGCTGCCTGATATGCGGTTGAACCGATCGACACATACCGCTATCAGACAGGCATTCAGCATCACAGCCAACATGGTGACGGCATAGTCTTTGGCGGGATTCGCGCAGCCGTTAAACAGACCAGCCGCGATGCCCAGTGAAGCCACAACACGATCACGCGAACGTTCATTCAGCAGAGCAAGACGCAGTATTTTTGGTGTCCACAGCCGCCACATTCCCGTGTGCAAACATAAAGCATCTGCGGCAGCCACAGGCATGATGAAGCTCATCAGCGGATGGTAGGCCAAGATAACCCACAGAAGTGCACCCACATCGGTACCGAGGAGCTGCAGATGCGGGATATCGAAATAAGGCGCCCATATCACTTTGGTGATGTATGCTTCATAAAGTCCAAATACGGCACCCGCTGATGTCATGACCGCAATACGTGGGATACCATGTCGGTGAGTTAACGTCATAAGTATCACCGCATGAAGACCGTAAAGCGGTATCAGCGAAATCACACCCCAAAATGCAAAAACACCCCATCTGAAAGATCCTGTCACTACTTCTGCTAGGAATACAGACAGCAGGCTTAAGATCAGCCAGTATAAGCCGCGTGCTCGGTGCCCCGTTATATCCATAGATTGCCCCTATGCGTTCATCAGGAGGATGTTATATGTGCCAGTGTAAAACAAGTGTACCGTGAGAATGAGCCACTTCAGTTATGTTTCTGCATATGAGCCAATGGTAAAACAACATTCACATGCAGGTTGCAGTGTAGCGGATATGAGCAAAATGTCAATGAATGGCTCTATACAAGGAACAAGGTAACATTGGTGGGCCCAAGAAACAGGTGAAGTGGCATCCATGCGCCGGCCGGAGTGAAGCGACGCCGGCAGCTAATGATAAACCGCGCGGTGCAGGAACCCGCACAGCACGAAGTTCCCGGAGCGTCAGCTCTGGGAACAAAGTCGTGTGGGTGACTAAACCCGCGGCATCATAGCTATTTCGCAATTGGCTATATGCAGGTAGTTATCATTCCACATTAGTGGTTGATATATACTAAAAACAATAAATAACACACAGTGAGGTATCAGATGAAAATCATCTCTTTTAATCATAATGGCGTCAGATCATGGGGCATATTTGACAACCAGTCGCTGCGCGACATGGGTCATGCCGCCGAGTGTCCAACCCTTAAGCAATGGCTTGATCAGGGAGGATCGGTTAATAAGCTCAATGCGATTGCCCAATCAGCCCCTGAAGTAGACATTCAATCCGTTCAGCTTTTGCCGGTTGTACCTGATGCACGATGCATCTTCGGTATCGGCTGGAACTACAGTGAACACTGCGCGGAACACAGTCAGGCTCTGCCCAACTGTCCAGCCATCTTCATGATGCCGCCAACGGCCCTCACCGCACATGGCTGCATAGTCACCCGACCTGCAGTGACCGATCAGCTAGATTATGAAGGTGAATTGGGTGTGGTTATTGGCAAAACTATTCAGCACGCCACTCCAGAGAACGCATTGGATGCGATCTTCGGCTATACCATCATGAACGACATCACCGCGCGAGACCTTCAAAACGCAGAAGGCCAGTGGACACGCGCCAAGGGTGCTGATGGGTTTACCCCATGCGGGCCGTATATCATCACTGCGGACGAATTGGGTGACCCGCAGACACTTAATATAGAGACACGCGTAAACGGCGATTTACGCCAAAAAGCGTGCACATCAGACATGCTATTTAACGTAAGTAGGATTATCCAGTTGCTAACTGAGGTGATTACCCTTTATCCTGGTGATCTCATCAGCACAGGCACTCCCAGCGGAGTTGGGGCACATCGCAATCCGCCGGTCTTTTTGCAAGATGGGGATGTCATTGAGATCACCATTGACCGCATAGGCACTTTGGTGAATCGGGTAGCTTTACATTAAGTATAAAAGGGTATCCTTAGAATAACATATCGCCGAAATCTGGTATGTGGAGGTAACCGTTTATGAGAGCTGTTGTCATGGCCGGTGGTGAAGGCACGCGTCTGCGTCCGTTGACCACAGGAAGGCCAAAGCCGCTAGTTCCTGTAATGAACCGTCCGATAATGGAGCACATATTTCTACACTTGAAATCTTTCGGGATCACAGAGATCGTGGTCACTCTTTATTACCTCGCAGATGAGATATCAGGATATTTCGGAGACGGCTCCAGCTTGGGTGTCAAGCTTATATACAGTATCGAGGAAAGCCCTCTTGGCACGGCAGGAGCTGTCAAACAGTGTGAAAAGTATCTGAAAGATGACTCATTCGTCATCGTAAGCGGAGATGCACTCACCGACGCACGACTAGATCGTGCAATCAACTTCCACCGCACACGCGGCAGCATGGCGACCCTGATGCTCGCCAGGGTTCCTAACCCATTGGAATTCGGTGTAGTGATCACGAATGAAGATGGGCACATCGAACGGTTCCTGGAGAAACCCGACTGGAGCAATGTGTTCAGCGACACTGTGAACACGGGTATGTATGTGCTCGAGCCTGAAGTGTTTGACCTAATGGAACCCAACAAGAACACCGACTGGAGTTCGGATGTTTTTCCCAAGATGCTGGAGCAACAAAAGCCGCTGTATGGTTATGTATTGGGCGATGATGAATACTGGTGCGACATCGGTAACCTAGAACAGTATCGTGAAGCCCATGAGCATATCTTCAACGGCCGAGTCAAACTGAGTATGAATGCTGTCGAGCGCAGCCCCGGTGTGTGGGTAGAACCAGGCGTCAACATCCAGTCTGGTGTCAACATCGAAGCACCTGTATATATAGGTAAACAAAGCATCATCAAAAGAGGTGCCCATGTCGGGCCGTATACGGTTGTTGGTGAAAACAGCATCATCGAAGAGCAAGCCACAGTAGAGCGAAGTGTATTGTGGGGTTCAGTATATGCGGGTAAAGACAGCCACATCACAAGTTCAGTGATTGGTTCACACAGCATTCTCAAAAGAGAAACCATCGTTCGTGAGGGATGCGTTGTGGGCGACCGTGTGACCATGGGAGCCGGCAGCACACTGCGCGCAGGGTTAAAGATTTGGCCAGACAAGTATATTGAGCAAGGTGCAGTCGTCACCATGAGCCTTATCTGGGGGCGTAAGTGGCAGGGATCATTGTTCCGCTCTTTGGGTGTTCAAGGTATCACCAACATCGAGCTGACGCCGGACTTCGCCAGTAAACTCGCCGCAAGTTATGGGGCCAGCCTTAGGAAAGGCAGCACGGTGCTGGTGTCTCGTGACAGTCATAGGGCCTCGCGCATGATTAAACATGCGGTTCTCAGCGGCTTGCTGAGCATGGGATTGAATGTGATTGACCTTCGAACTATGCCTGTTCCCATTGCACGGCATTATATTCGCGTTGCCAACGCCTCCGGTGGAGTGAACATCCGTATATCACCCAACAATCCGCGGGTCACGGTGATTGAGTTCTTCGACAAGAACGGTGTCTACCTCAACAAACAAGCAGAACGAAAGATTGAAAGTATCTTCTTTAGGGAGGACTTCGCCCGTACCGACGCAAACGCCATCGGCGAACTCGAATATGACGCACGCACTATTGAACAATATCAAGCGGACTTCTCACGGCACATAGAGTCCCGTCTGCTCTCAAATTCAAAATATCGCATCGTTGTGGATTTCGCATTCCATCGCATGGCAAGCATACTGCCATCAATTTTGGGCAGGCTCGATTGTGATGTGATTGCACTCAACGCCTATTCCGACCCAGAGCGGGCTCCGCACCAGGCGAATGACCGATACAACCACATCGAAAATCTTAGTCAGATCGTCAATACACTTAATGCCGATATGGGTGTTCTTTTTGAGAGCGACGGCGAACGAATGGTCATCGTGACACCAGAAGGTGTTGTGCTCAGTGATCAGCAGTTGTTCCTGTTGTATGCTCAAACGATGGCAAAAGCACACAAGAAGTCCTGTGTTGTGGCTCCCGTGTATGTCAGCTCTATGCTGGAGATACTTGTGGGACAATACGGAGGCAGTGTCGTAAGGTCGCGTTCAGATATTCGCGATATCCATGCGCGTGCTTTGGCTAGTGATCCACCCATCTTTTTAGCAAGTGACGGTTACGGCGGTTTCATTCTGCCCCAATTCCAGAGTTCTTATGACGCTCTGTTCGCGTTCACCAAACTTCTGGAGTTGTTAGCACGAGCAGAAACCACCCTACAAGAGCAAGTCGCCGCGCTGCCATCGCTGCACGTTCGACACGAAACAGTGAGGTGCCCATGGGAACAGAAAGGAAAGGTCATGCGGCTGCTCACCCAACAGTATCAAAATGAAAAAGACCTCAACTTGCTTGATGGTATTAAGGTCTACAACGAAACAGGATGGGACCTTATTCTTCCCGATGCTTTCGACCCGTTATTCCATGTCTGGAGTGAGGATATGAACGACGAGGATCTTGCAGCGCGAAATATCCGTGCTTGCGATGTGGTTGAGGCTGCTATTAATAGTTAGCAGCTGACTACAAGAATCAGCAGTGGGCAGAACATCATGCTTCTGCCCACTGTGTATTGTTAAATCAAACAATATCTATTCTGGATGCACCCTCTGCCACACGTAATACAAGCCATCAAGGGTAAGCCAGGGGTCAACGTCGTTGATCTGACTGCACGCCTGGGCAACATGCACGGCGTGTCCGCCTGTGGCAATCACCACGGGTTTACCGCCCAACTCCTCAACCACACGGCAGATCATGGCGTCGATTCCGCCAGCATAGCTGTAATATAAACCACTCTGCATTGCTTCAACTGTTGATTTACCGATGGCATGCAGGGGTGGCTCAATGCTCACCCGCGGCAGACGTGAGGTCTTCAGATATAATCCCTCAGCACTCGTCTCCAGGCCCGGAAGAATCACACCACCGCAATATGCCGGGGTATCATCAACAACATCAAATGTGGTCGCGGTGCCTAGGTCAACCACGATCGCAGGAGCTCCGTATTTCTTAACAGCAGCAACCGCATTAACTAGTCTGTCGGCCCCTATCTCGGTAGGGTTTGGATAGTTTATACCAATGCCTAGATCTAGCTCTGGCGATACAAACAGTGGCTTCATGCCGAAGTAAACATCGATAGCCATAGATATGGTTCTGTTCAGCGGAGGCACCACATTACCGACGATCGCACCATCGATCAAAGTGGGATGCAGTCCAACTATCTGCATAAGGTGGGTAAACAGCAAGCCATATTCATCTGCGGTGCGCTGCCTATCGGTGCGAACACGCCAGTGATGTCTTAACCGTGAACCATCGTATAGTCCCAGTACGATGTTGGTGTTGCCTATATCAACAGCTAGAAGCATGCTTTAGCTAACCCTCTAGCTTACCGCACACAGCAACCACTTTTTCTGCTAAAGCGTCGGCTACAGCCTCTACTTTTTTGTGATCACTGGCTTCCACCATCACCCTCACTTTGGGTTCGGTGCCGCTGGCACGGATATTCACGCGAGAGGGTTCACCCAGCTGGTCAAGCCCCCACTGCTCGTATTTCGCGGCATCTGGGCTAAGTGCCCACGCGTTTTTGTCCTTGACGCGAATACTTAGCAGCCTTTGCGGGTATTCTTTCATGATCCCCGAAAGCTCGGACATAGCACAGCCAGAGGTCTTCAAAATGGCCAGCATCTGAAGCGCAGTCAGAAGTCCGTCACCAGTCGTGGCATATTCCGTAAAGATAATATGACCGCTCTTTTCGCCGCCTAGACTAGCCTGGGTGCTGCGCATTCGCTCGGCCACATAGCGGTCACCTACAGTTGTTCTTTGAACGCTGATGCCATAGTTCGACATCGCGTCATCCAACCCAAGGTTACTCATAATCGTAGCCACAAGCAAGTTGTTCTTTAGGTGTCCCACTTCCTGTAGATGCTTCGCAGCAATCGCCATCATGCGGTCGCCATCCACCTCATTACCGTTCTCGTCCCCCATGATGGTGCGGTCGGCGTCACCGTCAAAACACACTCCGCAGTGGGCGTCTCGCTGAACAACAGTTTGAAGCATCTGTTCGGGGTGCAGTGAACCACAGTTTAGGTTGATGTTGGTTCCGTCTGGCGAACAGTTAATTGCAATGACATCAGCGCCTAAAGAAGCCAGCAGCTTAGGAGCAATTTCGCTGTTTGCGCCATTTGCGGCGTCGACAACGATCTTCAATCCAGTTAGGTTGCAGTTGATGCTCTCACGCAGATGCTGAAGGTAATCGTCTACCATTTCGGCACCTTCAATCACACGCCCGATCTTGTCTCTGCGTGCGCTAGACAGTGCTTCCCAGTTGTCAAGTTGCTTCTCGATGGCATCTTCCGTCTCGTCAGCTAACTTACAACCATCGGCTCCCAAAAACTTGATGCCGTTATCGGAAAACTCATTATGACTAGCGGAAATAACAACTCCAGCGTCGGCATTGAACTTACGTGTTAAATAAGCCACTGCGGGTGTAGGTAAAACACCCAACAATGTAACATTAGCACCGGCGGCACATAGTCCGGCTACAAGACCGGCCTCAAGCATATTCCCAGACAACCTGGTATCGCGCCCAACAAATATCATCGGAGCAGCGTCGCCGCTGCGCAGAACATTTGCAGCAGTCACACCTAATTTCATAGCCAGATGAGGCGTTAATAGTTCGTTCGCTACACCCCTCACTCCATCGGTACCAAATAGTGTGGCCATATTTACCTCGTTATATATAATCGTTAGAGAAAAGCACGCAGGCCAGGTTAACCCAGCCTGCAATCATCATAAAATATCATTTCCACGCAAAATAAGCGGCTTAGTTGGACTTCGCAACACTCACTTTGCTTGGTCGTATCACACGCTTGTTGAGCGTATATCCTCGTTCCAGCTCCATGACGACAGTATCGTCGTCTACACCTTCTTCTGCAGCAACACGCATCATCGCTTCGTGCAGATTGGGGTCAAACTCCTGACCAACCGCCTCAATTGGCTCAACACCTTCATCGCTCAATATCTTCATCAATTGAGCATGCACCATTTGGATTCCTTCGATTACGGAACCCACTGTAGCCGCTTCGACATCAACTTTCATAGCCCGTTCGAAGTTGTCTACTACACCCAGTAGCTTTTTGGCGATACCCTCTAGTTTATACTGTCCTATTTCGTCCATCTGTTGCTGAGTTCGGCGTTTTAAGTTTTGGTAATCCGCCATTTGCCGTTTATAGGCATCTGTCAGCTGTTCGATCTTCGCATCTCTTTCAGCTAGCTCTGCTTGAAGCTGAGCGACATCCACATTAGCCGCTTCGGGTTCTGCCGTTACCGGACTCTCATCACCCTCGCCGCACACGGGATCTAAGATAGCGGTATCTGTATCAATATGTTCAGTTTCAGTTTTTTTGGGTCTGCGCGTCATCCTAATGAACTCCTGACCTTCGTCATTGTTAGTCTGCAATAACATTGTACCAAGTTCGTGCGACTTGGATTAGTCAGAGATATTCATCTGTTCCATCACATCAGTTAATGCTTGTGCGACCGTCTCAACAGAGGTGATCGCTAGGGCGTAGTTCATACGAGTAGGGCCTATGACACATAACTGCCCGGTTCGCTGATCGCCCGCTTGATACGTGCTGACCACAAAACTGAACTGGTGGAGCTTTTCAACCGGGTTTTCGTCGCCGATTGTAGTGTGAGCTTTGGGAGGCAGGGTAAGCTTCTTTAGCAGCCTAGCCATGGCACTTTTGTCACTCAACAACTCAAGAACGGGCGTTAAGCGGTCTGATGTTTGAAATTCAGGTTGTTCAAATAGATACTGCAAGCCATCCCAGAACATCTTCTGGCGGCTTAATGCCTGCACACAGCTCTCCATGGCGGCTTCGATCACCTGCCATACGGGCTCCAGGAACAGCAGATCGTCGGGAAGCACTACGGCACCCGATGAGATATCATCTATCGACTTGTTGACCCAGTTTATTTCCACAAGATGCATCAACGCGGCTAGCTGGGCATCACTTACACGATTGTAAAGAGCGATTAGCCTATGCTCAACCATCCCCGTATCTTCAATGACCACCATCACCAGTTTGTCTGGCGAAGGACGGGTAACCACCACTTCCTTGATGAGGCCGCTTCTGCCAGCAGGAGCCGTGGCAATACACGCGGTATGTGTGGCATTAGCTAAGATTTTGCAGGCAGCAGAAAGTAACCAGTCGATTTCACCGGCATTAGGATTTTCAATGCTCATCGCATTGATATAGCTCAATGACGATATACCATCTAGTAAGTTTACAGGGATTAATCGATCAACATAATAACGGTAGCCCAGGCATGATGGGATACGGCCTGCGCTTGTGTGGGGCTGCAGCAGATAACCTAGCTCACTCATCTCAGCCATCTCGTTACGCACAGTCGCGGCACGAACTCCTAATGAATAACGCTCAACCAACCCGCTGGAGCCGACAGGCTCTGCGGAGCTGACATAATCATTTATGATCGCTTGAAGAATGACTGATTTTCGATTATCCAATATACGCATGTGCTACCACCACATATATTATGTACGGCATCATCGATACATTGCACAAACTGATGCCAAATATAGTCTCAAGTATGCCGACCTGTTACAATAAACAGGATAATCATACTATAATGTAAATCGCAGTAAATCCGAGCTGCTGGTTGGGCTTGCTTAACCTGTATTCTGTAGGAGCCATTATATGAAATCTTCAACGAAGTATCTATATGTAAACACACCGAAGCGGCGTGATTATATAAATATCACACAGGACGTGATGAACCTAGTACGCGAGTCCGATATTCGCGAAGGTTTTGTGTTGGTGAGTGCCATGCACATAACCGCCGCGGTATATGTAAATGATGCCGAAGACGGCTTGATACAAGACATCGATGAATGGCTAGAAAGAATCGCCCCTGTAAATCCCGATTATCATCACCATAACACTGGTGAAGACAACGGCGATGCTCACTTGAAGTGCCTCTTGATGCACCATGAGGTCATTGTGCCTATTACACAAGGTCAGCTGGATCTTGGCCCATGGCAGCAAGTATATTACGCAGAGTTCGACGGGATGCGCCGAAAGAGAATAATCATTAAAGCCATAGGAGACTAAAATTTCATATGTCCACCTCACAACAGGCCGTGGTGCCAGGGAACACCCTGTGTGAGATCTTCTGGAGTGTCGTAACAAACAGGCCCGATCAACCTGCGCTGGGCCGCATCGTAAACAAGACAATTCAGTCGATCACATACCGCGAATATGGACGCAAGGTTAAATGTTTAGCCAACGGACTATCGCAGTTAGGAATCGGATCAGAAACATCAGCGCTGATCATATCGGAAAATCGTGCAGAATGGGCCATTACCGATTTAGCTATGCTATGCTTAGGTGCATGGCTGGTTCCGGTATACACCACCCTCCCGGTTAACCAAATCGTCCATCTCGCTTCCGATTCCGGGGCCACTACCATTTTTGCCAGCAGTAAAGAGCTAGTCAGCAAGGCACTGGAAGTCCAGAAACTCGTGCCATCGGTTAAACAGATTGTTGTTATTAACGATATTGAAGAACCGATTGACGGCGTGATATCCTGGAGCTCCATACTTGAACAGGGGTGTGTGGCAGCCCCCTCCGATGAAGAATTCGCCGCTCAGATCGCAAAAGTTAGTCCTGAACAAATCGCAACCATCATATATACAAGCGGCACAACAGGGCTTCCTAAAGGTGTCATGTTAACGCATCATAACATCGTGTCTGACCTTAAATCCATATTTCAAATTATATACCCAGTTCCCGAAGACACGTTTCTCTCATTCCTACCTCTCAGTCATGTTTTTGAACGCACCGGCGGTCACTATGTGCCAATGGCCGTAGGTGCCAGTATTGTCTACTGCCGCAGCCTGTTTACGGTGGCGGAAGACCTTCAGATAGTCAAACCATCCGTCATGATGGCTGTCCCCCGCTTTTTCGAAAGCATCAAGGGACATATGAATGATAAAATCAAGCGACTTCCTCTCCCGCAGCAAAAAGCCTTCCAGTGGGCACTCAATATCGGACGCACCACATGGGAGATGCGCCGCAATGGCAAGCTGACCAAAGCTCAAGAGATGATGTATCAGACCGCTGACCGTATGGCGCTCAGCAAAGCTCGTGAGTTTACCGGAGGTAACCTGAGGTATTTCATTTCAGGTGGAGCTGCTATCGACATGGAAACAGCGTATCTCTTCCTGTCGTTAGGAATACAGTTCATTGAGGGTTACGGCTTAACCGAGACCGCTCCTGTGATAACAGTGGCCATGCCCGAATATTACCGCCCAGGAGTGATCGGTAAACCCCTGCCTGGTATAGAGATTAAAATCGCTGAAGACGGTGAGTTGTTAGCACGCGGTGAAAACATCATGAAGGGATACTACCATCGCGACGACGCCACTACTGAGGCTATTGATAACGATGGCTGGCTGCATACGGGCGACCTCGGCGCTTTAGACAATGAAGGGAACTACAAGATCGTCGGACGCAAAAAAGAAATCATCGTATTAGCGAACGGCAAAAATGTGGCTCCTCAGGTTGTAGAGAGTTATCTCAACCAATCACCTTACATTAAGGATGTGGTGATTTTCGGTGACGAACAGATCACTCTGGTCGCATTAATCACTCTGGTTCGCACCAGAATTGAGGAGTGGGCTGCTCAGCACCATTTACAAGCAGACAGTTTCGAAGAGCTGATACAAAAATCCGAAGTGATCAAGCATATCAAATCGGAACTAGAACAACGATCGAAGCCGTTAGCGGACTTCGAGCATGTCAAGAAGTTCAAACTGCTGCCGCACGAATTCACTGTAGACGGCGGTGAGCTGACTCCTACGCTGAAAACAAAACGGCATATTATCCGCAAGAAATACGCCACAGAAATTGAGAGCATGTTCCGGCACTAATCCGGCAACGAAACCGAGGGGTGCGTTCACCAGAATGCACCCCTAAAACATACCTATCGCTTCTTGATGATCTCCTGAACACGCCCCACACAGCCATCTGTCAGCATCACTTTGATCCCATGCGGGTGCACAAGGCTCTTTGTCAGTAACCTTAATACAACACCTTCAGTAAGCTCACCTGTCGGCTGATTGTGTTTCTCTACAATTTTCACCCATGTCCCGGGAGTTATTTCACTGCGTGCAGGCACCGCCATTTATATCGCACCACTTTCATATTTGTTGTCGCACTCATATTTTACACTGGTGCAATCATGGCACACATGGTAACATGGCCTCAGGTTGATTAGCATACACCAAGGAGATTGCCATGCTGCGTCAGTATCTAGATGATCTGGAAAGTCGTATCGACCCGCATCAAGAAGATAAGCTTCTGAACGAATGGAAGCAGTTCGCATCGGGCAACTTCACCGGGGAGCTTTTCTCACCGAGGCGAGATACGCCTAAACCAAGCACTCTAGAGTGGCCCTCCCCCACTGTCAACCAAGCACTAGATGACTTTGACATGATGGTCCTACAACAGCTTCGTGCTTGCTCTGATCAACTCGCTGCAGGATCGGGTTGGCTCATGAATGTAAGAGCTAACTACGGCACGCCGATTCTGCCCTCGCTTTTTGGGGTCAAGCTATACCGTATGGATGAGGCGTTGAACACACTGCCAGCAAGCTGGCCTATAGACGGCATTGATAAAATTAGGTCGGTGATCGACCAAGGGATACCCGACCTGCATCAGTCGCTGGGTGCGATGGCCCTTGATACTAGCGCAAAATATGCCGAGTTGTTTGCAGAGTATCCGAACATCAGCAAATATGTCACGATATATCATCCTGACCTGCAGGGTCCTATGGACCTTTGCGAAATGCTTTGGGGCAGCAGCATATTCGTCGACAGTTACGACTATCCAGAGCTTCTGCATCAGTTACTGCAGTTGGTAACAGATACCTATCGACTTTATATGCATGAATGGGAGCATATCATTCCACCGCGCAGTGATGGTTATGCCGTGCATTGGGGCATGTTGATTAAGGGACGAATCATGCTTCGCGACGATTCGGCGATGAACTTCTCCCCTGCCATGTATCAACAGTTTTCGGTTCCGTATGAACAGCAGCTTCTTGACGAATTCGGCGGAGGAGCCATTCACTTTTGCGGGCGTGGATCGCATTTTGTACCGGCAGCTGCAGCGATGAGAGGGTTATCGGCAATAAATGCCAGTCAACCGGAATTGAACGACATGGAAGCCATATATCAGGCAACAGTAGACCATGGCATCAACATCATTAGCTTAGCAATGTCGGAGGCCATGAGGGCGTTACAGGCAGGCCGTCCGCTGCACTCGCGGGTTCATGCGGTATAGCGGTCAATGACAAGTCCTGCTTGCCATTGACCGCTTGCATGTTTACAGTGGCTTCAAGCACAAAGTGATGGAGTATCCCGTTTCATCGTCCATTTCATAACGCGGCATGGTATCGTCAATCACCATGCCCATACTCGATGGATCAAACCGTTCCACGGCCTCGGCGACGGCGACACACACCACATCATGAAGTTCCTCTTGGTATGGCGGGTGCGATATCTTCACCGCTTGCGTCTCGGCGAATTCATGCCGAGTGAACCCCACCGGGATTTGTGTTGCTGTGTTAAGCAGAGCTTCTGCGCCAAATAGATACCCATCTTGGCCATCCACGCGCCACCATGCGGCTACCGGTCCCATGATGTTGGGGATCGACACGGCCACACCCCAAGCCTCACAGGAACCTTCATGGTCGCAGTAGTCATGATATGAGCAAGAGCCGGCAATAAACCGACAGATCAACTGCCTGGCAGGCAGCTTCACGGATTCAAACTTCACGTTACCCGACACGAATGTTTTTGTGTCCATGGTATACCTCCGATTGTGTTGATGTGTAAGACTTCTAGGAAGCATCCATGGCAACACAACAGGATGACGTCGGTATTTCGCCGGCGCCACGCCGAACATGCGTATAAACGCGCGGGTAAACGACTGCTGCGATGTATACCCTACTTCCATCGCAATATCGATAACCCGCAGGTTCGTATCACGCAGCAGCTGCGCCGCGGTGGTCAACCGCCGACCATTCATATATAAGCGCCAGTGCATGCCCGCGTATCTATTGAACTGTCGGCACACCGAATACTGTGTGAACCCCACCGTCTTGGCGATATTCCCGATCTGGTAATCTGTCGAGAGATCAACTTCAAGCCGATCCATTAACTGCTGCAGTCTGTGCTTCGTGTCCATCTCACACCTCTACAACACATTGTATGGGCTGGTATATACAAAAGTTTGATCGAAATTGCAGTATGGAAGCAACTGTGAAGATGCTTCCATACTTTTTAGAGATACTTGCCAACAATCACACCATATGCCGGCAGCTCTACTGTGCCGTTTATGGTTTCACCCGTCAGCAGGTTAATGGCTGGGTGTTCTAGCATCAGCGAAGCGGGTTTATTGTCGAGTTCAACCGCTCCGAAGCCGGTATCATGCTGACCGTCTCTAGGCACAAACAGCAGATTATCGGTGGCCTTAACGACGGGCTGTATTCCGCAGCTGCTGGCATATTCAGCAACTAACTTAACTAACTGATCTGGCTTCGGCATAGTGCCCAGTAATACGATCTTACCCTTGCCGCATTGGGCTTCGACGACGGCGGCTCTGCCAGCAAACGGACCGTCACTGTAAGTGGCCAACACCTTGGTGTCGTTCGGGATGAAGCTGTCGTACCATACGCTGCCCTTACCTTCAGAACCATCGCGCCACTTCATAGTGAAGTCTGTAGGTTCGCCAGGGATTTGCAGATCGCTGTATACACCAGTCCACTCTTCCAGCACTCCAAATGGAGCATGAGTGTATTTACCTAGGCTTTGGTCTCGGATATCAGTTTGTGGGCCTACGATCCATGTGCCGCCATCTTGAATCCAACGATACAGTCTTTCCTGCAAGCCATGTTCACCTAACCAAGGCAGGAATGGCGTGATGATTAGTTTATAATCGGTAATATCAGCCATGGGATATACCACATCAGGACGATATTGCGCGCGTATGATTGGGTGATATACCATGCCCAGCATATTGTTGAGCAGGTTGAAGCCATTCACATATGGCACTGCAGTTAACTGGATATTCGCAAAGTCGCTGAAGTGTATAGCCATTTTCGAGACTGTTGGTTTGGTGTTCCGCAGGAACTCGCCAGCATTCTTGACCATGCCAACTCCGGCCTTGTAGCACTCATCAAAAAAGTGCGATTTTCGTCCGCAGCTAGATACCGGAGAGCCAAACATCGACTCCTGGCCTGTTCTGTGCGATCGCCACACCCAGTAGAGGCTGGCTTCGCCGCCCTGAATGATGGGTATCCAGGTGTTCGCCCGGCAGAAACCGGCGTCCTGATATCCTGTGGTGGTCGTAGCGCCTGCCCAGGATGGTGCGGCTTCGGTATTCCACAACGGCTGGTCGGGTTTGATAGGCCGCAGCATATCGAACCAGAATGCCGAGTCGCGAAGTCCTTGATGGAAATGGTAGTGATTATACTGAACTACATCAAGATGCTGGTTCATCTCATAATGATCGACCCCCAACACCATCATCATGTCTGTCCCGATCATTTTTGCACCATATTCGCGCAGGGTATCGGCTTGTTCCCAAACAAAGTCTATGTAGCTCTTTGACATAAACTCGCTCCAACTCGCCTGCAGTGTGGGGTGATGCCACATATCTTGCCGCGGTGTGGGAAGCTGAGAGAATGACTTGTATTCCATGCTCCACAAGGTGTTGCACCACGCCTCGTTGAGCTTCTCGATGCTGCCATATCGCTCGCGCATCATTTGTTCGAACTTCCGATGGCATACCGGGCAGCAGCATGAGCGTCCCTCGTAGGTATAGACCTCATTGTCAATTTGCCAGCCGATGATGGCGGGGTGTTTTGCGAACCGCTTAGCCAGCTCAGTGACCACGCCTTTACACAACCTGCGGTATGTGGGGTTGTTCGGACAAGTGTGCCGTCGTGCGCCGTGGGTGGGTGAGCCGCCATGAGCATTTACCGAAAACACTTCAGGGTAGCGTTCAACTAGCCATATCGGCGGTGTGGCACTGGGAGTGCACATCACCACGGCGATTCCCGCATCGGCTAGCTTATTCACGACCCTCTCAATCCAGTCAAGATCATAGTGCCCCTCTTCCGGCTCAATGCGGCTCCATGCGAACTCTGCAATCCGCATCACGTTCATACCGGCTTCTTTCATCAAGCGGATATCTTCATCTATCTGGCTTTCCGGCCAGTCTTCGGGGTAATATGCTGCACCGTAATACGGTGGGTGAAATTCGATCGACATGAAACCTAACCCTCCTGGCATAATCGCCTATGCTCTCTTCAGCCTCGGTAACATATAAGACTTTATAGATTCCGCTGTATCTATACCAGTTTATTTGTTTTTCAGATGTTCTTTACCTTCTGGAGGTATGTAATTCGGCAGTCCATCAGTGCCTAACTGCCCAGTAGATTGATTGGCTGCGTTGGAACTATCAAACGCCACATCCAGGTTCTGTAAGATACTGGATGTAATCCGCCGTTTCTTCGCTTGGTTCTCTGCGAAATCCTTGAATCCGTTCTCATCGAGCTTAAGTTGGTTTAAGATGATACCGCCTTTACCCCGCGGATATCGAATGAGCCCTCCGCAGCTCACCATCGGATAGACACGACCCTGATACCAACTCGGCAGCTCACGAATGATGCTCACCTCGTCTAAACCAACGAGCTTCGAATCGCCATGCTGACGAACACTCAATGAGCTTAGCGCAACGATTTTGACCACAGCACCTTTCAGCGCCACATCAACGGCGTCGTAACTGTCTGGCAGCTCCACATTGGCCACCGATTTGCCATCTAGCCTTACATCACACAGCTTCACCGTGTCGTAGTTTTTGTTATTCCAGATAGATATGGACTTTAACTTGCAGCTCATCGGCAAGTTAAGTTCGACGAGTTGGTTCTCCGGCTTGCCGGGATCATATGATATCTGATCGATATACCACCACATATCGGAGTTGAACAGACCGTTCACTAGGTTATACGGCCCGTTACCGTTCATTTCTGGGTAGTTCGGATTTGGTGCGCCAAAGCAGAACGGTGCAATATCTTCTCCATCAAGGCAGTAGGTAAACACGTCGCGGGAGACATTGCGCTGTCCAGACCATGGTGCTATCACTTGGTCTGTATACTGCGATAGATCTGAATAGGATATTCCTGCCATCAGCGGGTCATTCAACGGACGAAAGACTTCGCGTCGGAACTCGCGCATCACATGCTGCGTTCCCATCAGTTTGTTGAACGCAGATAGCCCATCAGGTTGAAGGTTAAACAACATGATGTATCCGCCAGAGGCAGTATACGCATCCGTCTGCGCCTTCAGTTTCAGTAGCGTTTCGATGTTTTGAGCATTAGCCTCTAGAATAAATACCGGATTCGTCTTGACATTCAGGCCGTCAGATATCTTGCTGACAGCCTTCTGACGACACCCGAGTCCCGATATATAGTCAGCTAGAGTCTTATTAGCAGACGCGTATATTCCTACACTCTTCGATGGCACGCTGTAGCCATCAGCACGCTTAAGCATGTTCATCAGAAGCACTTGGGCTGCTGGCTCATTCTTCAGCTTGGATCCCACGCACATCTGGGTCGCAATGACCTCTCCTATCCCGGTAGGCATCTCTATCAGAGTGGTGCCGTTGAGCGCTGGTCCGCATGTAATCCACGACCGCACTGCGCCTGTTGTCCTATGCCACACGGTTTTGCTGGTGCTGTATCCTGCCCAGTTTGAAAGCGTAAGGCTGTCTAGGCCATCCAGAAGCTTGGTGCCTTGTTGAGCAAATGCGAAATCGGCACAATAGGGTTGTTTCTCCAGGTTGTTGCCAACTTCAATAGGTGCTCCAAAGCGATCACCAAGTATGGGCTGTTCTTGCTCCAGAAAGATAACGCGTCCACCCTGTTTCGCGAAAGCCATGATGTCTGAGATGGGTTGCTTATCCGAGATCGTGTTTGGTGCCACCACTGCGATGCCTCGGGTTGGCACGCTGCCGATTTTGCTGGTCGACGTCGCTTTGATGCCTATCGAGGTTAGCTGCTTACTAAACACAGGCGTTGGTTCCAGCACATAGACTGGCCGTGCAAGCCTTGCAGCACTAACCGCTGGAAAAATAATAATCGGCTTCACATCCTTGTAGCGCTTCGTGTTGCCTTGCTGGCTAACCTCAAGCACCAACTGAGCAGACGTTCGAACAGCCACTTTTGGCAGCACACATGACAGCGACGACTGCTTATTAAATCCCGGTTCGATACTGAGCTGCTGACTTCCTGACCCTACAGTTTTGCCGTTAACCAACAGCTTCCAACCAAAAGTAACAGGATTGGCAGAGAAGCTGTCGTTAAACACTTTAACAGTGCGTGTGAGTTTATTGCCACTAAAGAAGCTGCTGTTATACTCACGAGTAAACACTGCTAAATCGCTCATGGCGTTCCAGCATTCCTGCGTATCCATTGTGCCTGTCCACGGGCAGATAACCGCGACATCATTCCACCGATATCGCTCGAACAGATACTTCAGATACTTGGCATATGATATCAGCGCTCCTGATTTGCCGGCAAGAGCCTGCTCACCGCCGATCCATGCATGATCGGAGTTGTTCCCAGCGAAGTAGGCAACCTCACCAGCGCAGTATGGGCGTTTCATATCCCAACTCCACCGTTTTTGGCTGATGATCTTGTCGAGCGGATACGAGTTGTCTGGATGGAACCCATCTTCGGCATAGTGCGTGCAGCAGATATCTACGGTGTTATTCTTGAAGGCTCCTCCGCCATCAAGCATCACCGGTCGAGTGGGGTCGGCTGCTTTGGCGGGGTCTACGAGGTATTTCTGCGCTTTGTCTTCAACCACATCCATACCGGCGGCATCTCTGGTCAACGCACCGTTAATGAACAGCAGCTCATTTTCCAACGAGTAAATGATGACCGAGGGATGGTTGCGGTATCGCTTAACTACTTGATCGATATGTTCCTTGAAGTTCTGCCATGTCAACTCATTTTCGAGCGTGTAGGTGATAGACATTCCATCGATCATGGTAGACAACCGACCTGCGATACCGTGTTGATCAGCCCAAGTCAGCTGCTCTTCACGATTGCTGGATCCGACCTGGCCGTTAATATCTGCGCTGAAGCGTTCAAACCGGTTATTGGATGCGTAGAAACTAGCTAAGCGCTGAGCATCGGTATCACCGCTAAACCCGCCTAACAGGTTCCAAAAATTCCTCCGAAGGCCATTGATTCGGATGTATTTACCGTCTACCTTGACCTCGCGAAAACCGAAGGGTTGACTACACAAATCCACACGCTTGCCGTCTACGCTGACCGATGTTTTCAGCGTATACATCGCAGCGTTGTTTTGCTGTGGCCACCAAAGTTTGGCATCAGGCCATAGGGCAGACAAAGTAACCAACTTGGTTCCACCCGCCGGTACCGTGACATCAGTTGCTGGCAGCTGCTTTTCTGCTTGACTGGAAGGGTTGGAGAACACATCCGCACTCACCTTCGCAACGCAGTCGTGTGAAGTTGGGTTACTTAGGGTGATGTCTGCACTGATCACCTTGTTCGTGGGCTTGAACTGCTGATCGGTCACCGATGTTTTCACGAATACATCCGAAACGTAGGTGGGCGCTCCCACCGCAGTCAGGTTCACCGATGCGATGATACCGCTAAGCATACCATCGGTATCACCTTTGGTTGTGGGTATGATCGGAGCCACAAAGTGAGGCTGCCACTGCCGTAAAGCATCATATGGGATGTTGCGTGTTTTATTGAGGTTAGCATCATCGATGGCGTAATAAAAGTCCTTAATGCCTATACATATTTCGTTCACCTGACCAGGTTTGATACCTGCGGTGATGTCGCATTGCCAGGGCACACCAGTGGATTTTCGCCAGCCAAGCAGTTGACCATTTACCATCACCGAGGCAATCCAACTCGTTCCGCCAAAATCCAAGATGTAACTGTGACCAGCCATCGACTGCGGGATATCCACCTTTGCCCTAAACCATACACGATGTGCTAACCGCAGCGCTGGCAGTGTGCCCGCATAATCACACGGAATCTGTATACCTCGCCATTTCGGATCGCGCGGAAGCTCCTTCACGGGTTCGTAGCGGTCGGTGTTCATATCGAGGTCATCATATCGGGCGACTTGCCATATGCCGTCTAGCTTTATGTTTTGCCGTGTTCCATCGTTGGCCGCTTCCGGCATATGAAACACCTGAGCTGCGGCCTTATTATCGACATCCTCGTCTGCATTTTCACCGGGCTTCAATTTACCATCAGGTGTCCAGTCACCTTGAACCAAACAGAAACAGTCAAACGCGGCTACCATGTTATCACCGGTCTTGGGGCCAAACTCCACCTCAAGAACATGGTCACCTTGATTAAGTTTCACTACACCCGCATTGAGCCATGATAGTTCCGTCCAAAATGAGATGGCGGTGAGGTTAGTGCTAAGGTCATTGGGGCCGATCGTCTTCCAATCTCCATTATCGATACGCCAGCGAAATGTTGCGCGAACATACTCCATGCCCATGCGTAACCATAGATGGTAGTCACCTGCTTGTTGGATCGGAAGCTTGTAACTCATGGTTCCCGACTCAGGGATACCCTCTTTCACCCAGCTTCCACCGCTGAATTCGGGTGATTCGGCGGTTGCCTTTACTGGAAAACTCGCTTTATCAGCGGTTTCTGCTTCTCTCCAGACAAATTCCGGTTTGGCAATAGAAGAGACACATAACCCAAAAAGCAATAAGGCAACGAGGGAAAGAAGAGCTGCATTTCGAAGCGACCGACCAACCATAAGGTACCTCCCCGAGATGAATGAATGCATGAAATATTAGACGAATATCCACACTATCTTTCACCATCTGCAAGCATGTAACCTTGCGGCATCACACAAAAATACCATATACAGTAAAAAAACCGCGGTCAAAGCCGCGGTTTTGGTATGGTATGACGTAACGGATATTACTTACTGAGTCGGAGCAGAACGCCTCCACCCGGTTCAATGTTAAGCTTCAGTTCTGACTGGTTCGTCTTGCTCCATGTATTTGTTGGAGCATGATAGATATCCATCTTTCCAGGACACTGAAGCGTCGTGTCAATAGCTTGATCGTGGTTGAGGTTAACCACCACTACATGTGTTGGCTTCTTTACCGATTTACCAAAATAACCAAGCAGCAGCTCCTGCTTCCGAGGAGACGGAACAAACACTGCGTTGTCCGGCAACGGCGAAGCGCAGATAGGTAATGTGCCGCAGTGGTAAGCACCAATTGACTTTAACGGCTGAAGCTGCGTGGCGATATTCACAAACTCTCGGTTGAATTCGGTAGTCGCCCAGAAGTAGGAGTTCGGTTTTTCAGCATTCTTGACGTCTTCCCAAAAGCCCACATCGTATCGGAAATGTGCGATCCCCTGAGCTCCGTATGCTAATGATGTGTATGTCAGCCATCGTCGTTCGTTGATATCGGGCTCACGCCATCCCTCTGAAGGGGAGTTGCAAGCCTGAACGATATTCAGAAACGGCAGACCTGCATGTATAGCGGCATACCTAACCAAGCCTAGATTCAAGAAATACTGGGGGCCATCACCACCGGCAAGGAAGTGATAGTGATCATAGCTGATGATACTTGGTTTCACGGTATTAATGAACTGGTTGAGGTGCTCTCGGTAACGCAGCACCGTGGCGTTATTTGTTTCCACCCCTTTAAAGTCCGATGGAATACCAACTTTTGCCTTCGCCACAATATCATCCGTCACTTGAAGCTGGCCATCAGATGCATACGACGGCAGAAGGTTTATGAACGGCATGTGCTTGGGATCGCGTTGGCGAATAAATGCCGCAAGCTTACCTAGGCTTGGAAAAAATCCGGCACCTGGTTCGTCCATGATGTAATAAGCATACATGGCCGGATGGTTCTTGATTTTGGCAATTAATTCATCAAGCTTTTTGGCTTCTGCAGGGTCATCGATGTTTGGTCGATCGATCTGGAACATCACGCGCAGACCATACCGATGATAAAGATCAAGGTCAGCCACATCGCGTGTCCAGGCCAGGTTCCAGCCTCCAGCTCGAAGCTGTGCAGCAGTCTTATCGTTCACGGGCATGAAGTCCGAAGGACCTGCCCAATAGCTAACGATAGGTGTGCCGATTTTCCATTCGGACTTCGGAGCCGCTGCTGCAGGCAGCACGGCACTCACAATAGCGAGCCCAATAGTGCTTGCGGTAAATAGAATTTTAGTCAGCAAAGGTATCTCCATAATGTTCTGCGAGCTAGATAATAGCGGTGGATAACCCGCGAGGCGGCACACCGTCATTCAACACCACGGTGCGGCAGAACCCCAAAACACGTTATACACCGACCGAAACTAGCGGCAAGATATATTATATTATCCTTTGTTGCAGATCGAATATCAAAACTTACGTATCCTGCCGAAACTGTATTGTGCATGATATGTATCAGCTCGATAACACCTGACGAACCATATCTGCCAAGTCATGAATAGATAGGGGCTTTTGAATAAACTGCACCCCTTCTTCTAGCATTCCTTGGTGTGCAATGACATCCGCAGGATATCCCGACATGAATGTGCACTTGAGTTGAGGTCGTTTTACGATGAGTTTATCTGCTAGTTCACAGCCATTCATATCTGGCATGATCACATCGGATAACAATAGGTGGATCTCATCATGGTAGTCGTCGGTCAACCCTAATGCCTTCAACGGTCCCGATGCGCTTAACACGTTGTATCCTAACCGCTGCAAAAGGCGTTCAGCCAACGAAAGTAAACTTGGCTCATCCTCTACTAACAGGATGGTCTCCCCATGCCCTTTGGTCGGTGATGACTTGACAGGTGTTACGTTGTCTCTTGCTTGGATCATTTGCTGAGGCAGATATATCTTAAAGGTCGTTCCTTTGCCCGGCACACTTTCAACTTCAATTTTGCCATCGTTTTGCTGCACAATGCCGTATACTGTAGCCAGCCCCAACCCGGTGCCTTCACTTAGGGCCTTTGTCGTGAAGAAAGGCTCAAAAATGTGTTCCTGCGTAGCCACATCCATACCGCATCCGTTATCTCTTACTGACAGCATCACATATGGACATAGTTTAGTCTCGTTGTCATTTACCGGTTCCGAGAGGTTCACATTCTGAGTGGTGATCACGATCTGCCCGACTCCCCGAATGGCGTCACGGGCGTTGACACACAGGTTCGCCATGATCTGGTTTACCTGCGAGGGGTCGATCTTTACATGTTTGAGGTTTATGTCGGGTATCCAATCAAGCTGGATATCCTCACCAATAAGGCGCTTAAGCATCTTTAACATGCCGCCAACCGACTCGTTAAGGTCTAGTTCGATAGGCTTGACGGTCTGTTTCCCAGCAAAAGCTAATAGCTGATGTGTAATTTCTGAGCTGCGTTTGGCCGCTTGGTGTATCTCAGAGAGATCATCGTATAATGAGTCTTCTTTTTTAATACGTGACATGGCCAATTCGGTATATCCCAATATGATACTCAGCATATTGTTATAGTCATGGGCGACTCCACCAGCCAATCTGCCAACAGACTCCATTTTTTGGGCTTGATATAGCTGAGCTGTTAGCTCTTCCTGCAATGTGATATCTCGCTTTACTGCAACATAACTGACTATTCTTCCTAAAGAATCACAAACTGGCGATATACTCGCGTCTTCTGTATACAACCTGCCATTCTTGTGTTTATTGATGAACCGACCATGCCATCGCTTGCCAGATTCCAGGGTCTCCCACATTTCTTTATAGAACGCTCTATCGTGTTTTCCGCTCTTCAACAACGATGTGCTGCGGCCAATCGCTTCATCGCGGGTATATCCGCTGATCTGTTCGAAAGCGGGGTTCACATATTGGATGATGCCATGCGGATCGGTGATCACGATCACCTCACCCGCCTGCTCAATGGCCATAGTAACCTTCTGTAATTCCTCCTCGCGTTCGCGGCGCGAGCGGTTCTCCGCATTAAGGTCTTCTAATAACCCACGCATGGTCTGTTGACTAGCGATTAACCTTTGGTTAGTCTCATGCAATTCTCGCATGTTATGCATACGTTCAGAAATATCTTGATAAGCGCCTTGGATTTTTACGATATTTCCACTTTCGTCGAATACGGCTTCACCAATAATCCGAACGTATATATGCTTACCCAGATGGGTAACAATTTCCGCCTCTTCATCATAGGAATGTCCATACCGCACACATTGATCCCACGCGGCCCGAAGAATGCTTCGGCAATCGGGGGTAAAATACATGAACATCTCATGCAAACGGAGCGAGTATCCATGGGGCAGCTCGTGGATATCAGCCACCACATCCGACCAACTCACAGCTTCAGTCCTGAGGTCAACGCTCCATCCACCAATTCTAGCTGTATATCCTGCGATCCTCAACAAGCTGTAGTTTTCTATAAGCTCTTGTTCAACTTGCTTTCGTGCTTTTACTTCCTTGGCCTCGTCTATAGCGCGCTTAACAATGTACGGCAAACGTTCCATGCGGTCTTTTGATACATAATCAACGGCACCTAGCCTCAGAAGCTCAATAGCACGTTCCTCACCAATGGATCCAGATATACAGACAAACGGCGTTTCAGCACAGTGCGCGTTCCGCACCTTAAGTGCCCCAATGGCATCAAAACCCGGCAGCATAAAATCAGACAAAATCACATCGTATTTCGACTCCGTCACAGCCTGAAGGAATCCATCATGTGTGTCTACCCGCGTGATATCTGCCACAAAGTCAGGTGTATCAAGGTAGTCACACATCACCTCGAAATCGCGAAGCGAATCCTCAAGTACAAGCACGTTAAGGTGAACATCAGAGTTGGCACAGTTGGGGCTCATATATTACCTCTGAATAGGTTGTTCATTTAGCAACGCCCAGAACACCCCGATTTGCCGTACCGCTTCGATGAAATCCATGAAGTGAAGTGGCTTTACCACATAAGCATTCACGCCAAGTTCATAACATCGCTTAAGGTCGGGTTCTTCTCGGGATGAAGTTAACATCACAACAGGAAGTGTTTTTAAGGCATCGTCACTGCGTATGGCTTCCAAGACCTCAATGCCATCCATACGCGGCATTTTGATGTCGAGCAGTAATACAGCCGGATTCCTGTATTCCCGCGTGACATACTGCCCCTCACATCGAAGATACTGCAACACCTCTACGCCGTCATTCACAGCCACGACATTATTGGCCAGGTTGTTTTCCGATAGAGCTTCAGTGATAAGTTCGATATCATTCATATTATCTTCGGCAAGCAGGATAGTTTAAAGTTGGATCATCAGTGTTCCCCATGTTATTTATCGGCAATGAAAAATAAAACGCAGCTCCTTCATTCAGCTTGGCGTCAGCCCACACCTCGCCAAAATGTTT
>CAZFLA010000035.1:0-6284 GCA_964519405.1 uncultured bacterium
CGGATCCGCGGTGAGCAGGAAGGCAGTGCATCGCCACAGCATCGGGTTTAGCGGCCTTCATAAGCTTGCCATTAACCTGGAAGCCGTTGAATTCCACAGCGCGTTTTGCCGTTTCTGCCTCTTGGCCCATGCTTGCCCACACATCGGTATAAACAGCATCGGCGCCTTCAACAGCCGCCATAGGGTCGTTGGATATCTCTACCGAGCAGCCGCTGGATGCAGCAAACCTCTTGGCTAGTGCAACATACTCGGCTTGCGGCTCATATCCCTTGGGGCACGCCACAGTGATGTTCACACCGGTGTGGCCCGCCAACAGCATCAAGCTGTTCGCCACGTTGTTGCCATCACCAACATAAGTCAGTTTAAGCCCCTCGAGATGGCCCTTGGCTTCCCGCAGAGCTAGAAAATCGGCCAACGCCTGGCAAGGATGCTCTTCGTCGCACAGTGCGTTGATAACAGGTTTGTGCCCCCATTTGGCCAACTCAACCAAACTGTTGTGCGAGAACACTCGGCCCATCACCACATGACACCATCGCTCTAGGTTCCGTGCGATATCAGCCACGCTTTCGCGTTTGCCTAAGCCAATTTCCGCAGGGCTAAGGTAGATGGCATGTCCGCCAAGCTGCACCATAGCTGTTTCAAAAGTAAAACGGGTACGCAGAGATGGCTTCTCAAATATCATCGCAAGAATTCGCAGGCTATCCCAATGCAGTTTTTCGGCACCCTTACGGGTTCCTTCCTTCAAACTAGCTGCGAGGTCTAGAAGCGCTAGCGCCTCTTGTTTGGTTAAATCCTGAATACCCAGTAGGTCGCGTCCGTGCAATGCCGCTACTGGGGTAAGAAGCTCATTTGCCATCTCAGGCATCCCCTTTCGTTTTATCTCCGAATATAGTCTATCAAATGATTCAAGTGATGACTAAAAACGGAACGTCGGAGCCGATTTGGCTCCGACGTAAGTCTATCCGCTGTCAGCAGAAAACTAGTCGGCTTCGCTGTCCACAATCAACGGCATGATGAACATACCATCTCTTTTTTCAGGAGCGTTAGCCACCACTTGTTCAGGAGTAAGGCTCTGCTCGGCCACATCATTTCGCAGCACATTATATACCGGGAATGAGTGCGCCGTGGGCTCCACACCTGTTGTATCAAGTTCCTGAAGCTTCTCAAACTGCCCCATGAGGCTGTTGAGGTGCTTTTCCATACTATCCATCTCGTCCTTGCTGAGCTGCAGTCGGGCCAGCTTAGCGACGTGAGTGATCTGTTGTTGAGTTAGTTTTTCTGCCATTACGAACAAATTCCAATCTTAAAGCCGGTAACCTAGCGATAACACTAAAGCATCACCACGCTCGCCGCGGCCGCCTACTTTGTCCGTGAAGTTATAGTTAGCTTCTACAAACATACTGTCGGTAATGTTGGTACCTAAGCTTAAGCGTGCACCTATGACGAGTTCAGCACCATCGCCTGCAGGTTTCAGCCAGTATGGGCCAAAACCAACACCAATATAAGTTTTGTTGCTGCTATCAATGGTGTAGTACTGGTTTAATGTCAGCGAAGTGATGCTGCCGGTTTCGCCATCTTTATTGCGCTGTGAATAGTCCAGGCTAAGCCTTGTCTCACCATCGGTGGTTAGTCCTGTAGGGAGTTTAGCCTCTGCACCTAAAGCCAGCCATGTGTCATTTGGCATCATCTCTTTTGTTTGAACATAAGATGCACCGATTTTAATGGCATACGACTTATCAAGGTTCTGTGCACTTGCGAACGTTGAGGCCGCCATTGCGACAGCGGCAGCGGTAAAAATCGCGATCGAACGAATGCTTAGCATGCTTTGTCACCTAAATGTGCCGAATAGAATTGAAGTACATAACATATGTACCTGGGCTCATTATACGTGTGCACTGCTAGTTCTGTCAAACGAGCAGCAACTCAGATACAATAGGTAATATGAACCCTTGAAGCCTACAGACGTCTATCTATATTAGAAAGGATGGACGCAATGAGCACACTTGCAGGATACATAATGTCAGATTGCGACACATCTTTAATCGACAAGTGCCTTTCTAGTGATCCTGATGCGTTTAACGAGGTCGTTGATCGTTACCATAGACGCATATATCACTATGTTCGCCGGATGGTGAAAGAAGATACTGTCGCTGAGGATCTGACGCAAGATACATTCGTAAAAGCATTTATACACATCAAAAAGTTCCGTCAGCAGTGTTCACTGCAGACGTGGCTCTTTTCAATCGCCACTAACGTGGTTCGCGACCATATTCGCAAATGTGCACGCAGGCTCAACTTTACTAGCCTCTGGTCAAACAATACACTAAGCGATGAAGATCAACAGATAGACATTCCAGACACAAGCTGTATTCCCGAACTGCAGATACTTTTATCGGAACAGTCCGAGGTTATCAATGACCTTATCGATTCGCTTCCCGTTAAAATGAAACAGGTGTTGATACTCTGCGATCTAGAAGACCTTACGCAGGCGGAAGTCGCGGAGATCCTTGATGTACCAAACGGAACAGTTAAAAGCCGGCTGTTTCACGCACGAGCTAAATTGAGGATGGGCTTGCAGCCCTACCTTGAAGGCCGCTCACAAACCGAGGTGACGCCATGAAGTTTACATGCACACAGAATATCGAGAACATTATGCTCTATGTAGAAGGTGAAATGAACGATTCACAGCGTATAGCATTTGAAGCCCATATGAAGACTTGCCAGCAATGCCGGCAAGCTGTGAACCTCATGCAGGAAACACGCACCATCACCGGCTCTGCGGCTAGGTATACCCCTTCTTTGTCGGCATCGGCTAACACTAAGGCTGCCATTTATAAAGCCGCTAATCAACAGCGATTTATATGGCCGCGCCGTATCGCTTTTGCAGGGGTGGTCGCATGTGCCGTCACAGCCAGCTTTCTTGTCTGGAAACCCATTAACAACACCAATCGGCAGCATTGCATCAACCAAATGCTGCTGGACGACCACACCTCGTGGCAGAACAGCCGCGCTTTCAGCGACCCTGCTCTGGTGGAAATTAGTTCAACGGAGCACCTATAATGTCTCGCATCTTCATGCTGATCATAGCTTTGATCAGCCTTCATAGTGCCGTATTTGCAGACGATGCCTTAGCACTTTTACGCCAATCTGTCACAGCCGAGAAGTCGATCACATATCGGGGCGAGCGCGTCACCACCTTCCCAGGCTCCAAATTCGAACGAATCCTTGAGTACGTCGCTAGGGATGGCAAGCGCTTTCGAAGCGAGATCCGCCAACCCGAAATGCTGCGAGGGCAGATTATCATTGATGACGGCAGCCGCATGTTTGTGCTTAAGAAAGGCGAAAAGTCGGCATCAGTTCGTCCATCAATGCAAGGTGAACTGCAAAGCATGACCAAAGGCTTGCTGTATGCCATCAGCAAAGGCGTCATGGATGCGCATATTACCGGAACGGAGAGTATCGCCGGTCACAGTTGCCAAATTGTGCAAATCACCACTTTTGGCCAGCTCACGCATCGCTTATGGATTGATGACAATACCAACATCCCATTGAAGCAAGTCAACTACCGCAAAAACGGAAAGCCACGCTTCATACAGGTGTTTACACGCATCACCTGCCCCGCGAAGGTATCTGACAAGTCTTTCCGGCTGCCAGACGGCATCGCGCAACATGACGATGATTCCACCAAAATGCCTAAGTATTTCGATTCTGTAGCAGATGCTCAGAAGGCCGTTGATTTCCACATCATCGCCCCTAAGCCGGTACCCGCCAATTTCCGTTCATTTGGCGTGAGGGTCTATCCGTTTGCCGGAAGGATGTTCGTCAGCCAGCACTTCTTAAGAGACAAAGTCAATGTCACCATATTCCAAACTCGCATTAAGTCCGGTTCTGGATTGCGTGGTTTCGAACCCAGCGAATTCAATAAATGGAAAACATGGAAACGCGACGGTATAGAATTTGGAATACTTGGCAATATGTCTGAATCGGAGATGCAGCAGTTCTACCAGGCTATGCAATAGTCCATGCAGCTACCTGCCGAATTCCCGTATTTATAGCACAATTCCATAGATGCATTATTGTACAAATATCATGCCATCTCATCCATTTTTTAAGCTTATATCTAAGCTATAATAGTATAAATACTACGAGTAATGGAGTGTGTTTCACCAATGCATCAAGACCAAATGGGCTCAGCGGCTGTATTCTGCGGTGCGGGAAAGCCCCTAGAGGTTCGTAACTATCCAGTCGTTGCCCCTGCTCAAGGCATGACCCGCCTGCGGCTGGCTTACAGCGGTATCTGCGGCACCGATGTTCATATCGCAGAAGGACGCCTTGGCATGGCTGAGGGGTGCATTCCTGGCCATGAATTCCTCGGTATCGTCGATGAGATCGGTCCCGGCTGCGACAAGGACGCATTAGGTCAAACCATCAATGTGGGAGACGCCGCCATTGCCTGCATTGCCGTGCCCTGCGGCAAATGCTTCAACTGCCTGCACGGCGGTATGGCGAACTGCCTAAACTTCGGATTAACCAACGGGCAAGATGCTTCAGTATCACCTCACTTTCATGGCGGATACTCCGATGTGCTGTTTCACCCCACCCAAAAACTCGTCGTGGTGCCCAAAAGCGTGGAGTTGGCAGCCGCTGCAGCCTTCCCATGCGCCGGACCTACCATTATCCAGGCATTTGTTCGTGCAGGGGCACTGCTGCCGGAGGAACTAGTAGTGGTTCAAGGAACTGGTCCTGTTGGTCTGTTTGCTATAGCTTATGCGGCTGCGCTCGGTTGCACCGTCATGGCTGTGGGTTCGTCATCCAATCCAGAGCGCATGGATTTGGCCCGCAGGTTAGGAGCAAGCGTGGTGTGGGATCGACGCAGCACCACACCCGAACAGCGGTTGTCTGATGTGCAGCAAAAGGCTAAGGAACTAAACCGAGGCGACGGTGCGGATGTGGTGATAGAAGCATCTGGCGCGCCCAGTGCCGTGCCTGAAGGCATGAACCTAGTACGAACGCTTGGCCGGTATCTTATCCCTGGGCAGTATTCACTAAGCGGAGCGATTGAGATTCAACCTCAGCTCATCACATTTAAAGCCATGTCCATCTACGGCAGCAGCCAATATACCATTGCCGATCTTGGCAGTTATGTGAAGTTCCTTGAAGATCACCAGCAGCTGTATTCGGTTCTGGCCAGCAGCATAACCCATAAATACCATATATCGGAAGTAAACCAAGCGCTCCACAACGCCAGTGAAGGGGTATCGATAAAAGGAGTGTTCGTACCATGAGCACACAAGTGTATTCAACCAGTTGGCAGCAGGTTCTAGACCAAAACCGCCGTTTCAATGCCTCGCCAAGGGGACCATATGATATGTGTTTCTACTGGCGTGTGGCAGCATATCGGCAGCATGACGGCGAGCCGGAGTGTTTAGTAAGGGCTTATGCCTTCGCAAGTGTTTTGGATAACCTGAGCCTGCACTGCGATGATGCGGAGATATTTGCCGGCACCCCTGCTAGCTTTTACAGCAAACAGCTGCCTGAGGGTGTATCAGATGACGACTATCAGCAGATCGTTGATGAGCACAACAAACGGGGCCACAGGAACTTCATTACCGGCTGGGATCATACGATTGCCGACTACCGAACACTGCTTCCGTTGGGTATCGCCGGGCTGTTAGCACGCATAGAGCAAGCGTTGCTCAAACCCCACACCGATGATGAGACGACTTATCTGCGTTCCATGAAAATCACCATCGAAGCGCTGTCGCGTTTCGCGCTGCGTTACGCTGATGAATGCCGCAAGCATGGCAACAGCACGACGGCTGATAACCTCACGCACATCGCGACCGAGCCGCCTGCCAACCTACAGCAGGCGATGCAGCTTGTGTGGCTGGTGTATGTGGCCTTCTGCAGTGAGGGCCGCGCGCACATGGCATTAGGGCGTATCGATCAGTATCTGCTGCCCTACTATCAGCAAGACACACGCAGCGGCAGAATCACCGAATCGGATGTACTGGACTACTTCTGCCATCTGTGGTCGAAGATCGAAGCGTTTGGTCACGTCAGTAACATCTGCATTGGCGGCCTTACACCTGAGGGTGAAGACGGCACGAATGATCTATCCTATATATGCCTTGATGCCACACGGCTCGTGCAATCGCCTCATACTAACCTATCAGCGCGATTTCATGATAACTCACCCGAATCCTTCCATCGCGCCTGTTTTGAATGCATTAAGACAGGCGTTGGCTTCCCGGCTATCTTTAATGATCATGTATTGATACCAG
>CAZFLA010000035.1:6294-25736 GCA_964519405.1 uncultured bacterium
TCGGCATACCTGTCGAGGTCGCTCGCGACTACTGCATGGTAGGCTGCATCGAAACCATGCTGGCTGGACGTCAACAGGCATGGTCCGACAACCGCTTCAATACGCCGGTCTTTTTATTAAACGCCATCGAAAAGATGGATAAAGAGCCTAACCGAAGCTATGAGCGCCTCATCGAGTTGTTCGAACAGGAGCTTCGGGTCGGTTTCGCCGAACATGCGGCGATGATTGACGCGGCCGCCACTTCGCAGCCTGCCAGCGTTATACCAGATCCGTTCTTGTCTGCACTGACTCAGGATTGCATCGGCA
Organism: uncultured bacterium; assembly: GCA_964519405.1. Taxonomy (GTDB): domain Bacteria; phylum Armatimonadota; class HRBIN16; order HRBIN16; family HRBIN16. Next base: position 6,601 of record CAZFLA010000035.1, read on the forward strand.
GAGCACGCGACATCAATGACGGCGGTGCGCTCTTCAAGCGGTTCATCGGTGTTGCAGTTATGGGGCTAGCCACATTGGCCGACTCATTGGCTGCACTGAAGATGCTGGTATTTGAACAGAAGGTCATTGACTGGGATGAGCTGATGCGAGCCTTGAAAGCGGACTTCAAGGGTTACGAGTGGCTTCAGCAAACGATGCTGAACAAAGCGCCGAAATACGGCAATGATGACTCCTACGTAGATGACATCGCGGTGCGGATCGTTGACTACTGCGCCAAAGAGGTGCTAAAACACCACAGCTCCGATGGCGGGCAGTTTGTCAGCGCGTTTGCAGCCAATGTATCCAACATTGACGCTGGCAAATATGTAGGCGCAACGCCGGATGGCCGCCATGCCTGCACGGCGCTGTCAGATGCAGCAAGCCCGTATTACTGCCGTGATCGGCAAGGCCCTACTGCCTTCATCAACTCGGTCAGCCGCCCAGACTATCACCTAGTGCTCACCGGCAGTGTTGTGAATATGAAATTCGAACCGGAACACTTCCAAGGCGACCAAGGTGCAGAGCGCTTCTCTGCGTTCACCCATGCGTTTGTTAAGGGGCGTGTGCCGGAACTGCAGTTCAACTTTACTGGCAACGAAAGACTGCATGATGCTGTTGAGCATCCCGAGGAGTATCAGAACTTGGTTGTAAGGGTCAGCGGCTTCTCGGCCTACTTCACAAGGCTAGCACCTGATGTACAACAGGATGTTATTCGAAGACGCGCTCACCAGTAAATCACTAAACAAGCATCACTCAGCCGCTGTATCTAGACATATAGCGGCTGCTTGTTTATACTAAGAGACGCGAGCCGATCGCATTTTTATGACTAATAGAGGAAACGTAATGGACAGAAAAGGCGTCGTCAATATCATTAACTTCATCCGTGGATGCGAACCCCGTGACCCCTCCATCGATTTGGTGGGATGTGTCGCTAAACAGATTGAGCTGTTAAAACGCCATAACTTCGCAGGCACATGGCTGCTGCAATACGACGCACTGATCAATCCCCAGTTTACAGATATGCTGAAAAAGCTAGGCCCAGAACACGAAATTGGCTGTTGGTTCGAGACTCCGCAGCCATTAGTGGAGCAGGCTGGCCTTAAGTGGCGCGGACGCCCTGGATATGCATGGGACTGGCACACGGATGTAGGTTTCTCCGTGGGATACACACCCGACGAACGCGAAAAGATGGCTGATGTGTTCATGAATGAGTTCAAAAAGCAGTTCGGCAAATATCCCGATTCTGTAGGTTCATGGTTCATGGATGCGCATCTGCTGGCATACCTAGCCGACCGTTATGGTGTTTGTTCATCTTGTAACTGCCGTGACCAAATCGGCACAGACGGTTACACCCTATGGGGTGGTTACTGGGCAGGCGCATTTTACCCAAGCCGCAAGAACGCATATATGCCCGCACAAACCTCGAAAAACCAGATTCCGATGCCTGTTTTCCGTATGCTGGGCAGCGACCCTATCTACCAGTATTCGGCGAACCTTGGCGGTAATGGACAGGGTGTGATGACGCTGGAACCCGTATACGCCGGTAATGGCGGCGGCGGTGACCCAAAATGGGTTAGATGGTTCTTTGACACCGTGTATAGCTCGCCAGCCATCACGTTCACTTACGCTCAGGTTGGCCAGGAAAACTCCTTTAGTTGGCCTGCCATGGCCAAAGGGCTTACAGATCAAGTGGAGCTCATCGACAAACTGGCATCAGAGGGTAAACTAACTGTTGAGACTCTCGCAGCATCATCTGCTTATTACCGCAAGAAGTATCCCTCAACTCCAGCCTCTGCCTTCGTAGCACTAGAGGACTGGATGAACAATGACAAGAAGTCGGCATGGTATAACACCAAGTATTACCGCACCAACCTCTTCTGGGACAAGAGTGGATTCATGATCCGCGATATCCACATGTTTGATGAGAACTATCCAGAAAGATACCTCAACAGCATTTGCACCACTCCCGATGCGGCCTATGATACCCTGCCCGTGTGTGATGGGTTTGTGTGGAGTAGCCATGACCACTCCGCAGGAGTTCGATTGTGGATGCTAAAAGAAGACGGCAGCCGACAGCAGCTCGGACACTCAGAACCCCGTGTTATAGAGGACGGCGAAGTGCTCAAAGTATCATGGCAGGAAACCGATGGCACATCGGTAGCATTCGAGTGCCGGCCAGATACTCTAGAGTGGTCCGTTCGACCAAGTGACCCTAAAGCCGTCTGCTGGGCAGAGATGACATGGTCCTCAAGTGTGACTTGCCCCATCACAGCCGTCAAGCCGCAGCAGATTGATTATAAGTATGAAAATTACGACTATTCGGTGCGATGTATCCGTGGCACAATGAGCTGCGAATACGAATCTCACACAGTTAACATCCGGCCGCAAAACGGAGTCATTTCTCTGAAGTTTAAGCGATAATGCACTGGTCATTGGGTAACCGAATGGCTACCCAATGACCCACAACAAACACATATGAGGTGAGGTTTGCCTCATACCATGGAATATGACGGTCAGATTTCTGGCCAATTAAGCTCAAAGGACATGTTATGATCAACCTGTGTTTAACCGCATTCTTCATCTTGTTCTTGTGGACGGTAAAGCCACGCCGGGTTCATGCCCAAGAGCCACCCGTCACCATTCGCAGTTTTCAGCCCACCATCGGTGTGTGCCGTGCGGCACGCACCACAAAACTTGCCTCCGTGCTCACAAAATCCACTGCAAGCAATACTCCGACTACCGTCAAACTAACCTTACCGTCAGGTGTCCAACTGCTTCGCGGTAAAGCCGTTCAGACGATCACCATGACGAAGATCACCAACGAAATTTCTTGGGATGTCAAAGCTGCCTCGGCTGGTGTCTATACCTTCAATCTAGAGTTAATCGTTAAGGGACATGTCGTCGCTCATTACCAGTTAGATTTACGGTTCATCGAGCCGATGGCTGTCAAAAAGATGCCGTATATCCCCGAGCCGAAACCTGTTAAGTCATCGGTGCTGGTTGGCGCGCACAACTGCCCTCTTTGGGAGCATGACAAACCAGAGATGTGGAAGCAGTTGCTGAAACACCCGGAACGTACCCCTGCCCTGGGATTTTACAGCCAGGAAAACCCACAAATTGCTGACTGGGAAACCAAATGGTGCGCAGAACACGGTATCGACTTCTTCATCTACTGCTGGTACCGCGATGGAGAAGGCGGTCCTGTTAAACAGAATTTCGGCAGTGCTATACACGATTCTTTATTTCATTCCAGATACGAAAAGTATATGAAGTTCACAATCATGTGGGAGAACCAGAACATAGGCTCATCAGGAGTTTCAGATGAAAATGACCTTATGAACAACCTGTTCCCATTTTGGATGAGGAACTACTTCAAACGGGATAGCTACCTAAAAGTCGATAATAAACCGGTGTTGTTTATCTACCGCCCTGAGAACCTAATCCATGACTTAGGCAGTGTTGAGAATGTCGTTTCGGCGTTTAACAAGATGAGAGCGGCATGCGTCAAGGCTGGTTTCGACGGCCTGTATATTCTGGGTGAGTATCGTGGGCTAGACACAAATCACCTTACGCTGATGAAACAGCTTGGGCTAGACTACTCATTTGCCTATTGCTGGCCTATTCAAGACAACCCCACACCCGAAGTTGCCGTGGAAACCCAGATGAGTTACATCAAATCTACCCAGCAGCTGGCGGTATTGCCGCAGGTGGTTACGGTATCTCAAGCATGGAGCGGATGGTCAGATGAAGGCAGCATTTGGAAAATCCCGCCGAAACAATTTGAGAGCTTGCTAAGCCAGGCAAAAGACTTTATCAAAACTCTGCCGTCCGGCGAGCTAGGCAGCCGAATGCTTATCCTAGACAACTGGAATGAATGGGGTGAAGGTCACTATATAGCCCCATATCGTGAATATGGTTTTGGGTATCTCGATGCTGTTCGTAATGTATTTACCGATGCCCCAAAACAGCACACCGATCTGCTGCCAGAAGACATTGGTCTTGGACCATACAACACCGACTATTTGAAGCTAACTCGTCAACAAGATCAGCTTACTGAGCACTGCAAACAGATCGCTAAAAAGCCGGGGTATACCGAAAAGGGATTAGTTGGCTGGTGGGCATTTGATGAGCCCAAAACCACAGAATACATTCTCGACTATTCTGCACACAGGCTAGGCGGTTATCTGGTAAAGGCGCAGCGCACTAAGGGACATGACGGTAACGGGTTGTTGTGCAAGGGAGGCTGTGCTTGCATACAATCCAGCCCTCTGTTGGCACCAGCAACCGGGTTCACCCTTTCCTGCTGGATATATACGGATGTCGCTAAGCAGCAAGACCGCTGGATTATCAACCGCATTCAATCCGGCAGCCTTGACACTGGGTATCGGCTTGGACTTAATGAGGGGCATCTTACTTTCGCCATGCCGCTCACCGAATGGAGCCACCATGTCACCACAAGCAAGACAGTGCCAGTTGGCAAATGGTGCTATCTGGCAGTGACATACGACAACGCTACCATTCGCGTGTATATAGACGGCATCGAAAGTGCGTCGTTATATCGCGGGGGGTCAGTGAAGCCGAATGATCTGGAGCTGTGCATCGGCAGCTTCGCGCCCAACCACCGGGCCTTCTTCCAAGGTATTGTGGATGAAGTGAAGATATACAACAGGGCATTATCACCAAGCGAAATCAAGAAACATTCCCTTAAGTAAGCACAAAGACAACTTGATATAGCCACTACATACCACCTTGCGGGTGATACTGCAGGGTGGTGTGTTTTGTCCCAGCCGGTGCGTATTGGACGTTTCTGATATGTCACATTAGCAACGAATTGTTGCAAATACTAATGACTTTACAGCATAATACTGGTATCCGGTGCCATCTGTAAGCCATTAGGTTCGCGCTTGTTATCGTTTATCAGAATGAGCCGGTATGCCAACGGAGGTGGTTTCTTATGACCAAGTTGCGCGCACTGCTGGCGACCTGTTTGGTGCTGATTAGCGCCGCATTACCAGGATTTGCCGCCCGCGATACCATCAAACTAGCTACCATCAGTGCAAATTACCGCGCGGCCCTTATTGAGATCGCTAAGCGATACGAAAAAGAGCATCCCGATATCGATGTCGAAGTCACGATTGTTCCTCAGAATTTTGAGACATGGATACGCACCAGATTCGCTGCTGGTGGTGATCAACTACCCGACATCTACAACGTCAACTATACCGGTGGATTCGAACGCATGGGCAAGTTAGTAAATATCATGCCCGCTATGAACTCGATCAACCCTTATACCGGTAAGCGATGGTTTGACTCGTTTTACCCCGAACAGCTAGAGCGCTTTAAAATCAGCAACGAGCTCTACCAAATGCCTGTGGATACCATCGAAATTGCCATGTTCTACAACAAAGACATTTTCGATAAGCTTCACCTTAAAGAGCCGAAAACATGGGCTGAATTGCTTGAAACATGCAAAAAGATCAAAAAAGCAGGCATTGCCCCTGTAGCCATTGGCGGTAACGCATCGTCGTTCTGGTCAGGTGACATGGGATGGCTGGTACGCATGTTCAGTGATGTCTATATGCGCAAGTTCGTTCCGGAAGTGCTATCACAACCCGGCGACTGGGATTACGACAAGGCAAGAAATGTGGGATTTAAATACAACGGTAAAGATCCCATGCGCGACCTCATGGTGGTACTGAATAATGAGCGCACGCAAGAAGCAATTACCTCTCACAAGGTCGACCTCGCTGGGCCAGAAATGCGCCACATGTACATCAAACTCAAGGAGTTTTCACAGTACTTCCAGCAAGGTTATTTAGGAACAGATCCGGCTTCTGCTCAACGGCTTTGGTACCGCCAAAAAGCAGCAATGATCTTACTAACAAGTTCATCGGTAACAGGCATTATACGTGATTTTAAGCGTATGCCTGAAAGCGACCGATTCCGGTTTGGCAACTTCTGGTTCCCGACCATCACCGATGACCCCATGGCCTGCGGACCATTCCGCGGCGTTGGCGGTCCAGGCATGCCCCTGTGCGTAACAAATAAAAAGAACCCACAACATCATGCGCAAGTCATTGACTTCCTGATGTTTATGACCGCTCCGCAAAATGCGAAATTGTTCATTGATCTCACGCTTGCCGATGACCAACCCCTAACTGGTCCGTTAACCGTGAAGGATGTTCCTCTTCCGGCATGGGTTGATGATCAGATGAAGGCATTCACCGGGCACGGATATGAAAAATTAACGTTCCGCGGAATGGAAGACGAACAGGAAAGCACATTCGCTTGGAGCGTAATGGCTCAGGAATACATGGCGGGGCGTCTGCCGCTTGACAGCTTCCTGAAGCAGTATCGGGCATCTATGATTGAGTCTATACCTCGCATACGTGCTCGAGGTGGTGTGGACGGCAATCCAAAAACTCGCGATACCCCACCTGACTTGAACGAAGTGAAGTCACCATATAATCCATTTGAAAATGGCTCCTTGATGCTGGGGATCATCATCGTAGTGTTTGCTTCTTTCGCAGCGTGGCATATCAGCCGGGCGAAGGGCAATGCCCGCAGGCAGACCATCACGGCTTATGTGTTGTTATTACCCACTTTCGTGCTGCTTGGCGCATTCAACTACTTCCCTGCACTGTCGGGTCTTTACCATGCATTTACGAGGTGGGAAGAGGGCCGAGTGGCCGTATTTAATGGTCTAGACAACTTCAAGATGCTCATACATGACTCGGTTTTGTGGCACGGTGTCGGCAACATGTTAATCCTCACGCTGACAGGGTTATTTAAAGCCATCGTGGTTCCATTCGTTGCGGCTGAGCTAATTCTTGCGCTTATCAGCGACCGATTACGGTATTTCTTCCGAACACTGTTCCTCATTCCAATGGTTGTGCCAGGCATGGTAGGTATCTTGATATGGGGATTTATCTACGACCCGAATATGGGTATGCTCAACCAGGCGCTGCAGTCGATTGGGCTGGGTCACCTCACCCACAACTGGTTGGGTGAACCATCAATAGCGTTGTGGAGTATTGTCTTCATGGGGTTCCCATGGGTTGGTGCGTTTGGCTTGCTGATATTCATGGCTGGCTTGATGGACATTCCAGACAGCGTATATGAAGCATACCGCATGGAGTCGAACAACCTGTGGAAGCGTATCTTCGCCATTGACATTCCATTGGTTCTTGGGCAGGTGAGGATGCTGGTCATTCTGTGCTTCATTGGCAGCCTGCAAGACTTCCAGTCTATCTTGATCCTTACCGACGGAGGCCCTGGTCTTTCTACCACAGTGCCTGCGCTGCGTATGTATCACGAAGCGTTCCGGTTTACTCATTATGGATATGGTGCAGCCATTGGCCTTCTGCTCTTTATAGTGGTGATGCTGCTGACTATCCTTAATATGAAAGTACTCAAGAGATCGGAGTTAGAATCGTGAGAGGACATAAATTCACTTTCGGCCAGTTAATGGTCATTATCGTATTGCTGGCTACAGCTATACTGACATTACTTCCGTTCTATATGACGATCTTGATATCGCAGAAAACCAACGGTGAAATACTAAACCACTTCTGGGCTTGGCCTATGCAGGCGCATCCAGAATACTACACCAAGGCGTTTGACTTCATCAAACACTATATGCTGAACTCGGTGACGACAGGCACCATCGCCATTATCGGATCGGTGTTTTTGTCATCGCTAGCAGGATATGTCTTTGCCAGGCTGGAATTCGGCGGTAAAAACGTATTATATATGCTGATCTTGGCCTTGATGATGATACCGGGACTGCTCACGCTGATCCCTTCGTTCCTGTGGTATAAGGAGTTCCCGCTGGTTGGCGGTAATAACTGGTTAGGCATGGGCGGGCACGGATTTCTAGACAGCCGATGGACGATCATCATCGCCGCCGTATCTGGAGGACAGGTATTCGGCACATTCCTCTGCCGCACCTTCTTCGAGTCGATCCCCTCTTCGCTGTTTGAAGCAGCTCGGATCGATGGTGCTTCGGAGTTCCAGTGCTATTACAGATTAGCTCTGCCGTTGTCTCTGCCGATTTTAGCCACTTTAGCCATCATGGGATTTGTCGGTGTATATAACGACTATATCTGGCCGTTGATTACCATCGGCAACGACAGCATCCAGATGTTCAGCGTCGGTGTTACGAAGTTCGGAGCCGAAGGAAATCTCGATCAAGGCCCCCTCATGGCGGGTTACCTTATTGGTGCCCTGCCGCTCATCCTGCTGTTCGCAGTAGGTATGCGTTATTACGTTGAGGGCCTTACTCGCGGAGCCGTGAAGAGCTAACGTGATATCATTCGGAGAGCTTCATATGCTGTATGGAGCTCTCCAATATCTACTCCTTATTTAGCCACAAATTGAAAAGCGTACAGCTTCGCAGCTCGAGCTTCGATGTATACCCTCACAGCAACCCCGCGCAGTGCGCTCAGATCACTTTTGCCTTTCCACCGCACTGTTGTATCTATGAAGTTCCCGCCAATCTCCTCACAGTCAGCCAAAGAATAGCCAGCAAGCGGCTTGTTTGCCTGATCGCGTAATTCCACCTTCATGTGCCCCATGGCACCGGTGTCTACGTTTAATTGCAGCTGATCCCCACTAAACTTCAGTATGGGTGTAAGCAGAGTTCCTCCGCCGTAATCAAAATCAGCAGAGATAAATCCATCAAGCCGTTGCTTCAATGCGTAGATACGGGCCGGCACAGTCACCAGGTGATCATACTCGGGACGCATGATGCCGCTGTCGTGAAGCCGACCCGTCGACCAGTAGTATTGATACAACCAATTGCCGACACGGATGATACCCGGCCCCATCATAGTCAGCCAGCGGTCTGGTTCGTCAGGTAACCCCATGGTAAAGTAAGGTGACCGATCGTCCCTCTTCCAATTAATACCGTCTCGGCTGACCGCCATCTGAACGTCAATCAAGCCATAATCATTACCCTGCTCAAATCGAAACCACGGTTGTTGATTGGGCGAATAATGGCGAAACATGGCAGGAAAAGCCAGGTAAACATCCTGAGCGTATGGGTAGATGCTAATTCCGCTGCAATACATATCGGAATGCGGATCATCGCGATCATCGGTCTTTAACACCACAGGCCAGTGGGATGGCTCTGCCCAAAAGTCATCAGGAGCTTTGCCATTATATGGCCAGGGCTTTAGGATGTTATCCATTTCCATACGAGCGAATTGGCGTTGATTTTCGCCGTTTCTGTTCAACACACGCATCCATACCACATACTTGCCAATGCGTTGATCCCACTCAGCGATAATGTTGCCCTCCGGGCGCAGAGGCAATAATCGACCGACCGGCGAAAAGTGGATGCCGTCTGCAGAGGTGTATCCGTAGATTCCATGCCCATCTGCCCCCGAATTATCCCAGTCGGCGCGAAACATTTTGTATCTGCGTTCCGCAGCATCATGCGGATCAACCATGATGGTCGCATCCAGCGACATTCCAGGCATCATATTGGCAGGTTGTTTGCCGAATCCTAAATCTGGTTTTTCCCAGTGCAGCCCATCGTTGGATTCGGCATAGCAGATGTTGTGGTCATTTTCAAACGAGCTGTAATACATCTTAAACTTACCGCTGTCCGAAATTACCTTGAAGTAGCCCCCGGTCTTTTCATCGGAGGGCTTGCCGTTCATGTCAACAATCGGACCAAGCTTCTGCGCAGAGTTCTGTCTCAGTGTGATACCACTGCTTGCTCCTACAAACTTCGAATCTATGAATAGCTGTTTTTGGTGCCCTACATCAAGCACATCCGCTTGACCAACAGAGCATGCCAGAATGCCTACACACACAGCGATTTCTTTAACACCCAATTCACGTATCCCCCGTAATATGATGTTTCTATGTATTCGACACAATGGATCATATTTGGTTACGAATTACGTTGTGCTCCACAGTTATATAACGGCTTGAATCACCTATTATTTGCAGCTTCATGTAATTATTGTAGTGTTCTGTTCAAATTTCCTATACCAATGAATACAACAATCATACCATTCTGCCATACTTAATACAGCAAATAAGAAAACCTTCGGATAACGACACCACAGTTATCCCATGAACGAGGTAATGATGATGAATGAATGCACAATGAACGATAAACTACGAGATACTGGGTTATTGATCCTAAGAGTAGGAATCGGCCTTATGTTTGTGGGGCATGGATTGCCAAAGGTACTTGGCGGTCCCGCAGCCTGGAACCAAGTCGGTGGTGCTCTGCCTGTAGCAGGCCCCGCGCTGTTTCATACCATCATGGGGTTCCTAGCAGCTATGTCGGAGTTTGGCGGAGGCATCCTGCTCGCGCTAGGGCTGTTCACACGCATCGCAGCGTTTTTCATGTTCTTCACCATGACCGTCGCTTTCTCAATGCATCTCAGGCATGGCGATGACTTCAATACATTCTCACATGCCGTAGAAGCAGGCATCTTGTTCTTCAGCATGATGTTCATAGGTGCAGGTAAGTATTCGCTTGATGCAGCCCTGAGCAGATATTGCCCATGCCGCAAAGTGAGTAAGGTAGGGACGCCAGCAGTATCAAAAGAGAGTGTCCATGCTTAGTTGAGTAAAGAAGGAAGACCGAAGGGCGTGTCAGAGGGGTATATCTGGCGCGCCCGGAGGGACTCGAACCCCCAACCCTCAGTTCCGAAGACTGATGCTCTATCCGTTGAGCTACGGGCGCACGCAGGAGTTATGTTAACATAAATAGGGAGTTTCGGCAACTTTTAAGCTGCCCCACCCCCCTTTCCCTGCCCCTGGAGGTTGTATCTTCGTGCGTGCTCTTCGCGAAATTCTCGAAATGATCAAGTTCGAGCATACTTTATTTGCTATGCCTTTTGCACTGATGTCTGCCGTTATTGCTGCAGAAGGAATGCCGCCATGGGATGTGCTTTTATGGATCATCGTAGCCATGGTTGGCGCTCGATCAGCCGCTATGACGATGAACCGGATCATAGATGCTGGCATCGATGCACGCAACCCTCGAACGGCCAACAGAGCCATCCCTGCAGCACGAATCAGCATTGTGCAAGCATGGTTCTTCACTATAGTGATGTCCGTCATATTCGTTTATGCGGCATTCATGTTAAATCGGCTTGCTTTTTGGTTGTCGCCAATTGCTCTTCTATGGGTGTTTGGATATTCATTCTCAAAGCGGTTTACATCGCTCTGCCATGTGTGGCTTGGATTAGGCCTCGCCATCGCCCCTATGGGCGCTTGGATCGCCGTTCGCGGCCAATTCGATCTGCTTCCTGTCGTTCTCTCCGCAGCTGTCATGCTGTGGACGGCGGGATTTGATATATTCTATAGCCTTCAAGATATCTCATTCGACCGAGACCATCATCTCTTCTCGATACCCGCTCGGTTCGGCATCGCCAATTCGCTGCTCATCAGCAAGTTGATGCACATCATGATGCTTCTGCTTATGATATGGGTTGGCATACTCGGCGGTATGTCTTGGATTTACTGGACTGGTGTATCGGTCATCACGCTGCTTATGATCGTCATCCATAGACAGTTGAAGTCAAATGACCTAAGCCGCATCAACGCAGCCTTCTTTACGATAAACGGCTGGGTCAGTGTAGCCTCACTTGTGTTCACGGGACTTGATGTATGCCTCAGGTAATTGGATGTGTGCCCTACCTAAATGCCCGCCCACTCACTCGTTGGCTGGAGATCGCCCGCGGATCAGACCAACTATGCTACGACTTATGTTATGAAGTGCCCTCGAGTCTGGCGCCCAAGATGATCGCAAAACAATATGCATGCGCGATGCTCTCAAGTGTGGTCTACGCACGTAATCCGCAGCTAGGTATTGTGCCCGATGTTGCTGTGGCTAGTTATGGGGCTGTCGCTAGTGTAAAGATGTTCTGTGCGACCTCTGTGCCCAACATTAAGCGGGTGGCACTTGATACAAGTTCGTTAACAAGCGTCGCGCTGGTTCGCATATTGCTAACCCGCAGATATGGAATCTCACCTGAATTTGTTAACGCTCCACCCCACTTACCGAGCATGATAGCCGATTGTGATGCAGCAGTTATCATCGGCGACCCATGCATGGCAGCCGATGCGCAAGGCACGCAGGAAGTTGATCTGGGTGAGTGCTGGACGGAGTGGACTGGTCTGCCCTTTGTTTGGGCACTATGGACGGGGCAGAAAGAATGTATCACACAACAGCTCATCAGCACTATTCAACACGCCCGTGACTGGGGTGTAGCAAACCTGGCTCAGATCATAGAAGAGGAAAAAAGTTCAAGAATCGAGCTAGCTCCGCAGGTTGACTACTACCTCCGGCACAATGTCAGCCATACATTCTCTGGTGTCTACGTAAAGGGATTTGATCGGTTCCGTGAGGAGCTAACAGCCGTCGGCTTAATGTAGTTGGAGCTATCTAGGCATCGTCTGTAGTATTAGCTGCATAATCTTTGCATGATGGCATTCACAAGCTGGTTGCAGTGCAGCGGATTTGGGGTAAATGTCAGTGAATGGCTCTGTACAAGCAACATGGCAACATTGGTGGGTACAAGACAAGCTGCATTTTGGCAAGTATAACGGTAGTATATGCGCACTGAAGCCGTGCTGCCCGAAATACGAGGTTTTGATGGTTGCTAGTATGCGAGATAAATTACAGCGTGAGCATACATGCACAATACGCCAATCATCAGATACATGAATACCTTCCTTACCGATGGTGAAGCGGTATTCACGCGCCGGCCGGAGTGAAGCGACGCCGGCCGCTTTTGGTAAGCCGCGCGGTGCAGGAACCCACACTGGACGCAGTTCCCGGAGCGTCAGCTCCCGGAGCGTAGTCGTGTGGGTGACTAAACCCGCGGCATCATAGCCATTTTGCCATTGACTCTAAATAGTCCTTGTGATACGGCTAACCTACTCAGCCATGTTTCGGGCACATGTTTCATATGCCCGATTGAACACAGCAAAGCCATCACACTTTTGCGATGCGTCGGAGTTCTTGAATCTTATCTTCAGAGACTTCGTTGAGCTTCATGCCGGAGCAGGCTGCGGAATACACCAAACGACAGCTCATCTCAAAACTCATCACCCGCATCATAAGCCCCTTCAGCGTGGCATGCATACAAAGTATGCCATGGTTTGATAGGATGACCGAATCATACTGATGCGAGGCCTCGGTAACGGCATGTGCCAGTTTCTCAGAACCAGGATACATGAAAGGTACGCGCCCAACCCTACCAAGATACACCATGTTCTCTACCGTGCATACTTGGTCAGGCATTAAGTCCGTACAGGCAATCAAAGTGCTGTAGTATGGGCTTAAATGGGCAACATAGTTGACTTCGGGGCGTGCCAGATACACGCCTTGATGCATCAACCACTCCACACTCGGCTTCAGTCCATCATACCCCTGCCCGTTCATCTGGCAGCATGTCATCTCCGCTGCCGATATTTCCGAAACCCAACTTCCACTGGCTGATATTAAAAACCGCTCGTTATCTACCTTAGCGCTGATGTTCCCAGTGGATCCCCAAGCGACATCATTCTCTCGAAACACACGCGACAGCTCAAGCATATCCTGCTGAGCATTTTCAATACTTCGACTCACCGTATTTCCATTTCTGCCATCACATGCTGAAGTCTTTTTCGCAGCTCCGACCACAACTGCATCGTATGGCTGATATCAACGATAGGACACATAAACTCCGAGTTCAGATACAAGATATCACCACGGACCATGGTCATGCGATTCAATATCGCACAACCCTGAGCCAGCACATCATACATCGGGTCATCACTGATCGGTGTGATGCGGTCTAGATCAACAGCGCAGAAGTTGGCAATATGCCCGCTTTGAAAATCGCCAGCGGCTTGCGGTGCTTTGATCGCCGCATATCCGGAGGTGGTCGCTGCCTCAAACAAGTCGTCAGGTGTCAGCAGACTGTTCACAAGTGACGCTGAACGTAATTCCGCCCACATATCCAAATCACCCGCGCTAGCAGCACTGTCCGTGCCAATCGCCCAATCTACTTGGCACCTATTCCATAAATCTGTATCGGCATGCCCACAGTTGAGTGCGGCGTTGCTACGCGGACAGTGAACGATAGGAATGTTGTGCCGTTGAAGTATTCCTAAATCCGCCTCATCCATATACACTCCATGGATGAGTGTGGGCTCATGGTTAAAGAAGCCGCGTCGGCTTAGCGCTTGAACCGGTGTGGGTTGGTATACCGACCATGTTATCCCACGCTTGTCATATAAAGTGGCATATGGACCCGAATGCGCGACCAGAAGTGACATCTCCTCAGCACTTTCGCACATATGTATGCAAAACGGCAGCTGCCGTTTGGACGACACTCGCATCATTGGCATCAAGGCGGTTAAGGGCACTGTATACAAGCTATGTGCGCTGACACCTAACTGGATATGGCTCCCTCTGGTATCAAGCTCAAGCGACTTTATCCGGCTGTCTAGTTCCTCTTCAAACGGCGGTACAACCATATCGGGCATGGCCGTGAACTCAAGGTATACCGTGGCATCCAATCCGACATCCGCAATAGCGCGAGGCGAGGCATCGGAGAAGGTGACATCACCGAGGGCTACAGTGCCGCTGCGCAGGCTCTGAAGAGCGCCATACAAACTGCTGATGTAGTAATCCTCCGGCGACATATGACCGCGAAGTTTTAACAGGCTCCGTATCCAAGGAAAAAACTGTGAGGCATCAATGATATCAGCTAAGGCCGAATACTCGAGGTGCGTATGGGCGTTAACTAATCCCGGTAGGATAATCGCATTCCCCAGCTCCACCACCCGATCACCCATCGCGGGTTGCTGAGGTCGAATAGCCGAAATCATGCCGTGTTCAATGACGATCTCATGGTTCATGCGCAGTCCACAGTGCGGGGTATACATACAGTCCGCCCGCAATATGAGCGAGCCTGCTCCATGAGATACACCGCTAGAACTGATATACATGCCTTACCACCTGGGAAATTCACGAACCAACCCGTTTCGGGTTATGATGTAATTACATTTTATCCTGAATTCATACAATGCAAACGCCTTAGGAGTAACCGAATGAGCCAACCATGGATTGACCTAACAATTGATGTTCACGATGATATGTTGATATTTCCTGGTGATCCCACTTACCATTGGGAGCAGTGTTTATACATAAAACAGGGCGATGTCTGTAATTTAAGCCGAATGGAGCTAGGCGTTCATACAGGAACGCACCTTGACGCCCCTCGTCATATGATCGCTGATAGCGCTGTGATATCGGATTACGACATCAACCAGCTCTGCGGCGATGCATACGTGGTTGAGTTCAATACCGATGGTGATATCACCGCAGAGATGCTCGATAACGCAGCTATTCCGGCCAATGTCACCCGTCTGCTGTGCGGAACTGCGAATACCGCTAAAGGATGCCTCAAACCGCCGTTTCAAGCCGATTACTGCGGCTTCGATGTCAGCGCCGCAAATTGGATGGCAGATAGGCAGTTGAAACTCATTGGTCTAGACTTTCTAACGATAGAACACAGCACTGATCTTTCATTCCCTGTGCACAAGACGATACTCGGTGCAGGCATCGCTGTGCTCGAAGGTGTAGATATGGCAAAGGCTCCGTTAGGCTCTGTAGAGCTGATCTGTGCTCCGATGAAACTTCTGCATGCTGAAGGTGCCCCATGTAGGGTGCTTGTTCGCAGCATATAGGTTCTCTGCATGGCCTTAACACAAATAATCAATTCCAACCATGTGTTATGGACGCAATGGCTTGATCTGTATGCGGAAAGTTTTCCCGACTATGAACGGATGCCTATCGCGACCATAGAACAGGACACACTAATGGGTAACCACCCCACCGCGGCATTCGCGTTATGTGATGGCACGAATTTGTTGGGGTTAGCGTATGTATGTATCTGTGAGGAGATTAACACTGCATACCTAATATATCTGGCAATTAACCCTCAACTACGAGGTCAAGGATTTGGACGTCAGTTATATGCGGATGTTTGCAGCTACTCACAGAGCCAAGGCTGTCACATCGTGTTATTTGAGGTTGAGCATCCAGATGATCCGCTGTCCGATCGGAGTATGGCTGAACGCAGAATTCGCTGGTATTTACGCAACGGTGCGATGGTATTAACGAACCTTGATTATCGGCTTCAACCCGAGAACACGGATATCAGTCTTCTGATGTATATCTGCGTGCATAAACTCACTCCGATAGATGCTGACAGCATCACAGCCCGCGCGTGTGCGTTGTTCAAAACGGCTATACAGGTGGGCAAACCTTGCCTCTCCTCGAATTGGCCGTTTGATGGCACCAATTAACGCAGGTTACAGTAAAATACAATGGTATAGAAAATATTCGGGGGTTCATGATGGTCTGGAAACAGTCGATACGCAAACGCATGCTTTACGGGTTCCTTATAGTTGTTGTATGTATTGGCGTATGGACTGTAGTAAACCGTGTCTTGAACCCTGTTGCCCTCAAAGAACGCGACATCAACACGAAGAACTGGATCGTATATGTTCATAGTGAGACTGGTTCTGACGACGATATATACATGATGAATGCCGACGGCTCCAATATGCGGGCCATCATCAAAGATCAGTATCGCCAGTTCGATCCGACATGGTCTCCTTCGGGCAAGCGTCTTGTCTATATGTGCGAAACCCCTCAACAGGGCGGCAGTACTCAGCAGATATACCCTCAGCTCTACGTAGCTGACCCTACAGGCTCTCCAAGAAAGCCAATGACCTACTCGCAGGGCGCCAAATCTGGTCCGGTATTCGACACATCCGGTGATATGGTTCTGTTCACAAACCAAGGTATGATCATCTCAGTGGACCTCACTAACGGGCAGTCGGAACAGGTACTTCCGCCTATCGACAAAAAGCAGATCTGGGCCAGTGTGATGCCTGGTGGTAAAGTTCAATTCGGCAAACCCTATTACAGCAATGCTACCAGTATGCTTTATGCTGTTCAGGAACTTGATAACTCGCAGATGCTTGTGACTTACACTTCTGATTCGCACAAGACCGCGAAAACAGGCGGAACCGAACAATCGGGTGATGAAGCTACCAAAGCAGCTACGCAAGAAGCAAAAACACCAGAACCCATCATGGCTGGCGAAACAATAGATATCGCTCCTTCATTTGATGGTTCCCGCTTGGCTTTCAGTGTCATCAGCAATGACCACAAACAATCGGGCATTCTCATACGTGAGCTTGCCACTGGTGAAAATCATCTCTTGTGGAAAGGGAAGCTGAGTATGTTGCCTGGCAAGCTTGCGTGGAGTAAAGACGGAAGCACCATTGCTGTGGAAATATGGCAGGAAACCGCATCTGGTGACATGCTGCGAGTAGGTATCGGCATATACAATGTGTTCAAGATGGACTCCTCGGAACTAGTGATGGCGGTAAAAGGAAACGTGGGTAGCCCGGCGTTATCCCCCGATGGAAATCAACTTGCCTATGTGGTATACCGTAATGGCGGTCGAGATATCTGGTGCTGTAATTCAGACGGCACCCATCAAAAAAACCTAACGGAAGGCAGGGGCGATAACTATGATCCTAAATGGTCTCCACAATAGACGATTACTCTGTCAGCGGCAGGTTTTAACTCAAAAACCGCTAATAGGAGGCACAGATGCGATCGAAGCGTCGGAAGAGCCTCCTAGTATGGTTCGCAGTACTTGGCCCGGGGTTAATCGCCGGAACAGCTGATAACGACCCTAGTGGCATTGCCGGTTATTCCATGGCAGGTGCCCACTATGGTTACAGTATGTTATGGATGCTTCTGCCCATAATGCTGGCACTCGTCATCTGTCAAGAGATGTGTGCCCGTATGGCAGCAGTGACAGGCAAAGGTCTTGCTGACCTCATCCGCGAAAACTTCGGAGTAAAAACAACCCTTCTTGCCATGAGCACATTGCTTATCGCTAATGTGTCCACATGCATCTCTGAGTTTGCTGGTATAGTAAGTGCCTCGCATTTGCTATTTGGTCCTTTATCACACTTCATCATTGTTCCTCTTGTCGCATTTGGATGCTGGTGGCTAGTGGCCAAAGGTGATTACCGAAAAGTGGAACGTGTGCTGATAGCAGGAGCCAGTGTTTATCTGCTCTACATTGTGTCCGCTGTTCTCGCAAAACCGGAGTGGGGCAAGGTATTATCGAACTTCCTGCCAAATGCTCCCCGTGATGGTGTAACACAAGACTATGTGTGGCAGATTATTCAGATAATAGGTACCACCATCACTCCTTGGGGTCTGTTCTATATTCAAAGTGCGATGCGCGATCGCGGTGCTAAAAAGTCAGACCTTCAAGATGTGCGTATTGACGTGGGTGTTGGCAGTTTCTACACAGTTTTCATTGCATTCTTCGTGGTTGTTGCGTGCGCAGCCACACTATATGCTAAGGGTATCCACATCAATGATGCTGCGCAGGCGGCTGTAGGTTTACGTCCTGCAGCTGGTGCGTTGGCCATGATCGTGTTTGCCTTAGGTCTTTTCAACGCAGGTTGGTATGGCGCATTAACCGTGCCTTTAAGCACAGCCTATGCTATTACCGAATCACTTGGATGGGAAAGTGGACTAGGTCGTCGAGTTAAAGAGAGCCCCCTATTCTTGTCGGTGTTTGGCTGGCAAATACTGATCGCAGCGATTATCAGTATCATACCGAAGATTAATCTGCTTTACCTAATCGTATTGCCTAATATCGTAGGCGGCATGCTGCTGCCTGTTATTCTCTTGATGATTCTACGTTTAGCCAACAATCGTGAGCTCATGGGCAACTACACCAACAGTAAGTTCTTTAATGCCATCGCCTATTTGATGACGGCGGTATTGTTAGTGCTCAGTGTGGTGCTGATAGCAATGAGCATCAAAGGTTAATGTAGAATATAAGATGTGTCTGTAAGTGTTGCAGACGGCTGCCGGTTCTTCGGAACGGGAGGAAAGTCGGGGCTCCATAGAGCACGATGCCGGATAACGTCCGGGAGGGGGAACCCTACGGAAAGTGCAACAGAAAACAAACCGCCGGTGCAAGCCGGTAAGGGTGAAACGGTGAGGTAAGAGCTCACCGCAGAGGCAG
>CAZFLA010000035.1:25746-26105 GCA_964519405.1 uncultured bacterium
CCCATCGGGAGCAAGACCCAATAGGGAGGCGCTGAGGCTGCTCGTTA
Source organism: uncultured bacterium (assembly GCA_964519405.1). Taxonomy (GTDB): domain Bacteria; phylum Armatimonadota; class HRBIN16; order HRBIN16; family HRBIN16. The sequence goes on from CAZFLA010000035.1 coordinate 25,794, forward strand.
AGCCTCCGGGTGTGGTCGCTTGAGCTATGCAGCAATGCTTAGCCTAGATAGATAGCCGTCATCCTGGCAACAGGATACAGAACCCCGCTTATCGCTCCACTTACAGACACAAAGCCCCTCATAAGCAAAATGTGATCGTTCCTCTTGCTATGAATACTAACCGCTCGGTATCCCTCTTCGCCGTATATCATTAGTCATAAGCCCAATCGGACGGATCGGTCCAATCCGCCCGCTCATCCACCAACCACACCAGCCCCCCCACACCCCCCTAAAAACAGCACCACCCTTTCAGCTGTTGCTGAAAGGGTGGTG
>CAZFLA010000036.1:0-26058 GCA_964519405.1 uncultured bacterium
AGTCAAAACAGAATCTATATCTTGGAATACGCCTCTACGGACAGATTCAAGAAGCTCAGCATCCGCATCCCACTTATTGAGTGCTTCACCGAAGTTGCCTACGATATCCGCCACACGATTGTGGGGGTCATACTCACCTTTGGGTACACCAAGCTGCTCAGCAAGAGTGCTGTATCTTGTTTGCAGAATATTGAGCGTTTCAAAATCTTCATTGCCCTGGCGGATCATCTCTAGCCGCAGTGATGGTATTGGGTCATCAGTCGGTGTATTTCCGGGATATATAAGGTATCCGTCACCATTCGCCTTAGGAAATGCTTGGGGTTCTGTCCATACATCACGTTTGATGTATTTACCCAACGAATAATCGTATTTTTGCCATATATTAATCGCCCAGTATAGAACACCTTCTACGTTATACATGGACTGGAACCATGACATGATGCGCGGAGAGACGGCGGTGTCATTGACAAGGTAGGTAGGATAAGGAGCTTGCGGCATCCAGGCTGTATACCACCACACATGATCGCCTTTGGCTTGTCTTTCTGCGGCAGTCCGTTTATTAAACTCACGAATGTTAAGACACCATATATCTACTGCACCATCGAGAACCTCATCTGGGCCGGTCGTCAGCAGCCATTTAGCATCTGGCGCCATGGAGTCGATGGTCTTGCCGTAAGACGCTAAATTCGGAAAATCGGACGAAGGCGGTTCATCTACCGTGTAGATGTATCCTTTAGACAACCAGCCTTTATCACGAAGATAAGCGACACATTTTTTAAATTCATCCGGTGAGCCCGGGTTATATGGTATTCGGAATGACGACACCCTGGGATCATTAAGGTATTTGGCTGCTTCCGGTGAGTTTACTGGTACAGGCAGGTCGTCTGGAGGCATGCGGTAACCGGTCATAAACCAATAATAACGGTCTTTCATTTTGGCAAAAGTGGCCGAATCTACCTTTTCGTAGTAGTCAGACAGCATCCCTTCCCATATGGAAAATGCTGATCCAGAATTGTTGCCAACTGGCAACGCGAAATCGCACACTTTCAGTTTGATCGGAATAACTTCTTTACTACCATCAATACTGACCGATAAGTTGCCTTTATAAATGCCTGGTGCGGTATTTAGCGGAACGTATACATTGACCCACACCATCTGTGTGCTGCCCTGTTCAATGGCGAATGAAGACGGCATAGCAACCAAGGCATCAGGATAATACCCCTTTATATACCAATCCATATTTTCAGTGAGTTTGATATATCGAGCTAAACGAAGCTCCAGATTCTTGGCTGGTATTACAGAGCTGCCGGAGCTGAGATCACCCGCAGTAACTGCCGCTGAGGTTACAGGTTTGTCTGCTTTGATGATAACCTGAAAGGCTTCATATTCATTTTGAGCTGCCTGCAGGTCTACAGGAGTGCTTTTTACAGGGACATCGTTTCTGATGTATTTACTTGTACCCGGTACAGTTACGATCTGATAATCACCAGCAAAAATACTACCGGAAAAAGCTGTAATTGCTATAACAGCCAGCATGGATGCTAAGCAATTCTTCATTAGGTCACTCTCCTTGAATTAACAAATAACATTTAGGTTTCGATGATTACTATCGGCATTATATACGCCATATACTTGCTCTGCCAATGAAATCGCTATTATGACATGAAATCCTGCATGATTCCACCTTATGGTTAACGAACAAGTAAACAGTAGGATGCCCAAAACCACCTTATTATGGTAGACAACATAATAAACAATGAAGTTACTAGCCGCGATCACTGCAAGCTAACTCGGCTTTGCTGTTCTTGGGTATCCGGCCAACTGCGAATAGTTTCGGAAGCATACAAGCATTACGGTGACTCGAAATCTAGAAAATAGGAGCCTTAACATGATCTTTACTCGGCAGATATCGATAATAGTCCTCACGGCCATCACAACAGCCCTAGCTTGTCTCACATGCCGTCCATCGCTGGCTTGCTCCGCGTTCGTGCTGAGTAAGGGAAACGAATGCGTGATGGCCTTCAACGAGAACTGGCCAGGCGAAGCATCCGGGTATATTCTGTTAAACCAGCCAGGACGTCAAAAGCGGGGTGTCACCGAATCTGAGCTGTGGGTAACCAAAAAGCTGCTGCCTGATTCCGACGTGAAGTGGACCTCGCGATACGGCTCCATCACCTTCAACTGTTTTAGTAAAGACCTGCCTGTGTTCGGGGTAAATGAAAAGGGCTTGATGGTTGCAGAGCTTGCATGGGGGCAGCAGAAACCCGGCAAGTTACTGCCGGGGCAGAAGCCTATAGTTTGGCTGGCTTGGGAGCAATACATCCTAGACCAGTTCGCCACCGTTGATGAAGCACTCGATGACATCAGCAAACACAACTTAGGTGTGCAAGTTAATGGTCATGAGTTTTTCATCTCTGACGCCAAGGGGCGGTCAGGGGTGGTGATGTGTGATACCCAAGGTAACTTCCGAGTCTTTCGCGGCAAGAGTATGAAATACCCGCTGGTGTGCAACGGCTTTCCCGAAACCGACCCCAATGAGCTTAATGCATATAAAGCATTCGGCGGTAAACAGGAGATGAGCAGCTTCCGGCCGTTTGGCGTGTCGGACTTTGGCCGGCGCTACGCCAACGGCGTGCATCTGCTGCAGGCTTATAACCCCAAGGCAAAGTGTGCCCCGGCGTATGCGTGGATGATGCTTGAGGTGCTAAACCCAGGCGAATGGCAGCTAGTATATGACGCCAAAGAACGCAGGGCTACCTTCCGAACCGCACGAAACAAACAGATTAAGTGGGTCGATTTCGACGAAGTCACCTTTGGCGCTGATAAGCCCACGATGGTTTTGGACGTTCAAACTGAACCAGAGGGCAATGCGCTCAGTCGGTTCGTGCCGCTCACTCCAGAAACCCATCTGGCGATGTTGAAACCTGCCTACGCATGGGGCATGCAGGGACCATCACCAGACCCTGCGGGTTTCGCTGCGGCTGGCGGCGAGGTGATGATCGAGGTCGCACACCAATACGGTATGTTATCCAAGTAGATGGAGTGTAACCATATGTTATGTGAGCAGACAATGCAAATGGTGCAGCAGCTTATCCCGCTGCTGCGGCAATTCACCGCATCTGAATACGGCATAGCCATCGGCGGAGCACATGCTAAAGGCGTGGCTGACGCCGAAAGCGACCTCGACATCTACTTCTTCGCCGGCAGTATACTCACCAATGATCAACGCACCCAGCTCACCCGCGATTTCTCTGCCGACATAACTGACATAGTCACTTGGGGCATAGAGACGCCGTTCGAACAAGGCGGGTCGGATTTCTACTATAAGGGTACCAAAGTGGAATGCTGGCTGCGCTGCCGGGAGATGATCGACACCACCATTGCCGAGTGCCGCGAAGGCATCATTAAGCAGGATTTGGTGCGTTGGACCACTACAGGGTTCTACAACCACTGCTGCCTATCCGACCTGCAGCATATGATCCCTGTTGATGATCCGTTCGGTATTCTGCACACTTGGCAGCAGGCCATTGACGAATACCCGCCCAAAATGCAGGCGGCAATCATCGAAAAACACCTCTCAGGCGCGCGGTTCTGGCCCAGCAACTTCCACTACTCCAGTGCTGTTGAACGCCAAGATATCATCTACACCACGGGTATCGTACAGCAGGTGGTGCATAACCTCATCCAGGTTCTTTTCGCCGTTAATAAATGCTATTTCCCTGGCGACAAAAAACTGGCCAAAGCGTTAAACCGCCTTGAGCGGGTTCCCGCAGGCTTTGTAGAGCACATCCATGAGCTGCTGTTCCCAGCCGCACCCGCCACACGAGAACACCTTCGGCAGCAGCAAACCGCACTGCAGCAGCTTCTGAAGGATGTAGAAGCGCTGGTCAAACTCAGGTAGTATTCAATTCCACTAGCACACTGCAAGTGTGGTAACCAACCTGCTTCCGAAGCCCTCCGCCGTTCAATGCGATATTATGATAAGGAATTTCAATAACGTGTTGATTGACAAGAATTAACGTCATATTGACATAATATGCATCAAGCATACGTTATAGTTTGTTGTATAATACCAGCATAGTTGCTCTCGGAATGTGGCAAAGGTGCACCATCGAGGGATAACAGTGAGTTCACATGATGACATCGTAGTTCAAGGAGGGATTCGATGGTTATACGCAATTTGTTTACTACTGTCTCCGCAAGATTGATAATGCTAGTCAGCGTTTTAGTGTTGACTCCAATGATGATCACCGCTGCACAAGCGGATGTTGAACCCGGTATCGTACGGATCTGGGGATCTTGTTCCTTCCCCTCATCTATGCCCGCTGGGGTTAAAGCGATCTCCGCTGAAGCCGACCATGTGATGGTGCTTCACGACGATGGATCTGTTTCGGCTTGGGGGACATTCGATTGCGGAAATGGGATAGTGCCATCACCCAATATAGGGTTTAAAGCAATTGCGACCACAAGTTGGGGGTGTTTGGCACTTAAGGCTGATGGCAGTATCGTAACGTGGGGCAACTGGTTTTTTAATGAGGAAATGCCGCCGGTTCCGCTGCCAAACAGCGACTATGTCGCCATTGCAGGCGGCGCATACCACGCCATGGCGTTACGTCAAGACGGCAGTGTCGTCTGTTGGGGAAAGAACGATAAAGGACAGTGTGATGTTCCAGCAGACAATCACGATTTCATAGCCATCGACTGCGGAGACGAATATAGTGTCGCTCTCCGGCGCGATGGAAGCCTTGTGGTGTGGGGTGACAACTCATTTGGGCAACATAATGTGCCACTGCCAAATAGCGGATATGTACAGGTATCTGCGGGTATACAACACCTGATGGCCTTACGTGAAGATGGCAGCATAGAGGCGTGGGGTGCCAACTGCTGGGGGCAAAATAACATCCCGGCTCGTGTGAACAACTGCAAGTCCGTATTTGCCGGTTTTAGCGTTAGCTCAGCGATACTGAGTGATGGATCGGTACGATCATGGGGATATGCTGCCAACAACTTGAGCAGTATCCCAACTTCGGTCAAGGATATTGTGATGATAGCCTCTGGTGATGACAATGGATATGCGGTTCATGCCGATGGATCACTTCAGACTTTTGGAAAAGATCGACTAGAAGAGTTATACATACCGAAATATACGGCCGTCTCAGCAGGATCATCGCATTATCTCGCTCTCGATAACGCCGGTACCATTTCAGGATGGGGTGTCAACGACCGAAATATAAGAAGTGTGCCAGAACCAAACATCGGATACAAATCGATATCAGCAGCCTATGACTACACATTAGCAGTTAAGAGCGACGGCTCTATTGTGTCGTTCGGTGTCGACTACAATAACAGATTGGCCCCACCGCAGCCAAACTCTGGGTTTGTGTCTGTGGCAGCCGGATGGATGCACGGTGTAGGGTTAAAAGCCGATGGAACAGTCGCGGCTTGGGGAAACAACGAGTTCGGCCAGACTGATGTACCTGCTGGCCCATGGAAATACACTCAAATCGCCGCTGGCGATAGAATCAGCATGGCTCTTAGGGAAGCGCATGGTTTCATACAGTATTGGGGTAATAGCAGAGGTAGTGGCTTATCGAGCCAAGGTTTTAATAAGCAGATAACTGCAGGTGGTGCATTATCAGGCTATACGGCTTATAATGACATCTTTTATTGTGGAGGACAAGATCGACTTGGTGATATCGACCAGGACTATTTTGACCTCACAAAGTGCAAAAAAATATCGGTTGACAACGTGCGAGGCGCTGTGCTGCTTGATGGAAGCATCAAGGTAAAGGGCAACGACATATATGTATTTGATCGCCGGTATGGACAAGTCAGCATGGCTCCAACATCGGGGTATTTCCTTGATATCGATGTGGGGCAGTCGACATGTATGGCGATACAAAGGCAGTTCACCATCAGCGGGAAGATCGAAATGCCTGACAATATGGGCAGTCGCCTAAACCGCGTGTGGATTCATCTGCTGAAGCCCGGAACAGACACAGTCGTCGAACGTATATTCCCTAGATGCGCGGCCGACGGTAGTTTCAGTGTCCCAGCCTACGCTGCAGGCACCTACGACATCAGGGTTTGTGCTCCTCATATGCTGTCGGTTCTCCTCAAAAATGTGGATTACCGCACCACTCCCATCAACGTCAGCCTGCTTGGCGGTGATGCCGATGGCGATGGGCAAATCAACCTGTTTGACTTTGTTGAAGTCGACAGAGCATTTGGCAGCATAGGTGAAAATGAAGATGCTGATGTCAACTATGACGGGCAGGTGAACCTGTTTGATTATGTGGTATTAGATGCCCATTTCGGGGCCAGAGGCCAATAGTCGTCTCCTTCGTGCTTATTGATACACAGGCCAGCATGATATGTGCTGGCCTGTGTTTTTGTGCGACTGTAGTAATATGGGTGCCGTAATCGTCTAATAATACGGATGATCATTGCTTGACGGGGTATCGTCTACTCGCTACTATGTACCCTGAGAAGCCGTGTTACCAACCGGAGGTGTACCATGCCCAACTGCCAGAAGTGTTCAGCGCCCCTGCAGCCCAATGACAAGCAGTGTCCCATTTGCGGCACTCCTTGCCTTAACCCGCTTGATATGGCAGTACAGCTAGAGCAGCGCAAGAAGCGGCTGCGTATCGCTGCGGGCATCGTCATTGTGCTGCTGCTTGTGGTGGTTTCGGCCATTGTAGGGCGCAATATATTCCCGGTGACCGTTGCGGAAGCTCCAAAAGCCTCCAGCGGTAAGCTGCTGCAAGCGCCTCCCGCTCCGCCGGTACCTGGCAACTTGCTGCAGGCATCGGGTAACCCCTCACCAAAAGTGGACGACTCCGTGCCGGCTGATGTGGTGGCCTATCTGCGGCAGCTGCAGGTTATTGAAAACTACCGACAGCAGATGCAGGGCGACCTGAGCGGCGCATTGGGTATGCTTGTTAAGGCCATCAGCATGAAGGCCGAAATCGATGAAGACGAGATGCAGAAAAAGAGCGATTCGCTTGGGCAAGACGCCCAAACATACGCCAACCAATGGTCAAACCTAACGCGGGCATTCGAACAGATCCAGGCTCCGCCAAGCTGCTCGGAATTGCACGGTGCCTACCGCGCGATGCTCAGCCAAAGCAGCGCCTACCTCATCCAGATACATTTTTCGCTGGAAAAAGCGATGTCTGATCCAGCCAACGCACTGCAGGTGCTTACGCAGATCCAGAGCGGCGCATCCCGCGATGTTGACCACCTGATCCTACAGGCTAATCTTCAGCTGCAGACCGTGATTGATAAAAATAAACTGCGAAAATACTTCAATGATTTCGAGGTGCGTTCCGACAACGGAACCAACCTGCGCAATGTCATGGGCTCATATGGTCTGTGATCGCTGAAGCTGCTCAGCTAAATGCCGAAGTGCCGGGCTTACTGCTGGATTGGTATGGCAGTCATGCCCGTCCCATGCCATGGAGTGACCATTTCAACCCATGGATGGTAGCTGTGGGTGTCATCATGCTTCAGCAGACCACCGTCACCGCCGCGGTGCCTTACCTGCATCGCTTTCTTGGCAGCTTTCCAACACCAGCTGCATTAGCTGAGGCATCGGAGCAGCAGGCTCTGCACGCATGGGCCGGTTTGGGTTACTACAGCCGTGTGCGCAATCTGCGCAAGGCGGCTCAGCTCATTGTTGAGCGCTATAACGGCATCATCCCCAGTAACACCGATGCGATACGCGCCTTGCCGGGGTTTGGCGACTACAGCGCAGGCGCGTTGGCAAGTATCGCTTTCGGAATTGCTGTGCCAGCACTCGATGCAAATGGGTTTCGAATCTTCGCCCGGCTGATTCAGGAACGCGGTGAACTGCATCAAACCAGCACCCGCCGCAGGTTGATAGAACAGTGTCAGAAGTTGATTCCAGAATCGCAGCCGGGATTATTCAATCAAGCTTTAATGGACTTCGGTGCCATGATCTGCACCGCTCGCGAGCCGAACTGCGCGGAGTGCGTGCTCAAGCAGCACTGCGGCTGTTACTTGAATGGCACTGTAGAAGAGATTCCGGTGTTAAAGGCTCCGAAGCAAAGCGAGCAGGTGCATGAGGTCTTCGCGATGCTGCAGTCAGAGGCTGGGTTGTTCGTCACTCAGCGTCCGCAAGGAGCACTATTAGCAGGGTTCTGGCAGTTTCCCAGCGTTTGGCTGGAGCCCAATGAGGATGTGCTTCAGGCTGCCGTGAGGGCACTGGCGAATGAAGGTATTCAGGCACGCGCTCACGAAGTAATAGCACAATACCGGCATAGCGTGCTGCATTACCGCATCAGCGGCCATGTGGTGCGCTGTGAGTGTTCACACGAGCAGCTTCAATCGCTGCCGGTGATACCGGCCAAGCAGTTGAAGCATTTGCCATTGGCAGGGGCCATGAAGAAGGCGTTAAAACTAATAAAGGTATTCGATTGATGGTGCAGATAACACTTGGCCGAATATACCGAAGCATAAGCTGCGTGGTCGTATTTCTGCTGTGTTATTGCGCTGCCGCTCGAGCAGATTACCTCACGCCCCAGAAGGCGGGCTTTCATCACTGTGCGCTGATCTACTACACCCAGCAGCGCGATGCTAAGGCATTTCTGCCGTATGCAGTGCGTATGCGGGATGGTCGCCCTAGCTCGGATTGGATGTTTGATGCCTTCCTCTTCCTGACATACTCTCTTCCCGATGGCACCGATACCGAAGCCGGCCTAACCACAAAATCGCATTGGTCGTGGCTGCTGGACACCTGGTTTACCGCTGGCCGTGATCTTTCCGCACTCGATCAGGCCATTTCGCAGGCATCAGATGCGGTGGGCAGTCCGCCTTCTAAGCGCAAAGTGATCTTAACCATCCCATGGCCCAATCCAGCCGTCAAGGAGTTCGGCGATGTCGACAATGACGGCATCAGCGAGAATCTAGCCCTGGTTTCGGATCGCGAAAAAGTGATGAGGTGGTATGTCGATGAAGCCACCCGCAGGTTCCGTCAGGCAAACTACCGTCACCTTGAGCTGTGGGGATTTTACTGGATGCGTGAACGCATTGACAGCAATCCCGAATCGGTGTTCGCCGCGGCGCGCATAGTGCACAACGCGAAATTCCGATTTCTATGGATACCTTGGTATAAAAGCGCAGGTTGGCAAAACGCCTACCGATTCGGGTTTGATGCAGTCATCATGCAGCCCAACTACGCCTTTCAAACATGGCTTGACGGTGGGTCGACTAAGGCTTCGCGGCTGGAATCCTGCGCCAAGGAGTGCAAGGAGCAAGGATACGGCGTAGAGATAGAAAACCGCAGTAATCCGCCGAATCCCATCGACGGTCGGCTATTTCGTGAATATCTGGCTTATGGCAGCTCCAAGATGATGGGGTATCAGAACGCCGTCAATGCCTATTTTCTAGATACCCACTATATAGAAAATACCTACTACAGTCAAGATGCCAAAATGTGTGCCTATTACGAGCTGCTTGCCGATTACGTCACCGGCAAAACCATACCCGACCCCAACACCACTGTAGCAGTTAAGTGGACTACCACTGGTAATGTAAATATCGCTAATGGAGCAAGCACCAAATCGTATGGAGCAGCATCACTCAACATCGTGTATGACCGCAATAAGCTGATGGGTTGGCGCGGAATTGTTGCGGTTGAGACACCTAATGACAAGCGAAAATACACCCCTGTGGGCTGGGCCGCACGGACGAATAATGGCATCGACAAAGTTGAATGTATTAGTGTGCCGATATCGAATATGGCTAGTAAGCTTCGCATCCGCTTTGATACCTTATCAGGCAGTTTTAATCCCAGCGCGGTTCGACGGGTTTATATCAGCCCGACAGCGCCATCTTTGCAAAACAAACTGTCAGTTGGCAAGCCCTATACCATCAGCCCCGATATACCGGCACGCAGCTACCCAGACAGCGGGCAGAAGCTCATTGATGGTGCCATTGATACAAGTGGTTTCCATTCTGGACTTAGCGTGGGGTGGATGTCTACACAGCTGCAGATCATGCTGGACCTGGGGAGCGTTCAGAAGGTGACTGAGCTGAATATCCATGTTCTGGGCGGGGGTAGTTCGGGCGTGAACTGGCCTAAGCAGGTCGATGCGGCGCTCGCTGCTGATCAACCAGTAAGTGCAGATACAGCAGGTCTTGGGGCTAGGCCGAAGAGCTTAATGCTGCTGTCCAGCAAAGAGGTGAAGAGAACCACCGTCCGATCTGCGTCCGATGCCAGTGGAGTGGTGATCTTGCGAGCGAAACAGGCCGTTCCCACACGCTACATCACACTAAGCGTTGAGCCCGACATCTGGCTGATGATATCCGAGGTCACCGTTCGCGGGGTATCGGCCATGATCCCAGTCAATAGCTATCGCCTGCTGCCCAAACCCAGTGCAGCCGCAGGCACGCCTTTTGTTGACGACGGGCGTAAGCTCACAGACGGTGTTAGCAGCGAGGCGCTGAACAGCGGATTAGTGGAGTTCACCGGCAGCGGTAATCGCGAGGTCACCATAGACCTTGGAAGCATTCAGAAAACCCAAGATTACAGCGTCACCTTACTATCAGATTTATACTCTAGCGGAAACATACCCGCGCCCGCAAAAGTTGAGTTTACAACATCCGCCGATGGACACAGTTGGAGCCAACCGCTTCCAACCGTTAAAGCGGCGGTAACCGATGGCCGCGGTATCTTTGACTACTCGGAGTATCGGGCGGCTGCGCTGGCCGGCGCAGCAGTGAGGTATGTACGCGCCACCATCACGCCAACCGGCAGCGATCGGACATTAGTGTCCGAGCTGACAGTGCGATAACGAAGACCCGCAGCAATCGGGATGTATTACGCAAAACCTATCGAGATTCTGTCGAAGCCGTAATATACCGTCGTTGTGATAACCGTCACATTGCCTTGACAAAACCACAGAGAACATTAAAAACAATTTAAGCAAACGACGGCCTAAATCTCCATGAGCTGCCTAGTGATGAATTCACATGGCAGCGCATGGACGAACCAGATCATCGCAATCAATCTGTCGGGGGTATCATACCATGAATCTCAAGATCCATGAAACCATCGCGACGGGATTGGTTTTAGGTTTCCGATCGATCTACAGCAAAGCGCTTATGTGCAGCAAGAGATGCTTTCATTTTGGATTGCCCTTTGCTTACTTAAAGAACACGGATGCTTCGCAGTTTGCGCTTATGGTTAAGTTATCTGGGCGATAACAACCCAAGAGAGAGAGAAAAGTCAGGCGTGATAATCGTGAGGCATCCGAAGCCATCCCGCGAATATAGCTGTGTAAGCTACCTTCACACCGGAAATGGCATTCTGTTGATGTCACCAATACTGTTTCTGTGCTCGAACAAAGTAATAAGCAACATCATCTCGCTGCATCAAATCGTAACAAATTCATATGACTAGGTGAACTTAAAATATCCATACTGGACTGTGCATATCGCCGCATTACTCACTCTCACAGTGGTACTTCCCAGCAGCTATTATGTTATACCATCGATACTGACCTTGCTTTTGCTGCGCGATGCAGGTTCCTACACATTGGATCTCGATGATTGTGTTTTCCATGAAACGGATAAAACGGTCGGTGAGAACTACCTAGATACCCAGCTGCTGGCGAGATATAAATACAACCTTGTTTTTTGCCGCAATCAACAATGCATCTATGAACTGCCAAACGCATTTGTCGACATCTATGTCTCAGATGGGCGCATCACATCGTGTCGAACCGCGTCAAAAGTGTTGTAGGCACGTATTTTACGCATGCTAGTGTTTCTGCCTCTTGCAGTAATACCTGTAAAGGAGGCACTGCTGGGGCTTTAGCTGTCTGCTAGTGCCCGGTTTCGTCTCTCGTTCATCGCCCGCACAATCAGCATTCCGCCGAGAACCATCGGTATAGCGGCAACGCAGAAAGTGCCGACAGCGATTACCAGCCATAATAATCCCACCCACCCAGAGTTTAGTGGCACGGTGACATCGTTGCCATGAAGATATGTGGTATCTAGACAATACGCCCAAAACACGATCACAGACCACAGGCTGGCGTTAATGTATAGATAAGATAAGCTAAATGCACCTTTCATCTTATGGATGAGTGCGAAATACACAACCCATACTAAACACATCACTATGAACATGATGACTACTGCACCTACGAAGTCTGCTTCGCTTGACGCTAGGCCGACCAAGACCGAACCATACTCCAACATATAGATCGGATTCATCACGCACACAATTAAATAACAGATACGATAAGCTGATTCCGCTAACATAACTTCAGTCCTCCCATATCCTCGCTGGTTATGATGCACCAGAAAACTATGTGGTTATATCTAGTTGCTACCACCCATCAGCTAATGCCGTAGGCGCGATTGAATCCAAACCGTAAAGATGTTCGATGGGTGAAAGCATGGTATCGAGTGCCCTAACCGTCGGCAAATGCCCGGTATCGTCTTTCGTTCATCGCCCGTACGATCACCATTCCGCCTAGTATCATCGGTATCGCAGCAAGGCATAACATGCCTGCTCCCATCACAAGCCCAATCAATGCCGCCATAGGGGAACTTGGTGGGTCGACCACATCGATACCACTACGATAGATAAAACTAAACGCATTGGTGAAATATGCGATTACCGACCACCAAATGAAGTTAATAAACAGGTAAGAACCAGTGAAGGCACCTTTGATCTTTCTAACAAGCGCCACATACACAACCCACAACAAACAGCTCACAATCAACATGATAAGGAACGCATATATAGCGTCAGGTTCACCTGACATCAATGCGGCCATGCCCGAGCCAAAAATCTGCCAAGTAGACATCACGCATACAATTAAAAAACAGATACGATATCCCGATTCCGCTAACATAACTTCAGTCCTCCCATATCCTCGCTGGAACCTGGAAATGCTCACTATGGGTGTAGCATACCACATTTTGTTGACCACCACATCGTTATTTCGCAGATATTTGCAACGTGATGGCCACGTGATGCACGTAATTCGGTGCGAAATATGGCCGTGCAGCCTGATATTCGCCTCTGAATGTGTAATAATGAATAAAATCGATAATACATTTTCAATCGACGGAGAGATGATGCTATGAGTAAGTCGCTGCTTGAGCCAGAGGGTCAAATCCCAGACACGACATATCGTATTGTGTTCACCTCGATGCTGTTCGGGTTCTGCGCCGTGATCACGGGTCTGTGGAGCATCATCGCAATTCCATACAGCATCATTGCACTCATTGCCGCAAAGCGCAGTCAATCTGAGCACTATATCTCAATGGCTCGCGTGGGTATAAGCAGCTCCATCGTGGGTGTTGTTTCGTTGATGCTTATCTATTCCGCGTATATAAAGCCGCTTACGGTAAATATCAGCAAGCGGGCCGATTATAATATCTGCATGAACGGCATAAAGGAAATTTCTTTGGGTTTGCGAATCTATGCTGATGATAACGATGATCGATATCCCCTCGCGGCTAACTGGCAGGACGCCATAAAACCCACAGTTAAGTCTGCATTCTATAAATATGATGGTACGCCGTACCCACCCGAATACGCCATGAACAAGGCTATTGCGGGTTACCGTCGCGAAGGTTATGATGCACCAGAAAACTATGTGGTCGTATTCGATTGCTCCCACCCAACAGCTAATGCTGTCGGCGGAATCGAATCCGTCGGGTTTGTTCATCGCTTGATGGACCAAGATGTCGCCAACATAGGATATGCCGACGGGCATGCGAAATCCGTAACCAAGCAGCCTTCTGGAATTAAAGGCATCGGCCTCCTCAGCGACACCAAGTGGAAACCCTAAGCTCCGTCGCCGAACAGTGACGATGCGGTAACACCGCTTCGCAGAAATCAACATATTCCCGCGCAATATTCACATCTGGAGGCGCATCGCTGCATTTCGTAAAGATGTAACGAAATGTGATTCGTATGCCACTATGGTTATGGACTTCAATCTTGACAGCCAAAGAGCATTTTCATGGATCAACACGATTTCGACGAACAGATGCAGAAGTGGCGCCTGCCATTAACACGCGCTGCTTATCACCTATGCGGTGATCGCGAAGCAGCGCTTGACCTGGTACAGGACACGCTGCTGGATGCATATCGCGAAATCGACACTTTACGTGATGCCCAGAAATGCGGAAGTTGGTTTTATGCGATACTGCGGCGCAAAGCTATTCGATACCGAAACCGCCGCGTTATTCATGCGGAGCTGCCCGAACAGCTAGCGTCACCGCAATCTACCCAGAATGCCACCGCTGCAATTCTCTGCGAACAGATGAGCCAACTTCCCGAAGTCGACCGCGAGCTGCTGGCCGGTAAATACCTGCTAGGCCTCAGCTATGCGGAGTTGGGCAGCGCCTTGGGTGTCGCCGAAGGAGTGGTCAGGGTTCGATGCTTCCGCGCCAAGCAGCATCTGCGCAAATTACTGGAAAACGCCGGACTAAACTTATCAGATCACCAACCCCAACCAGCGTCAACGATAAACCCAGGGAAAGTGAGGTAACACATGAGTTGCTCTCGGAGATGGCAAACACTCGTATCGGCATACGCAGATGGCGAACTCGATCCCAGTCAAACAGCTCAGGTGCAGACTCACCTGACGCAGTGCCCCTCATGCCGAAACATGCTGGATCAATGGAACTGTGACAAAAACATATTTTCGTGGGCTTACACACAGCAGATTGTTGAGGGTGATATGGATACCAAACAGATTCCGTCGGCTCCCAGTGCCGAATCCCATTCCGCCGGTCAGCCCAGAAGGCTCCGATCTGCCAAACTACGAGGCATCGCTGCATTCGCCCTCGCGGCCATTGTGATCAGTGTTTTAGTGATTCCTCGGGTGATGTGGCTGCTAATGCCAACCATCAGTGATGTAGGCACCACGATAACCACCGGATCTAAATCAAGCAAACTGCGCATGGGTTGGGATGTAACTCTGCAAATCGGTCCGAACACGCGCCTGATCCGAACGGGTGAAAGAGCATTTAAGCTGACACAGGGATGGGTTGAAGCCGTGGTGAGTGGGCGTCCGATTGCGATGAGCACGAACCGCATGTCGATTACCGATATGGGCACCAAGTTTGAGGTCGGCACAAATAGTAAGTTCGATTATGCCAAAGTATCACGAGGTTGGGTATGGGTCGGAACCAAGAACGGCCGTAAAGTAAAGCTCGGTGAGAACGACCTTCTGCTGACAGATGGTGAAAACAACACCGCTTCAGGGCACCTCAACATCGCCCCCAGAAACCAGGCACAGCCCTCGTCTGTCAAACCTGAAGATGTGAGCGAAACCACTGATGTGTTGATGCACAGATGCATTGAACAAATGAAAAAGCGATACCCTAATCTGGTTTTGGGTGGCTCGGGCTCAACTCTCAGCAACACATCAGCAGGCAGAGGTACGGTTTTTGGTTTGCTCACGGCAGCCGGTTACGAGCCGCAAATAGAGAGCCACTACATAGATATCCTGCGGGCGCTTTCTGGCGGGTGTGACGCGGAAACAAGTTGGCGCATACCCACCGCGTTGCTGATGGTTTCAGAGCTAGGTCGTATAGGTTCTGGTGTTCAACCGGCGCTTGTGGAATTGGTGATGGATCACGGCAAACTAAGCTGGCAGTTATCGGGCAGCAACGGGCAGCGTATCACTGTATCCGCTAACACAGCGGTATTGCCGAAGGAAATCAACTCGAACACCTCGCGCGATACCGCCGATGTTTCGGTTAAATGGATACTCAGTGCTGCTGAACTGGGGTCGTCATCCGATGTTAAGAACAACAGGCACCAGGTGGTTGAATCGTTCAGCATACCGGCTTGGCCCACCAATCTGCGACCCTATCTATCGGTCACGCTGGGTTCAGTGCCGTTAACCGAGCTTTACCCTCGTGAAATTGAGGTTGGCCGAATGATCAACAACAAAATCGCAGCAAATAATAGCGTTAAAATAGACGACCCAACATCACTGA
This sequence comes from uncultured bacterium, assembly GCA_964519405.1. GTDB lineage: Bacteria > Armatimonadota > HRBIN16 > HRBIN16 > HRBIN16. The sequence goes on from CAZFLA010000036.1 coordinate 16,000, forward strand.
CATACTTTAACGGCAGTCATTCAGAGTATATGGGCCTTTATTGGAACAAGCTGCTGAACGACAACCCGTTAAGTGACGGCGCAATACTCGGGGTGTTTCACTGCACCCAACCGCTCATCAGCCCTCGTTTGACCGCAGGAACGTACTATGTGCTGATACATAAATACGGCAAGGCAGGCACTACGCTCATGCTCCGCGCGGCAAATGGCAGCAGCGAGTCACCGTTACCGCCTGCTGCTGCCAGCGAGGATAAGCATTCGAGCCACATCCACAACTGCCAAGTGAATGAGCACAACTTCAACTGGGGTTACCGACAGCAGGGTGACCGCATGATAGTGAATATGCAGATAACGGATACCCAACAGCAACCGTCTGCTGCATCCGCCCGGGTCATCGCCAATGGTGTGATAGAGATTGATAATCGCTAGGCAACTCAGCCAAGCGACTATGCAGAAACGCTAACAGGGGCGCAGTGATGCGCCCCTGTTTGGGTAGGATGGGTGAAGACTGAATTAGTCTTGGATCTCGGTGCCCTCAGCCAACTTCATCAGGTCAGCTTGTGGCTCAATTTCATGTATAGTCAGCACCGGTGTGCGCAGGATATTTATCCACTTGCGAATGCATTCCACGCTGATGATAATAGCCAATGTCATCATGATGACGGTCAGCACGGAATCCAGCTTAGCGGCGCTTGCCTTCTGCAAAAGCTGTGCGACGGCGGCAGGATCCAAGCCAGGTGCGGCAGCCGCAAGTTTGTTCTTTGCGGCAGCCGCCCACATGGACTGAGCCGTGAACACAGCGGACGTCAACACGGTCACGGCCATGTATAGGTATGGCACGAAGGTCGTCAGCGCATAAACGCGTTTAGGCGACCTCATGAGAATCAGCGTTGTGCCGATGGCTAATGCAATCACGCCCAACAGTTGGTTAGCCACACCAAACATCGGCCAAATTGTGGCGATATCTCCACCCTTCAGAAGGTAATACCACGCATACGACACGATGAAGCTGGTAATCAACACACCGGGTATCCAGGTTCCCTTCGCGAAAGGCTTGTAAATGCGTCCCAGCATCTCTTGCACAATGAACCGTGCCACACGGGTTCCCGTATCCACAGTTGTCAAGATAAACAGTGCCTCAAACATGATGACAAAGTGATACCAATAGGACATCATATGCGCCATGCCTGGCAGGTTCTTAAACACAGTAGCCATACCGACGGCTAGGGTAACCGCACCACCGGTGCGTCCGACTAGTGTTTCCTCGCCAACTTCTTTGGCAAGTCCTGCCATCTGACCACTCACTTCAGGGGTCAGCACCATGTTCTTCACGTTGATGGCGAAGTAATGATCTTGGCTAATCACGCAAGCAGCCACCAAGGCCAACAGGCTGACAAAAGCCTCTACCAGCATACCGCCGTAACCAATCGGCAGCGCGTCTTTTTCGTTATTGATCATTTTCGGTGTGGTGCCGGAGCCGATCAGCGCATGGAAGCCAGAAATCGCTCCGCAGGCAATGGTCAGGCATACATACGGCCAGACTGGGCCTGGGATGATGGGGCCATTACCATGAATATACTGCGTGGTCGCCGGCATGGTCAGTGTGGGATGAACAACAAACAGTCCAAACGCCAACAGGGCGATGGTGCCCAGCTTCATGTAGGTCGATAGATAGTCGCGAGGGCATAGAAGCATCCACACGGGCAGCACAGCAGCGATAAAACCATATGTTGGCAGTGCGATTTTGAGGGTGTCTTCTGAAAGCAGCAAGGACTTCGCAAGCCCCGCTGGCAGCCATCCGCCATATACAACCGCAGCCAAAAGCAGCACCACACCGATGACGCTGGCTTCAACGATCTTGCCAGGCCGGATCTTGTACATCCACTGCCCCATGAGCACGGCAATGGGTATACTCGCGGCGATGGTGAAAACAGCCCACGAGCTGCTTGCCAACGCGTTGACGACCACCATGGCTAATCCCGCAAGCGCCACGATGATGATAAACAGAACGGCGATGGCAGTGCACCATCCCACCAGTTTACCAAGGTATCGCTCGGCGATTTTCGATATAGATTCACCCTTGTTGCGGGTGGAAGCGACGAGGATAATGAAGTCTTGAACGGCGCCGGCAAATACCGACCCCGCTAATATCCAGATGGTTCCAGGAAGGTATCCATATTGCGCAGCTAACACGGGGCCCACTAACGGACCGGCACCGGCTATAGCTGCAAAGTGGTGTCCGAAAAGCACCCACTTATTTGTAGGATGGTAGTCTTTACCATCGCGTAGTTCGTGCGCTGGTGTTTTCCGACTGGCATCCAGCACAGCCACCTTGGCCGCTAAGAAAGCACCGTAATACCGATAGGCTAGGGCTAAGACACATATACCTATCACAAGAATAGTTAAGGAGTTCATATATCCACCTATTACTCGACATTAAGCACATAAACTATAACGCCGATGGTATATAGTGTCAAATATGAGCATTGTCACACCAAAAGACCATGAAATACTAACAACTTGATATGAATACGAAAAGGCTAGTGATAACCAGTGATATGACATCTTACCAGCTTATAGAACAGGGTGTGTTAGAACAGGCTGAGCTGCTGCGGTTGGCTCCAGTTTTTGGCACCGTCGATGATGTCATCCATCTTCCAAATGATGCCGAAACGACGGCATTCAGAGGCAAAGATCTCCCATAACACCGAAACATTGGGCACATCACAGCCGTAGCTGTCGCCATATACCTCTTCATATCGCACACGTAATCCAGGCCAGTGCAGGTCAAGCATACGGTAGAAATACTCCCGTTGGCCCTTTCGCAGCGACATACCAAGCCAGGAATGAATGAAGTTTGCGCCGCCGTCGGCAGCACGGCGGACAAGCGTTCGAATGTGCTCTGGCGAGTCTGTTATCCAAGGAAGAAGCGGCATCAGGGTGATTCCGCAGTATATCCCGGCTTTAGCCAACGCCTCAAGGGCTTTGAAGCGTTCCGAACTGCTTGGTGCGTTTGGCTCAATGATAGAAGCGAGTTTATCATCAGGTGTGGTGATCGTGACGCACACGTCCGCTTGATAGCCTTTGCTAATCGCCTGAAGCAGCTCGATGTCGCGTGTCACCATCACCCCTTTGGTGATGAGATGAATGCCAAAATGGTGCTCTAGGATGAGTTTTAATGCCCCTCGCGTGAGCTTTAGCTCACCCTCCAGGGGATTATAAGGGTCGCTCATGGCGCCAGTGCCCACTACTCCGGGTTTCCGCTTACTGGCAAGCTCGCGGGCGACGATCTCCAGTGCGTTTTGTTTCACGCTGACTTCGTCGAAACACTCCACCTGGTAGCAGCTGCTCCGGCTGTCGCAGTAGATGCAGCCATGCGAACAACCCCGATAGAGGTTCATGTTGTAGTGGCATCCGAACCACTGCTGCGGGCTTGAGGTGCGGGTGATGATTGTTTTGGCAGCAACGGTGCGCATCAACTAATCGGTGATGATGGTGTAGTTGAAGCAACAACTCTTTCTGCCAGCAGTGGTGAGTGATGTGTTTACCACCTTACACGACAGTTTGACGCCTAAGGCTATCTGAAGGTGGTGTTTAATATGTCCGCCGCAGCAGAAACAGTATGTTTCAGAGATGGGTGTGTCCACTGCGCCGATGCACACACATCGGGTGTTTGTGGCCTCATCAGGTGCGAACCGAACCGTGATGGTACCATCAGATTCGCGCGTAACGCTGTGTCCAAAAACTAAGTGGGTTTGGTTGGCTTCAGCGATGCGCTCTTCTAGGGTGTCGAACTGCTTGGCGATTCGTTTGGATTGTTTGAGCCGTTCTCCGCCTAGGCAGCATGCGCAGGATTCTCTGACCGCCTGACGCTGTTCTAAAGGCATCAGCCGATCCATGCGCTCCATGGCTTCTCGGAACCAGCTTGTTTTTACAGCGGGTTTAGCGGTTTTTGGAACCTCATCGCCGCCTTGCATCACTTGCTGGGTGATGTTCTCGGATATGTCATGCTCTTGCAGTGCTTCATACAGTTTTTTGATGCGACCATAAGCGTATTCCGACATCATCGCCTCCTAATAGAAGGGGGGCAAACCGTGATGGCTGCCCCTATCGATTGTTCCGAGAACCGGTGTATCGGCTACTTTAGGTGCCGACTGCCTCGTTCTGTTATAGGATCACCTGCTTTGCAGAGCGGGCACTCCTCTGGTGGGAATGCCTTAACGACCATGCTTAAAAGTGCTTCGGTAGGCACACCGAGGTTGACGGTGCCGCCGCTTCGGTCTACGAATATTCCAGCACCAACCACGTTAGCATGATAGTCTTTCAGCATATCGAGAACTTCAAAAACTGATAGACCTGTGGTCAACACATCGTCAACGACGAGAACGCGTTCGCCTCGCTCGATGTGGAAACCTCGGCGAAGAACACGCTTGCCCTCTTCGCGCTCAGCATATACGGCACGAACACCTAGCTGACGCGCCACTTCGTAGGCAATCAGCATACCGCCAGTCGTAGGCCCGCAGACGACGTCCACATTCTTGTCGCGGAACCTGTCTGCGAGGTTCATGCACAGCAACTCGACTTGGTCGGGATACTGCAGTACTTGGAACTTCTCAAAATATGTGTCACTGTGTTTGCCGGAGCTAAGTTGGAAGTGACCCTCCAAAACGGCCCCGCAATCGCGGAAAATCTGCAGCAAATCTGCGGATGTCATCTATTACAAACTCCTTGCATCGGGCGTTTTATGTTACGCCATCTTTTTTATTGTACCAAGCTGCATAACATCACACCTACTTGCATTATAGACGACACACTCTGCCCAAGATGTTCCGTTTTTACTGCGCCAAATCGGCAATATCTGCCCAGCCGATTTTTATGGATAAACCGCAGGCATCAGCAGGCCGGTCGTCTCTGGAAGCCCAGCCATGATGTTAAAGTTTTGAACAGCTTGTCCTGCAGCACCTTTGACCAGGTTGTCTATGACGCTGCTGACAATGAGCCGTTTTGTCCGCGGATCCACAGACACACACATGTGGCACATGTTGGTTCCGCTGACATTTTTGGTGGCTGGGAACCGCCCTGGCGCCTTCACGCTGACGAACTTCTTGTCGCTGTAGAACTGCTTGTATAGCTCTGTAGCCTCTTCTGAGGTTACGTCTTTCGCAAGGCGGGCATAGCAGTTGGCCAAAATGCCCCTTGTCATAGGTGCTAGGTTCGGACAGAAGCAGAGTGTATCTTGCTGACCACTGAAACCGGCGAGTGTCTGCTCAATCTCAGGCGTGTGCCGATGGGTGGGCAGGCCGTAAACTTTGATCCCGCCATTAAGCTCCGCATAGTGATAGGCCAAACTAAACTTGCTGCGTCCGGCACCTGATACACCAGATTTGGCATCAATGACGATGTTTGCAGGGTCGATTAGCCCCATCTTAATGGCAGGCGCCAGCGCTAATGCGCACGCTGTGGGATAACAACCCGGGTTGCTCAGCAGCCGCGCTTTAGCGATGGCATCATGATCGGTCAACTCCGGCAGTCCATACACCGCTTCAGCCAGCAGCTCGGTGGCGATATGGTGGATTTTGTACCACTTTTCGTATTCCACGGCATCTTTAATACGGAAATCGGCCGAAAGGTCAATGATTCGTACACCGGCATCCACAAGCTCTGGGCTGATTTTCATCGCAAGCCCATTCTCAGTCGCCAAGAAGAGATATTTGACCTTCTCTACAGCCTTCGCCACATCAAAAGCCTCCACTCGGGGCATGTCGATGTTAGCGAACCCCGGAAACACATCCTCCATCGACTGCCCCTCGTATGTACGGCTAGTGAGGTAAGTCACTTTGGCGTTGGGGTGTGTGGATAGGATGCGTGTAAGCTCACCGCCAGCGTATCCGCTGCAGCCTATGACGCCTACATTAAAGGTATTTTCGCTCATCAGATGTCCCCCCTTAGGGCTTCTACATATAGTTGTTGTTGTGTTATCGATAGTGTCATTGTACCGCAATGAATTGGCTTACTTTTATTGTGAGCGACAGCACGTTAAAATACTATATGTAGGATGTACCCCTTTAAGGAGTTGTTATTGCATAGAGCCCGAAGTTACCGATATCTCGATGTCATCACTGCGATCTTCCTAGTGGTCATGATAGTCAGCAACATCTGCGCCATAAAGGCACTTCGCATTCCAGGCACACCCATAGATATTGATGGCGGCACCATATTGTTTCCGCTGAGCTATATCTTCGGCGACGTGCTCGTTGAGGTATATGGATACGCGCGTTCACGCCGTGTCATCTGGATGGCATTCGGTGCGAACATCGTGGCCGCATGTAGTTTTGCGATAGTTGTCGCACTGCCCCAATCGCCGGGTTGGCCTCTGCAGCAGCAATTTGCAACCATTTTGGGTCAAGCCCCTCGTATAGTCGCCGGCAGTTTGACAGCATTTTTCTGTGGTGAGTTTGTCAACAGCTACATCATGGCCAAAATGAAGGTGCGTATGAACGGCAAACGGCTCTGGATGCGCACAATCGGCAGCACCATTGTTGGAGAGGGCATCGACTCGCTGCTGTTCACTGTTCTGGCGTTTGGCGGATTATGGCCATGGACCACTATCTTCAGCGTCATCCTGTGGAACTATCTGGTGAAGGTGCTCATTGAGGTGGTAGCCACACCAGTGACATACGCTGTGATAGCCTACCTGAAAGGCACCGAACGCGAAGATTACTATGACCGCAAAACCGACTTCAACCCATTCCGTTTGGCAGACAGCTAAGTAACATTTCGATTCTGACAATGCTAACCTGCCTAATCTGGCAGGATTTCGCGTAACCATTCACTAAGCATATAACACAAGTCAATATGCTTAGTGGAGATATCATGCGTAGGTTAATCACCCTTCTTCTCATTCTCTCGGCTGGCGCCGTCATGGCGGCTCCTCTGCGAATTGTTGATAAAGTCACAACACTCGAAGAGGCTGGTCTTTACACAGTGGGCTATCAACTCATCGGCGGGCAGCCCATGTCACTGCCGAATGGATGGATGGGTGATGAACCCGTTTATGGAATGTCATTAAGATACACGGGGCAAACCGACGGACGATATACCACTATCCTGCACGAACCATGGATGAAGGGGCCTGGCATCGCCTGGCAGATATTCACTATCCAACTGCCGAAATCTGGAAGTATGTATCTTAAAGGATCCGCGGCACTCAGCCCCATCACCTACACAAAAAGCGACGGTGTTCAGTTCACAGTACAGATCAATGGACAGCAGGTGTGGAGTTTCCTGTCGAAGAACGCGAGATGGCAGGACTTCAAGATCAACCTAGCTCAGTATGCAGGGAAAGCTATCACCATCAAGTTCATGAATGGCCCTGGCCCTAAAAATGACACATCATTTGACGGCTCTATGTGGGGCAGCCGACGAATTGAGGTGAGCCAGCCAGGCAGCTTGCGCGTTCCGATGAAGCGAAAATCAGACACCAAAGTTTCGTATGCTGTCAGCAAGTCGAACAGCGTATTACCGCCAAGCGGACTTGGTGATGCCCCCGCAGTAATCAGCCTCAACAAAGCAGCAGCTCAGTTTGTGGTGCCTCACGCTGGCACGAAGTTTATATACAAATGGAAAGCCGCCGGCGATGACACCGTGGCCGGTCAGCTGTATGCATATGAACAGGGCAACGGCAAAGACCCCATTCCCCTGTATGTAAACTCACATTTCGAATTTACCGATAAAGCCAAGTTAACTGAACAGTCCGTTAAGAAGACCGGTTCAGTCATTCAATGGATACGCCGCTTTAAAGTGGGCAATGAGCTTGCCGCCTTAACCACAAGTATCCAGGTGCGGCAGCACAGCTTATGGTTAAGCTGGAGCTGTGATAAACCAGTTATTAAAATGCTCAACAGCGGCAGCCTGATGCCAGTAATGTATCGGCGTCAGATACCTATGCCATATCTTGATATCCCCGTATTCTATCTGCGCTCGCAGGATCTGTTCAGCAGTGTATACCTCGACTGGACTGTATCAAATGCATCCTATTTCAATGGCACCATGGCGACATACTCGCCGCTAACAGATGGCACCCGCAACTGCCTGCGCGAATGTGCAGCAATCACCGTATCTCCGCATATCCAGGCTGTATTGCCGAGTACTCCTAACCCGCAATCAACATATATTAAGGATGTCAGCAAGCGGATGGTTCTCGACTTCTGGGGGTCAAGCTATCAACAGATAGGCGACATCATGGCCCGTCAGCGTCAGTACGGCATCGACAGCACAGCAGCTATCATCCATGCTTGGCAGAATATGGGCTATGATAACGGCCTTCCGAAGCACTATCCTGCGAATCCTGGTCCTGGTACCGATGAGCAGCTGCAGCAGACGGTTCGGCGCGGTGTTGCCGCAGGTGCCCGTATGATGCTGCACGAAAATTATGTGGACTACTATCCAAACTACCCGGACTTCAACGTTAAGCACATCATGTTGACTAGTGATGGCAGCAAGGTAAACGCCTGGTATAACGAGGGCACAAAGATCCAGTCGTATGCGATAAAACCCGACCAAATGGTTCCACTCGCCCGTACACAGTCACCGGAGATTCATAAGCGATATGGAACCAACGGCATGTTCTTGGATGTCAACAGCTCAGTTCCACCAAGCTGGCGGGTAGATATGCAGGCTGGCTGTCCCGAGGCGGGCATCACGCGTGCAGTGGGTGAGCAAAGCGCCGCGCTATGGCAGTTCGAACGCGAATCGCATGAGGGCCCCGTCTTTGGTGAGGGTAACCATCACTGGTATTGGAGCGGTTTGCTGGATGGAGCAGAAGCGCAGTTTGGCATCGGATGGCCAGGCGGTCAGGGGATGCACGCGCCGCTGCTGGTCGATTTTGACCTGCTGCGGATTCATCCGCTGCAGGCTAACCATGGCATGGGCTACATCACTAGATGGTGGAATACAGCTGATGTTAATGCCACAACCAGCATGGACACCCTAGATATGTACCGCATGCAGGAAGTGGCGTATGGCCACTGCGGCTTTGTGGACTCCATGTTATGTGACAATCTGCCGTATACGTGGCTGGAGCACCACACCATGACGCCGATATCCGCTGCCGTGGCCGCTCAGCTGCCGAAAGATATCAGCTACTGCGTTGATGGAGCAAAGTGGGTCGGCTCTGATGAAGCTGCTAAGCTGCAGCAATGGGACACGGTTAAGGTAGTGTATGCCAATGGTGTTGCTGTCGCAGCGAACCGAGCTTCAAAGCCGGTACAAATTGGTCAGGATATTCTGCCGCAATATGGCTGGAGCGTGCGTGGTAAGAATTTGACGGCGGTATCGGGCATTAAGAACGGCGTCCGCTATGATGATGTGCAGACACCGGATTCGCACTTCGTCAACGCTAGGCATCCGAAAGATTGGATGTTTAACAATCAGGCTGATGTGTTGCCCTCGGTCGCATCGTTTAAACAAACAGCGCCACGGGCCTTCAACATTGTGTACCAATGGAGGGTGGACGGAACCATTCCTAGTGATAACGCTGTGCTCGTGCACTACACCCATGATTCCGCTCCGAATCCTGAGCACATTGCCTTCCAAAGCGACTATAAACCCGATGTACCCACTTCGCAGTGGATAGTTGGCAGTTCGGTCAATTCACCCAGCATCGATGTGCACATCGATGAAAAAATCGCAGATGGCGATTACGAGATACGCATCGGCATGTATAACAATTCTGGCAGATTACTTCTGTTAGGTGACAAAGACTCGGATAGCCGTGTTAATATCGGCACTATCCATGTTCGCGACAATGGGCAGACTATCACCCTGACGAAGCACATCTCCAAAGTTGTTCAGCGTTCGCAAGGTAAGGGGCTGAACGCAAAAGGCACAGTGGTTGATTTCGGCGATATCAAGACCGACGGCAGTGTTTTGGTTCGCCGCGAGGGTAACAGATATGTGCTGCGCGTAATGCCGACCGTCAGGCCTGTTCAACTCTCCTTGAAGGCTGCCAAATGGGCACTCGGCGACAAGGTAACCAATGAAGCCGTTAAGGAACCGGTGA
>CAZFLA010000037.1:0-25905 GCA_964519405.1 uncultured bacterium
GCATCACGTGCTGATGAAATGAAGCCAATTGTCATAAATGAACAGGTCGCGGGATTTCAAAGTATCATTCGATCGGCTGAAACTGTTGTTGAACAGCTGCACAGATTGTCGACCGCAGATGAAGCCGCGGTGCCATCGGAGATCATCTCGAATATTTGTGCCGACAATGACTATCAGCTCAGTGATGACCAACTCTCTGCGCTGCAAATGGCGCTTAGCCGTCGGTTGTGTATCATCAGCGGAGGGCCGGGCACCGGCAAGACCTCTATTGTGGTGAATATCCTGCGATGCCTGTACCGCACTCAGCGAGCAGGAAGCGTGCTTCTGTGCGCTCCGACGGGTCGTGCTGCTCAACGGATGACGGAGTCGATACACGCACAGGCGAGCCGCATGAGCGATGAGCATGAAGCCGAATGGTTGCTGTCTCTTCAAGCGAGGACCATCCATCGCGTGCTGGAGGTCGATCACTACGGGCGCTTCAAGTATCATCATGAGAACAAGCTGGAGGCCGACACCATGATCCTTGATGAATTGAGTATGGTAGATATCCGGCTGATGTCCAGCCTGCTGCAGGCTCTTCCGGCATCTTGTCGTGTGGTGATGCTGGGCGACCGTGACCAACTGCCCTCAGTTGAGGCGGGGGTGCCGTTGACGACTTTGCTGCAGGGTGATGAGTGGCCCATTACCAGCTTACACACATCATTTAGAAGTGTGAACAGCATTTTGACGTTAGCCAGAGCCGTTAATGAGGGGCGCGAGATATCAGACGATCTGCTGCCAAGCAAGCCGATAAGTGAGATCGGGCAGCATGGGTGCATGCTCTATGAAGCCGACATTAACCATCGTGACCGGTATCTGGCTTTGATGACCGCATGGTTTCAGCTCATCTACACAGCGCCTTTCCTGGAGCTGCTAAAGCGAGCAGTCGACTTCGCGAATTTGGGCGATTACCGACAGCAACTCGACAGTGTGTTTGATGCTGTCAACAGAGGGCGTGTTTTGTGCCTTACGCGGTCTGGCAACTCCGGTGTGGTGACGGTTAACCATGTGTTAACCACTTACTTGCGTAAACAGACCTCAACTCATGCATCTCGATACCCGATAGGGCTGCCTGTGATGGTGACCCAGAATGATGCTTTGCGTGACCTCAGTAATGGCGAGGTGGGCGTGTTGCTGAAGGGTATCGACGGAGACCAACAAGTGGTGTTTAGAAAGTCGGATCGTGACATCAGCTACCCTCTGGACGCGCTGGCCCACTGGGAGCCGGCCTTCGCGCATACCGTGCACAAGAGCCAGGGCAGCGAGTATGGCAGCGTGATGATGATGGCGGATGTTCCGCCAGAGCATGCGCTGCTGACGCGTGAGGTTTTATACACAGGCATTACAAGAGCCAGACAGTCGGTTGTTGTGGTAGGGCACCGGGCTGTGCTTCAGGCCGGAGCCCATCGCTCCATCGATAGGGAATCACTGTAGTTGTGCAGCAGCTACTGCCTGTCCAGCACCACGCTTTGACCTTTACTGGTGTCGAGGTCATTATCGCGAAGACGCTTTTCACCCAGTTGATGCCCTTTGTAATACGCCCATTGGTATACGCTGCGGCGAGGTAATATGCGCAGAAATCCCTTAAAGTCGGCTGCCCGCAGGTGGTGTATACCGTCTCTCGCACACGACGTCAAAACCCTCAGCACCATTTTCGCTTTTGTGTCTGCATCGTGATAGATGAATGCATCGGCCTCGCCCTCAATAAAACGTCGGCCATATAGCTGCTTCAGCGTGTAGTTGTGGCTGTGCATCAGAATGGCTTCGGGCACATAGGCCACTTGCCAGCCTTTGGCACGTGCTTTATTGCCCCAATCGGTGTCTTCGCTGCCCCAGGCATCCGTGTAGAAGTGCAGCTGTTCCCAGGCACTGCGGCGCATGGCGGCTAAGGGCAGGCTGAGTTTCATCCATGGCGGTGCTTCTGGTGTTGATGGGAAACTGGCGACGTAATCCCGTTTTACCCATCCATCAGCTTCTGGACGGTAAAGCTGCCGACCAAATGCGCCCATCACATTGGGATCATCGAAAGCAGCGATGAGATTACCTAGGCTATTAGGGCTGAGAAGAACTGCATCGGAGTTCACAAAAGCGACGATGTCTCCTGGCGTATTCGCGATGGCTTCATTTAGAACAGCACCCGGGTAATAACTCTTGGCTTCGATGCAGCGTAATGTGCATGGGTAGTGTTTCACCATATTGAGGGTTGCATCGGTGCTGCCGCTGTCCACCACGAACAGCTCGAAGTCGGTGCAGCTCTGGCTGAAAAGTGCCTTAAGCGCTTGGTCAATGACCCACGCACTGTTCTTGCTGCGCATGATGACGCTCACTCGTGCACTCATTGCTTGGCCGCCTCATTTTGGTAAACGGTGCTCATCCACACCGTTTCATGATCGGCCAGGTAGTCCAGAATTCTCTGAAAACTGCGGAAACCATCGCAGAGATACAAGGTGATGGGATGGATAATCAGGGTGCTGAGTATGCCTTGTTGTTCGTGATCAGCCAGCTGCTGCAGCACGATGTCGGTCCACTCTTCCACGTAATAGCTCTGCGGTCCGAAATCGTCGCTCCAGTTATACCGCTTTTGCCACCATTTTACCCATGACGGCGTTCTTTCTGCGTGGTATAAGTGCTCATGGTCTGGGATGATATTCAACGGAAGCGTCATCAAGCCAGTGGGATGCCACTCGGGCCCGACGGATGCCGCTTTCACGCCATCGCTGCATACTTTGATGCCCGCGGCAACAAGCGCCTGTTCCGTATACGGGCCATGCATATACATATGGTTTCTCCAGCAGAGCACATCACGGCCGGTGTGCTGCTTGATGATGGACATTGTTCGCAGGGCGTCGGCCTGTTGAACACGCAGCGGGCCATTGTAACTGCATGTGAGTTTTTTCCAAATGCGGTGAGGCAGAGCCGGAGAGAAGCAGGACCAGTTGTGTCCGCCGATCTCTACATTGTCGGCTTCACAGATGGGTTTCAACTCGTCGGCTTGCTCTAGGAAACTCTTACCTGATACGAAATAGGTGACTTTAATACCGCGTTCAACCAGCATCTTGTTGTATTTCTGTGCGGCCTGTATCTCCGTGATGTCGCAAGCCAGTTGATTACCGGTGCGCAGTGTTTGATGGTGAAGGTCACCTGTCAGGCAGATCATGTGTGTGCAGGCCTCCGCGTTATTCTCTTGATATCAGCATACCCGATACGGAGCTTTACTCGCTTTTAGACGCATTTTGGGCGTAATGTTGACGCCGTATAACACGAATGTTACAATAGCGGCGGTTGAGATTAATCGATTAATCCGGTAATATTCATGTGACACAGTGATATCCACCTGTTTACCGGGATTTCCGTTAGGATTCATGCATATCGAAGCCGAATAGGCTAGTGGATGGAGCATACGGCAGCAATTGTCGTGAAAGGTTAATCTATGAACAAACTTGCTATAGTATGTGGCCTGGCACTATGTGCACAGGTCGGAGGATGGACAATGAACAATGATTTCATTCCTGCAAAGGCACCGAAGGATCGCATCAGCGCGAAACCTCTAGAGATCCATCAGATGCAGCGATGGGCCGCGTCGCAGTTCGGACAACCCATGGCGAAGTCGGACGATGAGATCCTAGTCACCGTAAAACGGCAGGACTTCAACACGCTCCATGCACGCCTTTCATGCATGGGCACTCCTATTACTCTAGGTTCAACCAAATACGATCGCGGCTTGGGAACCCATGCCAACAGTGAGATCGTGGTTAGTCTGCCAAAGGGAGCTAAGCAGTTCAAAGCGTATGTTGGCATTGACAACAACTATGACACCGCAGGAACACACGGTACTGCTGCGTTCTCTGTGGAGATCGCAGGGAAGCCGGTTGTGCAGACAGGCACACTGAAGTGCGCAGACAAGCCATATCCTATTGACATAAAAATACCTGAAGGAACTACTGAGTTAACTCTGAAGGTTGACTGCACAGCAGATGGGCCTGGTTATGACCAATCTGACTGGGCAGATGCAAAACTGGTGATGGCAGATGGCAGCATTAGGTATATCGACGAAGCCGTCAGCGGACATCTGCTTGTAGACGGCCAATTCCCATTTTCATTCGTATATGGCGCAAAGCCATCTGCTGACCTGTTGCCGCAGTGGCAGCATACCACCAAGAAATCGGAAAAAGTCGACAGAACGCTCTATGAATCGGCGTATACCGATCCGGAAACCGGGCTAAAGGTGACGGCATATGCCACAGCTTTCAAAGAGTATCCTGCTGTAGAGTGGCTGCTGAACTTCGAAAATACCGGAACAGCTAACACACCCATTATTGAGAACATCAAGACTACCGATGTTGTGCTGAACGTAAAAGATACCAAGTCCAGCTTGGTGCTGCACCAACTGCAAGGTGATGACTGCAACGAGAAGACTTGGCAGCCGTTTGACACCAACATCACCACATTACCCAGCTACACCATAGCTCCATCGGGCGGACGTCCCTCACAGGCGACGGCATTCCCATTCTGGAACCTGCAGTATGAGTCGAGGGGTTTGATTACGGCGATAGGGTGGTCAGGACAGTGGTCGGCTTCCTATGTTCGCGACAGCAAGGGTGATACCCGATTTACCGCTGGGATGGAGAAGACCCACCTGCTTCTATACCCTGGTGAGAAGATCAGAACACCTCGCGTATTGATGATGAGCTGGGCCGGCAGCAAAACAGATTCGCAAAACTTGTGGCGTAGGCTGATGCTGTTTAAGTATGTGCCGCAGCAGCAGGGGCACCCGCAGAAAATGCCGATCTGTTTACAGACCTTTGACCGCTATATGAGCATACCTGGCTGGGCAACCGAACAGGGGCAGCTTGATGCTGTGAAAGCGGCTCATACAATGGGCTGTGATACCTATTGGTTTGATGCTGGTTGGTTTGTGGGTGACTTTCCTAACGGTGTTGGCAACTGGTATTACAAGCCTAAAGAGTTCCCGAACGGTTTAGGTAAAGTGGGGGCGTTGTGCAAAGATTACGGTATGGACTTCATATTGTGGTTTGAGCCTTGCCGAGTGGCTGCTGGAACACAGATAGCTGCTGAGCATCCTGACTGGGTGTTCGGCGGTTCTGGAGGCGGACTGTATAACCTTGGCAACGCCGATGCGTTGAAACACATGACGGATTTACTGTCGCAGCGGATATCAGAGTCTGGTGTCACTGTGTATCGTGAAGATTATAACATCGACCCGTTGAGCTTCTGGCGCGGTGCTGATGCCGAAGATCGGCAAGGTATATCTGAGATCCGGTTTGTGGAAGGCCATTACGCCATGTGGGACGAATTACGCCGCCGACATCCGGGTTTATGGATTGACAACTGTGCAAGCGGAGGCCGACGAATTGACCTGGAGACCTGTATGCGCTCTGTACCGCTTTGGCGCAGTGATACCAACTGCTGGGCTGGCCATGAGGAATGGAACCAGATGCAGACAGTTGCCCTGTCGCAGTATGTGCCGTTGAATACATCCGCAGCATGGATACCCAAATCGTATACTTTCCGCAGCTCGCAGACGGCTGGTTTGCTGTTTGAAATGCCCTACAAATCGCCGGATTACGACCTGAAGAACGCTCAAGCTCTGATTGCAGAGGCTAAGGCTAATCGAAAGTATTACTATGGCGATCTATATGCATTAAGCGCTGTGGGCGTAAGCACATCAGACTTTTGTGCATACCAGTGTCATCGGTCCGATTTGGACGAAGGGCTAGTGATGGCTTTCCGCAGGCCAGACTGCAACACGATGGGAATCATCGTTAGCTTGAATGCATTGAACCCCGCAAGCAACTACAATTTGGAGTTCATCGATGAGCAGCATAAAGTAACCACTTCAGTTGTGAAGGGCAAACAACTGCTGACAGAGGGGGTAACCATACGGATACCTGCTAAGGGTGAAAGCATGCTTATTCGCTACAAAGCGGTGAAGCAGAAGTAGCAGCTTAAGGAATGAAGCGGGCGTAAGCTCGCTTCATTGCTTGTATAAAGGTTAAGCGTAATTTACAAGGTATCTTTAGTGTTGTAATTTTGGCCGTAATACACACGATAACTTGGTATACTTCGTGCACCGTGTTATCATTAAATGGTGTTTCTGCCAAAATCTAACTTGAGCGGAGTACTATGTCGCACACCCAACAAACAAATGAACAACCGCATGAGGGTAAAGCTCGCGGGATTACTTTCCGCGCAGTTTTAATAGGGTTTATCCTGATTCCTTTTATGTGTTGGTTCAACTTCAGTACTGAAGTTATTCGCTATGCTGGTCAACCAACAACTATATCATTGATGCCCCATGTGCTGGCGCTGTTGTTACTTATGATCGGGATTAATTCCCTGATCGGGCGCTTTGCACCGAAGGCTAAGTTTAGTGTTGCGGAACTAATTACAACCTATTTCATAGTTGCGATTGGTCAAACAATGGCTTCGCATGACCTTATCGAAGTCATGACGCCAATACTTAGTTACGCTGTGAAGTACCAAAATCCGGCTAACAAATGGGCTACCGACGTTCTGCCTTATCTGCCAGATTGGCTGTTTGTGTCGAACGCTAAAGCCATTGACCACTACTATATTGGCAACTACAACTTCTGGCAGTGGAGTGAGATGAAGATATGGGCACTTCCGCTGTTTATGTGGAGTGTATTCTTCACTGTTCTTGCTTTCGGTTTGTTCTGCTTAAATGCATTACTCCGCAAGCAGTGGACAGAGCGTGAACGGCTAAGCTATCCGCTTGTTCAGTTCACCCTGGAGATTGCCCAGCCACGAACTCCTATCTTCCGGAACAAAATGTTTTGGATTGCCTTCGGTATTGCTGCCATCCATGACGTCTGGTTTGGTATGGCTTCGATTATCCCAAGCATTCCAATTCCTTATCCCCGTATTACTCAGCTAGAACAGAGCATCACCAGCCCTCCATGGAACGCTATTGGCTCAACACCATTGACATTCTATCCATGGATTGTTGGTATCGGTGTTTTGCTGCCAACTGACCTTTTGTTTTCGATGTGGTTCTTCTTCTGGATATGGAAGCTGGAGCCTGTTATCGCCGCTCAGTATGGCTGGAACCAGATCCCTGGCTTCCCGTTTGTTAACCAGCAATCGGCTGGAGCTTATGCGGCTATCGCGTTGTTCACGATCTTTACAGCACGCAAGGCGCTAGGACGCGGCTTTAGGGCCATCTTCTTTGGCGCTAACGGCGAGGATGTTGGTGAACCACTGCCATACAGATGGGCCGCGTTGGGTTTCATCGGCGCATTGATAGCATTGTTTGTGTTCTTCTATGTTGCTGGTATGAGCCCTTGGGTTATCATCTGTACGCTATTGATCTACCTCATCATCTCCATCGCGGTTACGCGTATGCGAGCTGAATTGGGTGTACCTGCACACGACCTTCATGACAGTGGACCTCAGAGGCTTATCCCTCTGCTCGGTTTATCTTATATGAAGAACTCTGACATCGCCTTAATGGCTGCCTTGCAGGGATTTAACCGAGCATACCGTGCACATCCGATGCCAGTGGGTGCTGAAGCCATCCGCGGCGCAGAACGTACCGGCGGTAAGATGAGCACGATGTTCTGGGTAATGGTTGTTGCAGTATTCTGGGCCTGCATTACTGGCTTCTTCATTAACGTGGGCTTGAACTACCACTGGGGAGCTGCATCCAAAGTTGACAGTCCCTATGTATCAACCATTTTTGGTTCTGAACCATATAACATGATTAGCGGATATAAAGCAGGTTCCGTGGGTTCCATCCGAAGCGGCAACGTCGTTGGTGCGATGCTGGTTGGCTTCTTAATAACCCTGGCCCTTGCTATTACCCGACTACAGATTATAAACTTCCCATTACATCCGGTAGGATTTGCTGTCAGCTCTAGCTGGTCAGGCAGTATGCTGTGGTTCTCACTGCTCGTTGCTTGGATATGCAAAACAACACTGATGAAAATCGGAGGTTTGAAGCTATTCCAAAAAGCGATGCCGTTCTTCCTCGGCCTAACACTGGGTGAATGTGTGGTGGGTACCTTCTGGTACTTCATGAGCGCGTTCGTGACACATAGTAAAACATTCATTGTGTGGCCGATGTAGTAAGCTCGCTTAGTATCGGCAGAAACGAAACAGAGCGTGCCCCTGAATACATTTCAGGGGCACGCTCTGTATATATATATGCTTATACCGCATAGTATATGCGGGCCGCGAGCTATGTGGCGGTAAGCGGAAGTGTAAAGCAGAAGCAAGCTCCGTTACTATGAGACGACTCTACCCATACCCGTCCTTCATAGTATTCACAGACACGTTTCACAACCGCTAGACCGATACCGGTACTGTCACTAGATGGATGACTGCCGGTATTAAACAGCTGAAACACATCTTGTTTTTCGCTTTCTTCAATACCTGGGCCGTTATCACTGACAGTGAAAGTGAGTTCGCCATTCCTTCTAAGCCCAATTTCAATACACCCATCAGGTTTACTGGTATACCGAATAGCGTTACTTAACAGGTTCTGGAAAAGCTGAGAAATGCGAATAGGATCAGCTTTTATCTGCGGCAGCTCACAAGTGATAATAAACTGTGTGCTGGCAGGTGGATTTAGCATTTTGTATGTTTGTTCAACAAGCTCATGCAGGTTAATGAGTTGGGTGTGATCTGCCATACTTCCCATACGGCTATACTGAAGAATGCCATCAACCATAGTTGTGAGCTTCTTCGACCGATCAACTAATAATGATAGGCTTTCGCGGCCATCATCATCAAGTATCGCCTCATAATCTTGTTGGAGCCAAGTGGCGATGGCGGCGATACCGCGCAGGGGGGCTTTGAGGTCGTGAGAGACAACATAAGTGAAACTTTGCAGGTCGTTGTTAGCCTCTTGAACGTTGCGTAACGCCTTCGTTAAGTCTATCTCAATAAGCTCCCTATGACGAATTTCTCGCTGCAGAGCCTCATTCTGCAGTCGCAGTTTGTGGGTCATCTCGTCGAGCTGAATGATCATCTTGTTAAAGCTGTTCGCGAATTCACCCATGAAATCAACGCGCTGCGAAAAATCACCATCCGCAACCTGTTGGGTCTGCCATGAAAGATGACGCAGGTTAGCTTGCAGTGACTTTAATGCACCGGCGAGGTAGCCCGATGCATCAAGTTTGTAATGCAGTTCACCCTTGGCCAGAGCCATCACGTATATTCTGAGCTTTACGATGTGATGGTAAACTTGCGCAAATAACTCGGATTGCTCTGCGAGCTGCGGTTCAAGTGGAATATGACTTGACTTAAGCAGCTTATCGATAACCTCAAGTTGTCTTTTCGATATATCTGCCTGTTGACCTTTATGGCAGATATGGTACAATTTATCGATTGCTTCGATGATCTCGGAATCTTGTGAATCAGATTGGCCGTCAATGCTGTTCTGAATCTGAGACAATAGTTCTTTAATCTGTTCGTTACTGAGCCTATCCATTATTATCTGCAACAGCATGGAATCTACAGGTGCGGTCACCGGTACACCAGCAGTCTATCTCCTTAACTTTAAAGTGCTTCCCTGAGAATCTCTCTAACAACGCGGCAATGAAGCCCTCGTCATAATGGCAGACTTCATAATCGACTTCAGGTAGGCCTGAACAATCGAGGTCTTCAGATACCGTCAGTGTGAGTTCACCAAGCCCTTCGTCTGCTTGTTCAACTCGCAAGACACCCAGTTTCATTTCTTTCATCGCGGTCTGTAACTGCGACATAAAAACATTGAGGTCAGTGGTCTCAGTAAGGTATTTGTCGTAAAAGGCGTTGCCTGCTAACCGTCCGGCGTCACAGAATAGTTTGTCGGTAGCATCAGATCCAAGCTGCTGCTCGACAACATCACGCACGGTGTACAGCATCATGCGGTATAACTCAACGCGAAGCATAGGACCTAGGTTAGGGCGTCCCTCGTCGATATTGCCGACTAACTCCCAGCTAAACTGATACTTACGTTCTATTTGTTCCATTGTAATCTCCTATGATGACATACTAGAGTTTTGTAAGTTGGAAGATTGATGTTATGTAGGCCCATATAAATATTACTTGATACGCCGGAGTAAAAACACAAAAGGCCGGTAGGTTAACCCTACCGACCTTTTGAAAACGAGAGACTTAGAAGTCTGCGTTGTCCTTGACCCATCCCATAACTATGTTACAGGATTCCTCTTCGGAAGCAGCCTTGCCGCCCGTCCAAGCATTGACGATCCAAGGATACTGACCGGTGCAGTTCCAAAGCATTTTTGGACTTACAGACTGGCGAGGCTTAAGAGCCTTAGCGTGACCATCGCAGAATGCGAAGTTAACGCGGCCACCCTGAGCTTTAGCTGCTGTGGAGATGTAGGAACCTGAACCTGCGTTAGGAGCAAGCCAGTGGGTTCCTGCGTCAGGAATAGCAGCTTCGATTTCGGTAAGAATAATGGCATCGGTAGGATTGGCAACTGTGCTTAATGATGGCTCATTACCAACGGTGTTCCATCCCCACTCATTAAAGCCGAAGCCGCATGGGTTTTTCCAGATGCCGCCCCATGTGCCAGCAGTCTGACCAGCTTTTGGTCGTGCAGGGCAAGCGAACATTGTTTTGGACTTAGCATAAGGAAGAAGAACGTCGGCCCATGTTACAGCCTGAGTAATGCCAGACACTGGAGTCATGCTGGTAGTGATATTTGCCCACCAGAATGCACCTTTAGGATACATGTCATCATAGTCATCAGCATACATGCTCAAACCAAGAGCAAGCTGTTTTGTGTTGCTAAGGCAGGAAGTTGCTTTAGCTTTCGTACGTGCCTGTGCGAAGACAGGGAATAAAATAGCCGCTAGGATAGCGATGATCGCTATAACAACTAGAAGCTCAATAAGTGTGAAACCATTGCGTTTCAAGAGAGAGAGGTCCTCCTATTGGGAAATCATACAATAATCATAATATCTGATATTTGGGTTGTCGAAGCCTAATTTGGACGAAAATGCCTAAAAATATGAGTTACATATGAATTATAAACTGTAACACACGGGCAATTAGGCGTGATTTAGGCAGAAATTGTATGCATTAAGTGGAAAATAGTGTAATAAATACTACTAAGTAAGTGTCGTATTGGGGGTATTACATCCATAAAGACAACAGGGGGGGTAGACTATGAACAACCGATAAGGTTCATTGTCTGTATAGATACTTAAGGAAACAGACGAGGTGGTAGTGGCGTGCGAATAGATGCTTATGTTAGAAACAGGTCAGGGATTATGAAGCACCTAATTTGAGTGTATCAGAAATTTCAGAACTGTGCGCCGCCAAAGCATTTGCTTGCTAGATACCAGCGTGATACAGGCATCACCTGATGACCCACCGGATTTCTGAGAGTTGGATAGTTAATGTTACGCGATGTTTATATAAGAGCAATAGTAAATCAGGAATATGCTGCGGGTTTCTTTACCACATGAATAAGCTACGGGAGCTGACGCTTCGGGACCTACGTTTCGTGGGGGTTCCTGCACCGAACTTCGTATTAATAACGGCCGGCGTCGCTTAACTCCGGTATATGCCGGAGTAAAAACACAAAAAGCCGGCAGGATTAACCTGCCGGCCTTTTTGTACAAAAGAAGTCTAGAAGTCTGCGGTATCCTTGGTCCAGCCAACGACTGTGTTAACAGCTTCGTCTTCGGAAGCAGCGGTGCCGCCCGTCCATGCATTAACGATGAACGGATACTGACCAGTGCAGTTCCAAAGCATTTTTGGACTAATGGACTGGCGGGGCTTAAGTGCCTTTGCGTGACCATCGCAGAATGCGAAGTTTACGCGGCCGCCCTGAGCCTTAGCTGCTACGGCGATGTAAGAACCTGAACCTGCGTTTGGTGCAAGCCAGTGGGTTCCTGCGTCAGGAATAGCTGCTTCGATCTCTGTAAGAATAATTGCATCTGTAGGATTGGCAACTGTGCTTAATGATGGCTCATTACCAACGGTGTTCCATCCCCACTCATTAAAGCCAAAACCGCATGGGTTTTTCCAGATGCCGCCCCATGTGCCAGCTGTTTGACCAGCTTTTGGGCGTGCAGGGCAAGCAAACATGGATTTAGATTTAGCATAAGGAAGAAGGACGTCAGCCCAAGTAATAGCCTGAGTAATACCAGATACCGGAGTCATACTGGTAGTGATTGCGACACCTACCGGGTTGAATGCCCCTTTGGGATACATGTCATCAAAGTCATCAGCATACATGCTCAAACCAAGAGCGAGCTGTTTGGTGTTGCTAAGGCAGGATGTTGCTTTAGCTTTAGTACGTGCCTGTGCGAAGACAGGAAATAAAATAGCTGCTAAGATAGCGATGATCGCTATAACAACTAAAAGCTCAATAAGTGTGAAACCATTGCGTTTCAAGCGAGAAAGGCCCTCCCATTGTATGAAATCATACACTATACATAGTAATACATAGTAACCCATATAACCACCTTTATTCCATGAAATTAACCCTAGATTCCAAAAGTAGTGTTACAAAAGGCATGTAAGAAGTAACGAATGAGTGAGTAAGGCATGACTTAGGCTAATATGGTATGAATTAGGTAACAAAAAATGTAAGAAATACTACTAATAGTGAGCTGTCATGGTGTAATGCATCCATAAATACCACAGAGCGCATAGACGACGAAAACTAGATAGGATTCATTTGGCAGCAGCCCGACGGGTTACTTATCCGCTTGTGCGCCGAAACTGGAGTCTATCATCACGTAGTCAAACAGATTCACGATAGAATCGCCGTTCAAATCCGGATCTGCTTCACCGAAATTCTTATCAAGCTCTACGAAATCGAAGAGGTTGGTCTGCCCGTCGTCATTTGCATCGCCGCCCATCATCTCTATGTTTTGCGTTTGACTCTCGGAGGTGAGATTTAGCTTTAACACACGTGTTAGGAAATGTGGTGATGATACCGTGATGGTGTATGTACCTTGAGGTAATCCCTCCAAACGAGCGCCGTTCTGCATGTTGCCAACCAAATCATAGCTGCCATCTGAACCCACTGTATTGATATTGACGGGAACTGTGGCTAAGCTGCCGATGTACATTTTGGGGGTGATGTTAATCTGCAGAGCCGCGGCTGGGTTAGGAACACCGTCTGCAGCTAAAGCAAAACTGAAGGGACTGTTTTGGGCCGTGAGGTTCTTGCTGCTGATTGATACTGTGTAGTAACCAGCAGGTAACGAAGGCGCATCGATGCGTTCTACGTTGTCGCGGCTGTTATCGGCTTTGAATGCTGCCTGTTCGGGTACATCAGGGTTGAGGTTCCACGGCAGAAGCATGCCTGAATCCCCTGTGACTCGAAGGTCAAGGTCGACCACCAACCGACTACTTGCATCATTATTCAATGTTTGCACACTGGCTGCTGGATCAGCCCAGCAGAGCGTGGCGCGAAAATCACCACCGCGATGGTAGATACTCCATTGCTGAACCGCACCAGGGGACAACACGGATGACAAGAATGCAGCCTGGTGCTGATAGGCTCTGTTGATGAACTGAACTGCGGCCTGTGCGTTGAACAACCCCCACCCAGTGCGGTATGTAGGACCGTTGCTGCTGCCCTTAGCACTTTGGATGGTTAATGCTTTAAGTTCTGGAGCAGTAGGGTTCGCGGTAGGGTATAGCTGTCTATACCTCTGTGTGACCAGAGCTAATCCGCCGGCTACCGAAGGCGAAGCCATAGATGTGCCAGAGAGCACGGCATAGATAGGGGTATATGATGGGGTGATACTGCAGCTTGTTAGTTCCTCACCGTTGCCGCAAATGTCGGGCTTGATCCTGCCATCGTCGGTTGGTCCGCAGTTGCTGAAGGAACTAGGCTGCAGCTGTGTGTGGTCGTCGATATCGGTGGTGATGTCTGCAACGCTGCCTATGGTGAGGCAGTTTTTGGAGCACCCTGCATCGTGAACCGTGCGGTAGCCTGTGTCACCATTGTCTATGTTTCTTACTGCGTTGCTGATCTGGTAGGTGCCTGTATTGTGGTTCCATATCCAGTGCTCAACTGGTTGTGTGGTGGGGCCTTGCAGGCGGTCGTTGCCTGCTGATCGGCATGCAATCACTTTCTGGTTATCATATAGAGCTTTATCCCAACCTGCGCTTATCGTATCGTAACGGCCGAAGTCGGCATCTTCGACTTCGCTTATGTTGGTATCACCTGCCCAAGTCCAGCGATTGTCGCCTCGCGTATTCCAGTCCCATCCCACGCGCTGTCCGTAGCTGTGGTTGGTGATGTTTATGTTGGTGTCCATTGAGTCTAGCGTGTAGTAGTCATTATTCCAGCTATAGCACTTTATGGTAGCAGCCGACGCTATCCCCTTGGCGGACGCACGCAAGCCCTGAGCGATGAGTGTACCAGCGACGTGAGTTGTGTGTGTTCCGAAACTGTTGTTGAACGGTGTAACTCTGCTAGACAGCTCTGGATGCAGCGGATACGGGTTTTGCCCTTCAAATAACCCTAGCACCACTCCAGAACCATCCAGAGCATTACACATCAGATTATCTGACCACAGCTGATACACTCCCACCGTTTTTGCGGCGTTCAGATTATCAGTTCCCACCAATCTCGGACGCCCATTTTCTACGTCTTGAAGCTCGATATAACGTCCATCTGGCAGTTCCTGCTTCCATGGTCCATGGTGCTTCGCAGCCCACTGGATGAGTGCAGTCGGTTGTTTAGCGGGTATATTTACGGGCTGAACGAGGGGCATTTCTGTATCCTTGCTGAAAGATGGCATCATATCGTATAACATGCTGAAGCAGTATACGTCTTACTATTGTATATACCACGAAGCGGACGTTATGTGGGAAAACAATATATCTGTGTGTCCGATAATATGTGAGGTGATCAATGTTACCTAAGTTAATTTTGACTTCGATTATCGCCGTGTGCAGTGTTTCCTCGATGGCAGCTCAGATGATGGTTGGTACCGCGCGTGTAGACATTACTCCTGAAAAAATGCCATACCTAGCTGGTACTAACAAAAATCGCATAGCCACAGTTGTGAATGACCCTGTGGAAGCTCGTGCGCTGGTGATAGATTCGCAGGGCACTAAGGTGGCCTTGGTGAGTGTGGACCTTATCGGGCTGTTTCGACCGGGTGTTGAGGATATTCGTAAATCCGTTACGAAGGTATCACCATCGAATGTGTTGATATCATGCAGCCATACCCATTCTGGACCCGACTCGATGGGTTTATGGGGACCATCCGAAACGGTGAGCGGTGTAGATCGTGCTTGGTATGCCGATGCCAAGAAGAAGATTGCGGCCTGTATAGATGCTGCTGCTGGCAACATGCATCCTGCTGTGATGAAAGTGGCAAAAGTCACCGGTGTGGAGGGGGTATCACGCAATAGTCGTGTGCCTCAGAACCTTGATACAAGCCTCACTGTGCTGCAGTTCGTCAACCCAGAAACAGATGGAGCCATCGCGGTGTGGGTGAACTACGCGTGTCATCCGGAATCTGTGATGTATGGCACAGAGCTGACCAGCGACTTTCCGCACTTCCTTCGCGAGAAGCTGGAAGGCGAAGGGTATGGGATGGCGATGTATGCTAACGGTGCTCAAGGCGGTATGGTGACTAACCTGAAAGGGGCAACAAACCTATCGGATACCAAACTGTATGGTGACATTCTGGCCAATAAAGCCATGGAAGGCTTGAAAACGGCGGAGGTTGTGGCTGAGCCTGCTATCAAAATGCAGACCAAGTTGTTTGATGTGCCCTTGCGCAACACGATGTTCATTACCGGTAACCAGATAGGTCTCTTCGCAGAAAAGCTTGGCGACGTTCAATCGTTGAAGACTGAGGTCAATCGACTAGTGATTGGCCCTGTGGAGTTCTGCTCAATACCGGGAGAAGCACTGCCGAACGTTGGCTGGCAGATGCAAAGCATGATGAAGGGTAAATACAATGTGCTGCTGGGTTTGACCAACGACGAATTGGGCTACATCTTAAGCGAGGCAGACTACGGCATCCCATTATACAAATATGAAACGACAGTTTCGATGGGGCGCAAAACCGCCCGGCTCATGGCTGATGCTTATGAGGAGCTAGCCGGACCAGCAGACGGAGATTCGGCCTCCTTGCGTTCGATGACCAGTAATGTTCAAGGATTGCTGAAGAAGCGGTTTAAGGCAGAAAAAGCGAAAGACGAGGACATGCTGGTACGCCTAAACCTAAGAGGCGGTATCGCCGGTACATGGGATTTGAAGATAAAGAATGGTGATATGGAGCTGATGGATGGGCCTACATCCGCAACGCCGAATGTGACCATTGGTGCGCGTTATGAAGATATGGTGGGCATGCTGACGCAAGGTAAAGCGGATTTAATGACCATGATGATGACTATGCAGATTGACGGTGACACAATGCTGCTGATTAAACTAGCGGGATACTTTATGTAAAACACGCCGAATCATAGTTTCCCAGGGTAGACGTATGTCGATACCCTGGGAAACTATCAATAACCTAGGAAGTTCGGCAAGCTATCGATCGCTTTCCTTCGCCTCCAGCTCCTCAAGCTGTTCGCTGACGGAACTCCATTCGTCCGTAAGTTTTTCTAACCCCGCTTGGAGTGCTTTATACTCCTCATCCAATTGCTTAACGGTGCCGTCTATATATGGTTCAGTCGTAGCCAGCGCGTTCGATATGGCGTCTAGCCGGGCCTCTGCGGCAGAGACTGCCTCTTCAAGCTGTTTCTGCCTGTTAGCCAGTTTGCGCATCGTCTGCTTGATCTGCTTGGCTGTAGATGCCGGCCGTTTACTGGCATTACCGATCTGCCTTGCCGGTTCCGCCTGTTTCATGGCCAGTCTTGCCATCACTTTTTGCCGGTAGTCGGTATAGTTGCCAAGGTAGCACTGATTCTGCCCATCACGGAATTCCAATACGCGATCGACAACCGCATCCAGCAGGTAGCGGTCGTGACTGGCTATCATCACAGCGCCATCGAACTTCTTGATGGCGTTCTCCAGCGCTTCTCGGCTGAGAATGTCCAGATGGTTTGTAGGTTCATCAAGCAGCAGCAGGTTCGGACGCTGTGCCAGCAGCTTAGCCAGAGCTAATCTGCAGAGCTCACCACCGGATAGGGCACTGACCGGTTTAAACACGTCGTCGCCGATAAACAGGAACCGCGCCAGAAGATCGCGTGCCTCATGTGCATTGAGATCAGCATCAGCTAACAGTTCCTCAATGACCTCGCGGTTAGGATCTAGATGCTCAAACTGCTGAGCGAAATATACCGGCAGAACGCGCAGCCCCATCTCCACTTCGCCCGAATCGGCTTCCATCAGCCCAGAGATCACTTTTAGGAAGGTGCTCTTGCCAGAACCATTTGGGCCCACAAGCGCCACTTTTTGGCCGCGTTCCAGTATGTAGTCCATATCTTGAAAGAGTTCTTTATTGCCGAAACTCTTGCTCAAACCAGCAACCCGCACCACTTCGCGGCCGCTTCGCATCGACTGCTCAAGTTCGGCGTGCATCTGTTTGGATGAGCCGGCCTTGGAGACGCGCTTCATGCGCTCAAGCTCTCGCACCTTGGCGTCGCGTCGACTGAACTGCCTTTGGCTAAACAATCTTTGCACACTGGCTTCGATTCGGGCGATTTCGCGTTGCTGCAAAACATACTGCTTTGCCTGCTCTTCGCGGCGTTTTGCTTTCAGCACGGCAAATTGGGTGTAGTTGCCGGGGTAGCTCACAGCAGTGCCAGCATCGAACTCTATCACACGGCTGACCACAGAATCCATGAAATATCGGTCGTGGCTAACGATAAGCGCTGCACCATTATAGTGTTCTAGCAGGAATGACTGAAGCCACTCACAACCCTCAATATCCAGGTGGTTAGTTGGTTCGTCAAGCAAGAGCATGTCAGGTGACTGCAGCAACAGTCGTGCTAAGCTTGCCCGGGTCTTCTGACCTCCGCTGAGCACCTCGGTGGGCTGCAGCAGCTCCTCTTCAGCAAATCCTAATGCATCAAGATATTGGGCAGCTTGTGCCTTAAGCCCATATCCGCCTAACATGTCGAACTGGTGGCTAAGATCGGCATATAATGCACCCAGCTCTTCGATTTCATCGGCTGAAGCATCAGCAAGCTTGTCTTCTGTCTGCTGCAGCTGTATCGCGATCTCTGTGAGTTCGGGTTGTATCCCTAAAACGGCCTGATGCAGTGTAGCACCCGCGGGCAGATCGCATATCTGTGGAAGATAGCCGATGGTTAACCCCGGTTGTATGCTGACATTGCCGGCGTCGGCCTTATCCTGCCCCATAATGATCTTCAGTAGGGTGCTTTTGCCGGTGCCATTGCCGCCGATAATCGCCACGCGTTCGCGCCCATTTACCAGCAGATTGAGATCTTCAAAGAGCGTTTGTGGGCCGAAGGACTTTGCTAAGTGGTTTACAGATAAAATTGCCATAACACTTCATTATAATGTATCGCATGATCGTTCGGTATATTCTAGCCATGTTCGTTAAGTGGAAAGGAATGGAAGCTTGTGGATTCGTGACAGAAGCGGCAATTCCGAGCTGCGGCTGTCATACATGATATTCTGCAGCTCGGATATACTAAAACACTGACGCTAGAAGAAGCAGATATCGAGGATGACATCTCCATTCTCATCTGGAGTGGTAAAGCGCGGACAAGTGTATCGTTCGAAAAACCACCATCCTCCATGCTCGCCTCCGCTAACCTTGATGCCGCTTTTGTTCATGGCCTCGAGGCACAGTGGTTCTTTTCCATACAGTTCGCCGGTGTTCTCTTTACCCTTGAGCCATGCCACACCAATTTTGGATTCTGGGAAGTCGACATAACCAAATCCATCGGGAACCGGTGTATCCGCTGGGGTAAACATGCCCACCCAGTATTCGAACGGCTCGTTTTCCTTGTGATGCATCAAGCCGATATATGCTCCGCCGTCTTTAAACGCAGCCACGCATTTATCTGCTCCGCCTGCGGCTTTTTCGATGGTGTCGAACCAGCCATTGTGAAATGCTTCTCCCCATTGTGCGCCGAAGCCGCCGTTAACGCGATCGGCGTTGCCGAATATTTTACCGATGAAGCGTGTTGCGGGGATTTTCTGTGAGTAAGTCTTAATGACCTCTGCCATTTTCGCTGCCCTCATTTTTGTTAGAGTGCGCCTTTTTAGGGCTATGTGTATAAACGATACGTGATACCTATCGGATACACATCTTTCAGCATATGGTATATGTGATTCCGACAGCCTCATTGTAACCTTACTATGCAATATCATGCCAGCCATATTGCTGTCATTTTTCAACCATCATCATTGTTATCTGCTGAGGTGCAGGTTTTGTATGGACTGCATATCTAGGTCACAGATCAGCCGCATTATAGCGATGGGTATATTTCGTTACTTTTAACATACACAGTGTGATGTGTAACGGTATTATCCGAGATGCTTATCAAATTAACGTGCTATTTCACAGAAACAGGAGTAAAATGAAATAGTTAGTAAAACATTTGAAGTAATATGAGTGACTAACATGCTAAGCAAAGATCGCCTAGCATACGTGTACCATCGACCGTCGTCGTTACGTAAAATCACATTTATTGCAGGTGAAACTCCTCGTTTGAAAAAGCCAACTGATACAGACAACCCATCCACTTAACGACACGCTGCGGGCGCCAGCAAGGGCCACTGACTATGAGTGCTGCGGATTTCGGATAGTGTGATGAACAACCATTGATGAGTGCTATACGGAAAGAAGATAGTGCAGACCATGCAGGCAAGATTTACTACCATACATGATATTAGCGGCTCTGTGGTCATATCTGGTGACTATGAAGATGCCAAAACGGCAGTGCTCGAAAATGCAGAATTACTTGAGGCTGCCGATCTCTCTGGAACCGACCTTTCGCAATTGAATTTGCGGGGTATAAACCTAAAAAACTCAAACCTATCTACTGCCCAGTTATGGGGAGCGGATCTACAAAAATCCGACCTTTCACATGCCAACCTTACCGGCAGCAAACTGGTAAGAGCCAACTTAAGCAATGCCGACCTATCACACTGCAGCCTTCGCGGTGCAAATCTTAGTAATGCGCGGATGACGGGAGCATGCCTTAAAGGTACAGACCTCAGTGAAGCCAACCTCGTTGGCACCGATCTGAGCGGAGCAAATCTGGAGGGTGCTAACCTCACCGGAGCCCTGTTGAGCTTTACCATTCTCGCAGATGCAAACTTGAAAGGCGCATCGCTGCAATCGGCGAAGATGAATGACGCTGTTGCAACTAATGCAGATTTATCTTCAGCGGATATGAGTTCGGTTACTGCTGGAGCAATAGACCTACAGCGCGCGGTTTTGCGTGGGTGCGATATGAGCAACGCAAAGATGCCGAAGGCTAAGTTAAATGGGGCGACCCTTGATTACGCGGATATGACAAATGCGGTGCTCCATAATTCGAGTATGAAAAATGTGACGATGGTATCCACAAAAGCAGCTGGTGTGGATTTGCACTACTGCGTGATACTAGACGCCAACCTGACTGGAGCTGATCTAACATCCGCAGATTTATCGTGCGCGAAAATCACTCGCTCTTGTCTTGATAATGCATGTCTGGAAGGCGCAGTCTTCACAAAAGCGCACATTCATAGGGTCAGTTTATGGCATGCGAATATCATCCACTTGCATGTTGACGATGTGAATTGGACGATGTAGAAGTTGACCGCTGCCGATGTTATGTCGCTAACAGAAACATCGGCTGCGATTTCCGAATATTTTGTTTTCAAAGAAGGAACACGGAAACGCATTGACGAAATTAGCTAGTGTCACCACGACCGACTATTACCTAACATAAAAGAGGAATTCGTTAATGCCAAAGAAAATCGCCTTTATAGGTGCGGGTAGTTTTGGATTTACCCGAGGCCTCGTAAGAGACCTTCTCACCTTCCCGGCATTTGCTGATGCCACCATCATGCTGATGGATATCGACCAAGAGCGCTTGGATTTCATCAAACACGCTGTTGACCGAATCGTTGAAGCCGGTAAATACCCAGCTACAGTTTTAACCACAACCTGCCGAAAAGAAGCACTTGAGGGTGCTGACGGTGTGTTGTGCACCATCCTGCAGGGTGGCGTTGATATCTTCCGCAGCGACATCGAGATTCCGATGAAGTATGGCGTGGATATCAATGTAGGTGATACCCGTGGCCCATCGGGTATCTTCAGAGCACTGCGAACCATCCCCGTCATGCTCAGCATTGCAGCGGATATTGAGAAATACTGCCCGAATGCAATATTCCTTAACTACACCAACCCAATGGCTATGCTTTGCCGTGCTATGCAGAGCCAGTTCCCGAAACTGACAATTAGTGGTTTGTGCCACAGTGTTCAGGGCACAGCACATATGCTGGCAAACTGGATTGGCGCTCCTATGAATGAAGTGACCTACACCTGTGCTGGTATCAACCACCAGGCTTGGTACATCGACTTCCTATGGAACGGTAAAGACGCGAACCCGCTTATCAAAGAAGCCATCATGACCCGCCCAGAGATTGCCAACGAAGAGCAGATCCGCAATGAGCTGTTCCTGCATATGGGCTACTACATCACTGAGTCAAGCGGTCACAACAGCGAATACTGCGCATGGTTCCGCAAACGACCAGACCTTATTGAAAAATACTGCACCCATGGCACAGGCTGGAACCCAGGTATCCATGCATACATCCTGGATGAGTATCTGAAAGTCAAAGACAACTGGAGAGACAGCATTAAGGATCAGCTTGCTCAGCCAGTTGACCTTAATCGCGGTGCTGAATACGCCACGAACATCTTCAATGCTATCTTTGGTGATGGCACACTGTACAAGTTCAACGGTAACGTGCCGAACAAGAACTTGGTTGACAACCTGCCATATGACTGCTGCGTTGAAGTTCCTGTGCTGGCTAGCCCACGCGGTCTAGAGCCTATTGCTGTTGGCAAACTGCCAGCTCAGTGCGCTCTGCTGACCGGAACCAGCGCTCAGATCGAAGACCTAGCGGTTACCGGATGCATTGAGGGTGATCGCCAGAAGATTCGCCAGGCCAACTATTTCGATCCACTAACGGCTGCTGTATTGAGCCTTGAAGAGATCGACAACATGGTCGACGAAATGTTCGAAGCGAACAGAGGCTACCTACCGACTTTCGGTATGTAATGCCGGCTGTGGCTGCGTTGGGAGAGCTCGTTCTGCGGAACGAGCTCTCGGTTTTTAGATGGTTGAGGTGTGGATGCTATGAGTTCATCGGTTTGTGAGTTAGTCTGTGAGAGGTATGTGGAGCTGTTGAAGCAAACGGCGCCGCCAGATGCGGCGTGGCTTGAGGTGACGCTCAAGAAACTGGACACAAATGGCAGTTTTACTGACATAGACTATACCGATCAAAGCCGATCAACATGGAAGCCGCGAGAACACCTGTCACGGCTCAATGCCATGGCACGCGCTTATAGTTTTGCCAACAACTCGTTTGGAAAGTCGCCGGAGTTGCTGCGTGCGATAAGTGTAGGTCTAGAATACTGGCTGCAACATCGCTACCAATGCGTTAACTGGTGGTTCAACCGCATCGGCGTGCCTGACGAAGTGCAGGTGATTGCCGCCTTGCTGCGTCATGATTTGAGCGCTGAGCTCTTTGAGGGTGTATTGTCCATCCTTGATCAGGGTGGGGCAGTTGATATGACTGCGGCCAACCTGTTGTGGGTCGCCGATATCGCATTGCATCGCACGGCGTTGAGGGGGCAGCAAGCGGAGATGGATGCGGTGCTTCAACGCGTGTGGAAAGAGGTGACCTGTGCAGCGCCTGAGGGGATTCAGTCTGACGGCAGCTATTACCAGCATGGTCATCGGCTGCAGAGCCATCAGTATGGCGAAGCCTTTATCTCCGTGATTATTCAGATCGCGTGGCAGGTTCGTGATACCCCGCTGCAGATGCCGCGTGCTAAACAAAGCATTATCACCAACTATCTATGTGATGGACTAGTGTGGATGTCGAGGGGACCGGCTGTGACTCCTGCAACTATTGACCGTGCTGTGTCACGGCCTGGTGCCTTGCGCGACAACTGGTATGCCAAGCTGAAAATGTGGATTCAATCGAACCCACACAGCAGCCAGCCACAACTCGAACGCACCTTGCGTGTTCTACAGGATCCTAAAGCTTCGTCTGTTGGCTGCAAGTATTTTCCATATGGCGATCTGATGGTGATGCGAACCCCCGGTTGGAGCTGCTTCATCAAGACCATCAGCCCGCAAACCGAGCAGACCGAGTCTATCAACAAAGAAAACCTCAAAGGCGTGCCGTATCTGCATTATGGCAATCACTTCTTGCTGCAGGATGGGAACGAATATCTGGATACGCCACCGGTGTGGGATTGGACAATGCTGCCAGGATTAACGCGTTTAAGCTCATCTTCCGTTGCAGTAAAGCCAAAACGTGTGGTGGGGGTAACAGACGGCCGAAATGGCATCGTGAGTATGCCTTACACCCGCAGACAGGGGATTGTTCAGTGGCAGTATAGCAAGAGCTGGTTTGTGACCCCGGAGGCTGTGATTGGCATGGCTGCGCCGGCGAATGCTACGACTGCTAACATCATGGCTGAAACATGTCTAGAGCAGTGCCGTCAACAAGGGGATGTATATGTTTGCCGTCAAGGTGCCGTCAGTCGGCTAGCTATCGGGCAGCATGCCGAACAGTGCGACTGGGTGTGGCATCATGATGTGTTGTATGTTAGCCATTCGGATGGCGAGTTGTGCGTGTCGGTGCAGCATAAACAGGCAGACTGGCGCGACATCAACGCTGGTTATCAGCAAGCATGTGAAGCTGATATGGTCACAGTGTGGGTTAAGCATTCATCTCGTCAGGGATGTGTGTATTCGATCTGGCCGCAGCGTCCATTACCAAAGAACACGAAGGTTCCAGAAGTCGTTATCCTGGCGAATGATGCCGATCGGCAGGCGATTGTGATGCCAAAAGTGGGCGTGATGGCGGTGTTTGGCAAAGCCGGTCAGCTTACTGCACAGCAGCTCACGGCACAGCAGCGATCTGCACAGCAGCAATCTGGAAGGCAGTTATCTGCAGACACGGCTTGCGCGGTGATCTGTTCTGCACGAAAAGCGACGGTGGCCGCTTGGAGCGATCAGAAGCAGGAGCGCATAGGGATATCTGTAGATGGAAAGCCGTATAGGCTGTCAACAGCGGGGCATCTTTCCGCCAAACCATCCAGCGTGTGGTTATAGGGGAACACGAGCACGCCCTAGATATCTTCCTCAAGGGTATTAGTTTTACAGACGAAATGACCGAATTTTTGTTTCTTGAACTTAAGGAACTTCGAACTCTGAATTTCATGTGTTGAGCTTTTACTGCAGACGATGCGATGTTGAATGGAGTAATCTACAAGATGCTTGCTTAGGGCTATCTCGGTAGACAGCAGTTGGTCTACAGCATGTGAGATATCACGCTCTTTGAGCTCGATTAGGTATGCAACTCTAACTGTTTCGTTGATCAGCAGAAAATCGCATTTTGATGTGTTGCCGGACAATATACATCCGTCGACTTTGTAGTGTGTGACATGACATCTATTGACGTTGTTGGCGACGTGTTTGCGAGTTGATCCTTTGTCGCGAGATACGACCACGCTGGCGTCAGCAGCGCATAATGATGCGTATCCACTAATCGGCATTTGTTGGCTCGTTTTGTTGCTGCGAACAAATGGCTAGTATCTGGTCGAATTGGTCGTTAATGACATTTGAGATGCCATCAATTAGCTCATTTTGAACAAGATCAGATTCTACATCAATACATGGTTGCGCTGTGCCGTTATCTAAGCACCAAGCGCTTATGCTGCCGCGGTGAACCCACAAGGCGGTATCTACGATATTGTTAACTGCATTTTTGACATTATCGGACGATTGTCCAGCATATATGAGGTTATTCAGGGCACCTAAAACGTATGGGCTGTGGGTTGTAATGAATACGCTGTGCCCGCAGTTAACGACTAATGATATCAAATCAACCATGAGCTTCTGTGCTTCAGGAAACAGATGTGACTCAGGCTCCTCTATGATAAAGAATGACCTATTTGGCTGCAGGAGGTAGTAAAACAATAAGTTGATGATCCAAACGGCTTCCTGTTGTCCTGATGATGCGAAGTTGATTTTGACATACTGGTTATCGCTGATATCAAGACGTTCATCGCCGTTGACATAGTGATACGAACCCTTTAGGATCTCTTTTGCAATTTTTTGAGCGATACCGAGTTCATGGCGGAATTGAAGGGTGGTGTTCGGGTATAAATCGAACATCCCTGTATAGCCGTTTTGGTAAAGGGGACGTAGTTTGATGATGTTTTCAATATATTGACGCGTGCATAAATCTATCGATCGCTTCTGGTCATCATCCATTATCGAATAGAGATAGTTTATTTGTGTAGCCAGCAGTGTTAATACGCTGCGCCCGGCTGGAATCATGACTGTTTCATACTCATCATCAAACAGCAGTGACAAGTCACGACGGAGAACCTGTTGAACGTTGTTGGTGACCGCAGACGAACTACGTACAGTGTCATCGGACGCATCAAGGTGCTCCAACAGAGCAGGACTCAATTGGCACACTATCCGTTTTGAGTTAGTTGCCCGGTTTATGTATACGGTAATGGTTATGTCATGAGCGTAGTCGTAATGAACGCACATGGCATCGTCCATACCCGAACTTGACCCAAAAATCCCCATGAATTTGGCCTGCATGTAGGTTTCTAGCTCTAATATGAACGGCCGTTGATCGCTGTTGCTAGGCAGGTTATGCCGCTTTAAAAGCAAGTTGATGATATCGTCTTTGATGGTCTTGAAGAAATATAGTGCCT
>CAZFLA010000038.1:0-25422 GCA_964519405.1 uncultured bacterium
TGGCACGCTGTCGGAAGGTGCCGGCGGCAACAATCCTTACTTCTGCACAGGTGCTGGTGGGATGCTTCAGGCTGTGCTGTTCGGCTTTGCGGGGCTAGACATCAGTGAGCACGGGTTGACGCGTCTTGATCCGTGCCTGCCAGAAGGATGGAAGTCGTTGACGATCAAAGGTGTCGGCGTGAAAAGTGAGACCATCCGTATCGATGCATCCCCATCGAAAACTGCGCATAAAACCAAATAGTGAAGCTGATGGTTATATCTGGTAGGTTCTTCCAGCTGTCGTCCGATGACCAGGGGAAGATTGGGGTTCAGTTTGATCCGAAGGGCCGGTCACGGTATTCGGCAGACTATGCCCTTATCGGCCCGTATGGGCTTACCTCTGCAGGTCAGACGAGTGCAGCCGGAAACGCCGTTCGTATCAGAGGATCGAAGTATTGCTGCTCTGGTGCTCAGAAGGGTGGATATGAAGGGCCGTGGGATCACGCCGAGAACCTACCCTCATCGGGTTCAATTGGGCAGTCGTTCACCGTGCCAGACGGCGGCGGTTGGCTTTATGAAGCATGGGCACTGCTCACTTGCAGCGGGGTGAAAGATTCCTCGGTGCGGATATGTCTTCGCCGCAATGGACCCTCCGGTGAGCTGCTGGCGGAACGTATTGTGAAGCCCCTGCCCGAACAATCGATGGTGCGTATTCAGTTAACGAAGCCAGAACCTCCAGGCATGTATTACCTGGAGGTTGGCGATAAGCAGGGTGCCGCCTACTGGTGGGGATGCAACTACGACGCATATGCTGATGGCACAGCATTTTTCAATGGCGCAGCCCAACCTAGCAAGGATATGGTTTTCGGTTATACGCTGGCCGATGTGGGTGTGATGGATTGGGGTGTTCGGACTGATGCCGACAAACTGATCTGCACCTATGAATTACGGCAACAAGCGATCAGCGGATTTACGCCCTCGCTGAGTATTAGCTTTCCATTCGAACGTGATGGCTATGATACCACTAACCTAGCTCTGACCCCATTTAGGTTCTTGATTACCGATAGCGGTTGCTGGTTTCCGATTGAAGCATTCAAGAGGAATGAATCCGACTGGAACTTGAAGCGAGCCGGTAAAGGGGCACGGTTGTGCGGCACTCGCGCATATGACTTGACTATCACCCATCAACGCAGCGGACTAGAGCCGCATATGGAGCCATCTCGCCTGCATCTGCTGTTGGGTAATGAAGCCACCGTGCAGGTTAGTGCCAAGAGCGACAAGCTGCCTGATATATTCCCGCGCTTCTTTGTGTCCGATCGGCGCATCAGCGATATTCTAGATCGGTTCATGAAGACATTCTTATTCTGGAACACTTCATGCCCCTCTACATATGAGTTTGATGCGTTAAAACTGTCTTGGGTTGGTGGTCCGGCTCATGATGGGTTTCGGAATGTGGTGGAGTATTTTACAAACCGCTGTGACGATGATGGATATATTTGGAGCCGCCCCAACTCACGAGGTTGGAATGGTGATTCGCCAACGAATGATACCCGCCACTTTGACAATAACTGCCCGTTTATATTAGCGTGTTGGGACCTCTACGTGTGGAGCGGTGATCGTGAATGGCTAAGCCGAGTGATGCCCACTGTGCGAAAAGCCGTGAACTACCTGCTGCATGGTATGGACGGTAAGCGTGGGGTGCTGACCATCGACGCACCGCAGCATTCAGGCATCACAGAACCAAAGGGCAACACCAATCCCAGCAACTACTTCGACTGTATACCAACAGGATATAGGGATGCTTACATCAACGCCTTCTTCGCTGCGTCGTTGCGAGCTGCGGCTGATCTAGAGCGTGCGGCCGGTGATGCACATCGGGCCGGCGAACTCGATGCCTATGCGATGGTTGCCAAGCGTGCGTTCAACCGAGTATTCTGGGATGATGCCAAAGGGCGGTACATCAGTTGGGTTGATGCAAATGGTCAGAGGCATGATTCCGGTATGAGCTATGTGAACACCATCGCCGCGACATATGGCCTTGCTGACAAGCAGCAGGTGGTTCGGATGTATCGCTGGATGCAGACGGAGCCCACCTCATCGGGTAAGGCAGATACTTTTTCGCGATGGGTATTCGCGCCTCGCAGTAATGCCATTCATTGTTCGGAACAAGCCAATGCGCTCAAGTACGATGAGTGGTGTGAAGACGGCGGTGCGCTGTTATGGACCGCATACTACGAAATAATGTCTCGGGTAAATCACCTCGGCGCAGACAACGCATGGCACCGCTTCAAACAAATACTTGAAAGATACAACAAACCCGACAAGCTGGTTGGCGGAAATCCGATGTATTATGGCGAAATCGACAACCGCGGCGATGGCGTATACGGCCCCGGATCGGTTGGACTGTGGGGTGAGTTTCCTGAAAGCGGATTGGCGCCATGTGCATTTCTGTATGGATTTGTGGGCGTGCGAGCCGACCATGCAGGCCTATACATTAAGCCGAACTTGCCGACAGAGCTTCAGTATGCCGGTGTGGAGAACCTAGTATATTGCGGTAAGCGTATGAAGATCACCGTATACCGCAATCGTGTTGTGTTGGAGTGGGACGGAAGACGCATGGAGCGGGGCGCAGCCCCAGGAAAAGGGATCACCTTCACCAAGGATGTTTTCAAGTAACTTGTGGTGAAGGCGATCTTTAAACCGATCGGAGCTATTTAGCCAGGCGATCGCGAAAACTGCGAACACGCATGTTTTTGGGGTCTATCTTTAGTTCCTCTGTCAGCAGCTTAACTGCCTTTGCTTTGTCGTTGTTCTTCAGATAGATAATTGCCAGGTTGGTTCGAGCCCCTTTCATATGCGGCACCAATGAGATGGCTTGTTGATAAGCTACCGCGGCTTTTTTCAGTTGGTTATCTTGGTCAAGCGCGTAGGCCAGACAATACCAGACCTCCCCGTCATCGGGCACCCACTCGAGCGCACGTGTATAACAATCGGCTGACTGCTTCCACAGTTGCCTTTGCGTGAAGAAGGCACCACGGTCACGGTGCAGCACCGCCCAAGCGTGACGTTCTAGCCGATGGGATGTTTTGGTGGGTCTGCGGAGCAACTCTGGATTTTCTTTTCTCCAGCGAGCTTCAGCATCCATTACCTCATTATTTGATGTTTCACGACCGGCTACTTTGAACAGCATACCATCAGGCAGAAGATATTTGGCTTCATTAAGAAATCCCGGGCTGAAGTCGATATAGAGCGGACTGTCTTCAATTTGGTGACGGTTTGGTAAACTAATCCGAAAAACCTGGAGTAAAGGGTCCATGTTGTCTATAGTTAGGTATTTCACTTTACCTTGCTGTGTCAATATATGCCTGTTGTTGATTTGCTTTTCAAATGAGGTTGTTTTTAACATAATCAGACGATTATGATCAGGATGAGATATGTATGACCAGTATGTTAATGCTCCTACAGCATTGTCTTCCGATGCTAAAACAACTGCTTGTTTTGGAATTCGTCTCGTAAGCGCGTTAAGGTAGTTATCTGGCGCTTTGAAATGCCGTAATGATGCTGCGGATACAGATTGGCAGCACATCGCAATGAGGAACACCAAAAGCAGCACGGGAAGTGATTCCGCTACAATGATAAACTTCCTGCTGCGTAGGTAGTTTGATATTGCGGTAAGTCCTACTCCAGACAATGCTGCGATGGCCATATACTCCGGCAGATGCCAGTCGATGACGCCATATGACTTAACATAGGATACGCCCATACCCGCTTGTTTGAGGTGACCGTATATCATACCAGCGGCATACGGTATGGACACCGCGATCAGCATGAGGAGATATACATGATGCTTTCTGATGGCATACACCATACCAACAACGGCGAATGCGAGTGCAGCCGTACCGACCTGGATGTTTAATGCATATGATTTAAGCCACTCAATCGTGAAGTCTGGTGGAGCAGATGACAATGTGCGGGAGTGCCATGCTTTACGTTCAATAGCCCAGATGAACTGATGAAGGCTCTTAACGTTGCCAAAGTCAATGAGTGGATTCGCATGAGAGCGTATAGGTACATAAAGGAATATCAACAGGCCAACGAACAGTCCTGATATGATTTGGAGCAAACCGCTTATCCGACATCCTTTCGGTGCTGAACTCAGTAGAACCCCAAATACTAGAAAAACCAGGCATATCTGGCTGAGATGGTTGCCGATCGCTAAACCCCATAACAATCCCAATACAACATAGCGGCTGCGGTTTATGGAGAGCTTGTAGTGCTCATCTTTTGCGAAGATCACTAAGGTGCTTACGACCAGCATTGCTGACAACAGTGCGGTTAGCAGTGTGTATTGCTCAGTCACAAAACTTTGTTCGAGAAAAGCTGTAGATTTCATCAATATGGCTGCAGAACAGATACCAGCGATGACTACATTTCGTTTACCCACATTTGGACAAAGCTTGTTGGACCAGAGCTGCACTAGTAGGCATAACAATGCTACTGTGATAGCACCCATTAAACCCGAAAATAGGTTCGTTCCGCGTGCCGGATCGGTAAACGCTCCTAGCCTTACCCATAGTGAAGCCAACGATGTGTATGTTGGTGCGCCTGGGGGGTGAGGAATACCGGCTGATACCGCGGCGATTGCGAACTCACTGCTATCATGGAAAGTGATTGACGGTGCTGCATTCCACCACAAAACTGCTAATGAAGTGACAAACACAACGATGCAGGAGATAACCATGTAGCTGGTTACAGGTTTAGTGTTTGCTCCAGATACAGGATGCTGGTTATTCCTAGCCTTTAACGACATAAACATACAACCCCTTATATATAGTTAGGCAGCACGATGATGCTGACACCACCGTGCTGTCTGGTAACTACGACCGATTCCACTATACTAGTATTCGCGGATGATACGGCGACCTTCCAACCAGGCGATCATATTAAGAACCAGTAGGTTCCAGTTCTGGAAGTTTGGATTGATGATGCCTTCACCCGTATCGGGATTGTAATATTCATGAAGGGTGCCAAACTGCTCATAATCACGGCCGAATAGGTTAATCGACTTCATGGCAATTTCGGCAGCCTCATCGGTGAAGCCGTAATCAGCTAATCCACGGAATACCATGTAGTTCGCAATACCCCAAACAGGCCCAAGCCAGTTACTGGGGTTACCGCTGGCTTTCAGGTTGAACATCTTCTCCATTTTGCTCAGCGTTCGAATACCATAAGGTGCGTTAAATGTGCGGGTGTCTCGTGCTCGTTCGGCCACTCGCTTAGCTTGATCGGTGCTGGCTACGCCAGCCCACAGCGGCATGAAGTTGCTCCACGCGTCGATGCGCATGATCAGACATTCCCAATCGCGCGGCATGTTTTCGTGAAGCCCTTTGATGTTTTCATTAGACAGTAGGTTGAGGTCTACACTGTAGTAACTGCCATCGCGTTCATCCCAACACTGCTCATTGATGGCTGCCTTGAGGGCATCAGCTTTACGACGCCATGTCGTTGCTGTGCCTGTTCCCAGCAGTTCGGCTAAGTAGCCCATGGCTAGCATCTCTTTCACCATCAAGCAGTTCAAGTAGATCGATCCGCAGCTGTTATCTGGGCGGAAGAAGATGCTGGGGTCGTTGTCGACGCCGATGGCTAAGTCGTTCTTCCAGTAGAAGAGGCCTGTTTTGGCATGTTTGAAGTTGCGCTCGTATGCGCCGAGGAATGCTTCCAGCTTGGCGATGTGCTCTTTCATCCACTCGGCATCATTATTGTGCTTCTTGGCGATGAAGGCGGCATGCTGAGCTAGCACAGGTTTGTGCATGTTGGCTTGGGAACCATCACCTTTCTTCGCAAAGATACCGTCAATGCCGCCAACGCTAATACAGATCGGCATCCAACCATCGCTGTCGGTGGCTTCCAGGAAGTTTAAAATGCAGCCCTTTTCGTATTTGCTGAGTAGGTCTTTATCGAGTTTGGGCGAATCATTGACCAACTGACTGATAGCCACGTCGGCTAACCAGGAATCCCAATCCCACAGATTGTCTTGATAGACGCTGCCTGGTACGATGAATGGATGCTTGATTTGGCCCACAGGTTCCCGCAGCATTTTCGTGCAGTTCTCGGCTGCATACTTCGTGACCATCGTGCGATATCT
Source organism: uncultured bacterium (assembly GCA_964519405.1). Classification (GTDB taxonomy): domain Bacteria; phylum Armatimonadota; class HRBIN16; order HRBIN16; family HRBIN16. The sequence goes on from CAZFLA010000038.1 coordinate 6,125, forward strand.
CTGTTGTTCCTGCGATATCTGTTCAGACATAATGTTGTTCACCTTTGTCGTGGAATTATCGGGTATGGAATGATCGGCTGCACTGTGCGAATCTGCACGGCTTGGCCGTGATACTGCAGAAAGTGCTGCAATTGTGACTGCGGATCCGCTGAGAAACCGGCGTCGATTCACAGAACGATCCCCCTTATTGATGATTGCTAATAATAGAATGGCATCCGGTGGCCATTTTAGCAATAGCGAATAATGTGATGAATATAGCGAATATGCAGATTTATCTGAATATTGCACTGGAATGCGAAACATACAGCACATCTGTAAACGTCTAATATGTCATAAGGCGCGAACCGTTACGCGCCTGTATTTCGCCCAACGATAATGAGGAGATATCAGATGGCAGAATTTCAAAAAGCGTTGATCCGGTTTTTGTATGTTTCTCTGGCTATTGCCACAGTGGTAGCCCTGTTGTGCTTAGGTAAACCTAACCGATCCTCCGTAAGTTCGGGACGCCCAGGTGTTGATATGCCGGCAGGGGTTACCGCGATAGGCACTTGTGTGGTAAGAACTAAACCCGACATTGTTGAAGTCGATCTGGGCGTTGCGAAGACTGATACCAAAGTGAAGACTGTGCAGCGATATGTGAATACCACCGCGACAACAATCACTAAACTATTAGAAAAGAACGGGATAGAAGCCAAAGATGTCCAAACGCAGGAGTTTAACATATATCCTGAAACGCGGCCAAATGGCACGAAGACAGGGCGATGGAGTGCGAAACAGGTATTGCATGTTCGTATTCGCAACATCGGTAAAGCTGCAGATATCATTGATTCCGTTGTTGGGGTAGGAGTTAACTCTGTGTCTGGTCTGAACTACACTTCAGAAAACATGGAAGAACTCCGAACAAAAGGACGGCAGAAGGCGGCTGATTCGGCACGAAAGAAGGCGCAGGCATTAGCTTCAGCGCTTGGAGGTAAAGTCGGTAAGCTGGTATCCTGCGCTGAAAATTATCCAGATGACGGTATGTATATGGCAAATTCCAGTATGCGAAGCATGACATACTCGGTTGGGGGATTGGCGTCAGCTGAGCTTGATATCGCCCCTGGTGAATTGGTGACAACTGTAACCGTAACTGCTACCTACGAAATCGAATAACGCTAAAGGCAGGTTCACAGCCTGCCTTCACATTATATTGGTACAATAAACATTGTGTGCAGAATACCTGTGGTATTCTGCTGGAGTATTACGCCCTAGAACCATCGGGGCATCCACATTTATAAATCTAGGTGGACAAATGACCTTCCAGGACCTGTTACTAACTCTTGAAAACTATTGGTCCAAGCAGGGCTGCCTCATCATGCAACCGTATGATGTGGAGGTCGGTGCAGGAACCAACTCACCATACACCACGCTGCGAAGCCTCGGCCCAGAGCCGTGGAACGTAGCCTATGTTCAACCATCGCGACGCCCTGCTGATGGACGTTACGGCCGCAATCCGATGCGTGTGCAGCACTACTACCAGTATCAAGTGATCATGAAACCTGCGCCGGACAATATCGTGGACCTGTATATGGACAGCCTGCGTGCTCTAGGTATCGATCCCTTGCAGCATGACATTCGGCTTGTTGAGGACGACTGGGAAGCTCCAACGTTAGGGGCCTCTGGCGTTGGTTGGGAAGTTTGGTTGGACGGCACTGAAATCACCCAGTTCACGTTCTTCCAGCAGATGGGCGGCGTGGAATGTAAACCGGTGTGTTCCGAGATCACTTACGGAACAGAGCGTTTGGCAATGTGCCTTCAGAAAGCCACCAGTATTTGGGAGCTTGAGTGGGCCCACGGCGTTAAATACGGTGATGTGGAGTTTGAAGCCGAAGTAGACAACAACTACTATAACTTCGAGCTGGCTAACACCGATGTGCTATTTGGCATGTTTGATAAGTTTGAATCGGAAAGTAAAAGAGTCTGTGCCGAAGGACGGGTATATCCCGCGTTTGACCTGGCACTAAAGACAAGCCATGTATTTAACCTTCTTGATGCTCGCGGAAGCATATCGGTGACGGAACGAGCGAGTTTCATCAACCGCATTCGCGCACTCAGCCGCGGCTGCTGCATGAAATGGATTGAACGCCGTGAAGCCGCTGGCTGGCCGCTGTTGAAAACTCAAGAAGGGGGTGCCAAATAATGGCTGATATACTACTGGAAATTGGTACTGAAGAAGTACCTGTAAACAGCCAACCATTGGCTATCTCACAGATGAAAGCATCTTTCGCACAGCGTCTGAACGATGCGCGCGTGAGTTTCGCGGGTATCGAGGGGTATCACACACCACGGCGCCTCGTGATCAAGCTTACCGGCGTTGCTGACAGTCAGACTGATATTACCCGTGAGAACAAGGGACCGTCTGCATCTGTAGCCTTCAAAGATGGAAAACCAACACCTGCCGCTATGGGTTTTGCCAAGAAACAAGGCGTGGATGTGAGTGAGCTGAAAGTGGTGGAAACACCTCAAGGCGCTTATGTTGCATATGATGTCTTTGAAAAAGGCCGACCATCGGGTGATGTGTTTGCGGAGATGGTTCCTGATGTATTGAAGAGCCTCACCTTCCCGAAGATGATGCGCTGGGGCTGGAGCAACATGCGGTTTGTGCGTCCAGTTCGTTGGATAGTGGCACTCTGCGGTGATGCCGTGCTTCCTATCGAAGTTGAAGGAGTGACCAGCGGACGAATCAGCCGCGGTCATCGATTCCTGCATACGCAGCCTGTGGAGATTCCTTGCATCAACTGCTACTCCAAGAAGCTGGATGAGGCATTCGTTGTAGTCGACCAGGATCTGCGCCAGAAGATGATCGTGGAGCAGACCAACGCGGTTGCCGCTGCTGCTGGTGCCAAAGTTGACTGGGAAGCAGATCATCTGCAGGACCTGCTTGATGAGGTGACAAACCTCGTTGAGTATCCAACCGCAGTCGTGGGGCAGTTTGATGAGGAGTATCTGGAGCTTCCTGACGTGGTGTTGATCACCGCCATGAAGAAACATCAGCGATACTTCCCGATGCGCAACGCAGACGGCGAACTGATCAACGCGTTTGTGTCCATCCGCAATGGTAATGCTGATTATCTTGATGTGGTCAAAGAGGGATACGAGTCTGTGCTTCGCGCACGCTTTAACGACGCTCGCTTCTTCTTTGAGAGGGATCTGGCTCATAAATTCGACGAATTCGTGCCGAAGCTAGACCGTATGGTCTTCCAAGAGAAGCTTGGCACATTGCTGAACAAGACCAACCGGTTGATGGCTCTGGCTAAGATGTTCGCAGCAAAGGCTGGATTGGACGAAGCCGACGCCGTGCGTGCCGCTGAGCTGTGCAAAGCTGACCAGGCTACCGAAATGGTGATGGAGCTGCCAGCCCTGCAAGGATATGTCGGCCGTGAGTATTCCTTACGCAGTGAGGAAAAAGCCGAAGTCGCCGAGGCGATACTTGAGCACTACCTGCCGAGGAGCGCTGGCGGCGCACTGCCGAACAGCCTGCTAGGACAATTCATGGCAGCCATCGATAGGGTTGATACGCTGGTTGGCTATGTGGCTGCTCAGAAGATCGTGCCTAAGGGATCCGGCGACCCGTTTGGGCTGCGCCGTGCGGCACAAGGGCTGCTGCATTTGCTGAGTGTCAGCGCTTCTATGCCTGTGCTTGCAGATCTGATAGACGGCGCGGTGGAAGTGTATAAGCAGCAGGGAATCGAAGCCAGCAGCGAAGGTGTGAAGCTGTTAACCGATTTGTGTGCTCAGCGTCTGGGCGTCATCCTCGAAGAGGATGGCAGCAGTTTCGATCAGATGCAGGCAGTGTTGGCCGATGACTGCGAACCTCGTTTCGCGCGAGCCAAAGCGGTATTGCTCAGCTCTGCTGATGCGGCATCTTTGACACCATTGGTTCAAGCCGCGACGCGTGTGCGCAATATTCTTAAGAGTGCCGAAGCGGCTAGCGTCGTGGACACTTCTGTGCCCACATGCTGCAAGACGCTTTATGCGCAAATGACAGAAAGCAAGATCGTGAAGGACGCTGAGGCTGCGCTGTTTGCTGCATGCAAAGAGGCCGCACCATCCGTTCGCGATGCTTTTAAGGCTGAAAATGCAGAAGGTTTAGTTGCTGCATTACAGAGTTTGGTGCAGCCCGTCAACTCTTTCTTTGATGACGTCAAAGTTATGGATGACGACGCTGATGTCAAGAAAAACCGCCTGCTGATTTTGGCAGCGGCCGACTCGATGTTCCGCAAGTTTGCGGACTTTAGCAAACTCGATATGTAACGAAAACACGAAAGCGGGGCTATATGCCTCGCTTTTGTGTTTTTTAACCACTCTACGAAACTGGAGAAAATAACATGGATATAAAAATAAAACGAGCGCTGTTAAGCGTCAGCGACAAAACCGGCTTAGTGCCATTTGCCAAAGCGCTTGCTGATCGCGGTGTGGTGATGATATCCACAGGAGGCACTGCGAAAGCTTTGACTGCTGCGGGAATCAATGTGATCCCAATAGATCAAATCACTGGCTTCCCTGAAATGATGGATGGCCGAGTGAAGACTTTGCATCCCGCTGTGCATGGGGGACTGTTGGCTGACCGCCGTAAGCCTGCGCATATGGAAGCATTGGCGGGTATGGGCTACGAGCCGATTGACCTGGTGTGCGTCAACCTGTATCCCTTTGAGAGCACCGTTTCGAAACCTGATGTGTCCATTGACGATGCCGTTGAGAACATCGATATCGGTGGACCCAGCATGGTGCGAAGTGCTGCTAAGAACCATCACGCGGTTGCCGTTGTCACTGATCCTAACGACTACGAAGCGATCATGGCTGAGCTGGATGCAAAAGACGGTGCGTTGGGACTGCAAACCCGTCAGAAATTGTGCGTGAAGGCATATGCGCACACCAGCTTCTATGACGCTCAGATTGCCGCTTTCCTGCGCTCGAAATACACCCCAGAACAGCAGTTCCCTGGTGAGTATACTGTGCCGATGCGAAAAGCGCAGGAACTGCGATATGGCGAGAACCCTCATCAAAAAGCAGCTTTCTACAAATACCCAGGCTTTAAGGAGAGCAGCATAGCCAACGCCGAGACTCTGGAAGGCAAAGCACTAAGTTATAACAACTATCTTGATGCTGACGCGGCACTTGAAGCCGTCAAAGAGTGGGCTGGCGAGGAACCAACCTGCGTCATCGTGAAGCACACTAATCCTTGTGGTATCGCACAGCGCGCATCGGCAGTTGATGCCGTCAAAGCCGTCCGAGAAGCCGATCCCATCAGTGCGTTTGGCGGAATCCTTGCTCTGAATGTGCCTGTTGACGGTGATATCGCGAATGAGATCACGGCCCCGAACACATTCCTGGAGGTTGTGATCGCTCCTGCATTCACCGAAGAGGCCATCAAGGTTCTCACCACCAAGAAGAAATGGGGAGCCAATCTGCGGTTGATGGTTACTGGTGAGCTAGCCAAAGCCAAAGAGGGGATGGTCGTTCGCGGACTGACCGGCGGCGCACTCGTTCAAGAGCGCGACACCGCACAGACGGCTGCCGATGAGCTGAAGGTTGTGACCAAGCGACAGCCTACAGCCGAGGAGATTCAATCGATGTTATTTGCATGGCGCTGTGTGAAGCACGTAAAGTCAAACGCGATTGCGTTCGCTAAAGACCGTGTGTTGATTGGCGCTGGTGCAGGGCAGATGAACCGCGTTCAGTCGGTGCGCTTGGCTGCAGAGCACTCGGGCGAGCGGGCACAGGGTGCAGTGCTGGCCAGCGACGCCTTCTTCCCGTTTGCAGATAACATCGAAGCCGCTGCGGCAGCAGGTATCACCGCTGTGATACAGCCTGGCGGAAGCAAGAAGGACGCTGAGGTCATCGAAGCTGCTGATAAACTCGGCATGGCGATGGTGTTCACCGGCATACGGCACTTCCGACACTAGAGAGTGTACGTTGGGGGCGTGTTTCCTGAAACCGCAGATTGGGGTAGCTCTATCCTAGTCTGCGGTTAATTGTGTAATTCTATGTCATCGACATGCCGGATCCCTAGGTAACTTATATGTATGGGCGCCGGACGGAATATACATATGACCTTATTAGGTGCTTATCCTCTATATTTATACTGCTATCTGAAGTAAGTTATATAGATTCATCATCAGTGTTGCTTTAACCGAGATTACTGTCTATTCATTACATGCTCTGATCATATCGAGTAGGGCTCAATATAAACATAATATGATATAGTTGTTGACCAAATATCGTTTCGTGACGCTGTTTTTTTGTGTAGCCGCCATGCAAAAAAATGCCATACACATCAACCACTGTGGCCAAACGGAATGGATAATTGCGTGATTTATCGCAGTAGGTGATGTATCGTTGATGCAACCAAGTAATAATACCAGTTTTCATTTTCAATAGTATACTATTCCAATAATGTAGTCAATTATCATACAATTTTATCATTCGATAGGTATAATAATGTCAGGAAAAAGCAATTACGATTAACTAGATATTGTCAACAAACTACGTTTTATTGCTCTCATTCTGGTCTAGAAATCGTACAAAAACCAGGGAGGTAATACGATGTCACATCGTCAAGCATTTACTCTCATTGAGCTGTTGGTAGTAGTGGCTATCATCGGCGTTCTGGCAGGTATTCTCTTTCCGGTTGTGGCAGGCGTGCGTAGAAGGAGCAAACAAACGGTATGCATATCGAACCTGCACCAGTGTAGCGTAGCCATCAAATTGTATATGGATGACAATGAAACTAATGTCCCGCCCGACGATACAATGACTCGGCAGCTTATGGAAAAGGTACCTACCTGTTGTCCCAATGACACGGAATGGAGCAAAGGCTGTACACAGCAATTCGGTTTGCCGTTTATAGGCTCTTACGCGTATACGCGTTCAATACCTGTATGGAAAGATGCACCTTATCAAGATGTCTCCGCATATTATAATAACACTAAAATGGTGTGGATGGTTGATATTTTTCATGGCTCCCAGATTCCGGCACCATACTATGCTGGTAAGGAAACGATCATGCAGTATGCGGAACGGGTGACGAAGTCCAATCAACCTGATGATCGTACTATGGTGCCTAATAGTATGCTCATGCTCTATGATGATGGATCGGTTAAAACAATAAGAACTAATAGTCGATATATTATGATGTGGCAACCGATCTTTATGTATCCACAGAAATACTTCCATGAAGACGGAAGCTAATCGAAAACACCAACCTAAGCTACACCATCTGTAACAAATTCGCATGCGCTGATGCATGTCAAAAGCAAGTATCATATGGAGGTTTATACTATGTCTGTTATCATCAGCGGGATATCTCGCGTTGTTGTTAATGCGCAAAAAAGCTACCAGAGATTCATTGATGCGTGTATAGAGAACTCAGTCAGGAACATGCTCTACTTCCGTGGCTTATTAATTGCAGGTGGTGTCAGCATGCTAACAGGACTCATCATTCATGTCGTGCATGGAGACGACATAACGCTACGGTATTTGGGAGTTATGTTTCTAACTAGTTTTATGTTGTCTTTTTTGGTTATTAGTATCGCTTTCCTGACAAAAAGATACTGGCCAGTGATTGCTGCACTCTATTTGTTTATTTTGGCGTATAGTGTGTTCATCATCAGCTACTTCGTGGATATGAAACCCAATCAATCATTGTGGGAAGTGATATGGTTTGTAAAGTGGTTGTTCGTTGGACCATTGCTGATTCTTGGTTCCTCGTCTTTCGCGTTTTATAAGTATTGCGTTGTGATGGGGCTTCCTCTACCGGAAAGCCGTGGTTGGCGTATTAGGTCGCGGGAATAGGTTCTGTTAACGCAAGTCGAACAAAATGCGGTTGCCATTACGCTGCATGGGGCGGTTGCAAAGCCGTCCCATGTAAGTGATATCGGACTGTATGGACGGATCAGTCTGATCAGTCCGATGACGCCCCCCGATCCCTGATCACATAAACTACAACCACTAGTTAGCAATTAAAGAACCACCATCTAACCACCGCCATTCGCTTATATGATCTGGTAATATATGAACAGATACTCATATATTCAGGTGACGCAATGGATAACCAAAAGGCGTGGGAATCAATGGCGCAGATGTTTTCGGCATTAGGCGACCCTACACGGTTGAAATTGGTGGGTGCGCTGATGGACGGGCCAAAATGTGTTCATGAACTCAGCGAGTTGGCAAATATCAGCGAAAGTGCGGCATCGCATCAGCTCCGCACCTTGCGGTTATTAAGGCTGGTGACTTTCCAACGGCAAGGGCAGCATATCATCTACACATTGAATGACGACCATGTGTATCGTCTTGTGGAGCAGGCCAGGGAGCATGCAATGGAGGAGACACATGAGTAACTCTACAGCCTCTTCCCAAGACGATACAAAAACATTGGCTGGCTGTCGGCTGCGCTTCGAAGTGGAGGGTATGGACTGCACCGAGTGTGCTCAGCATCTTCAACAAGCCGTTCGCAAAATGCCCGGCGTTATTGAGGCTAGAGTCGACTTCAGCTCAGCGAGTCTGCATGCAGAGGTCAGCTCATCTGTGAGTGCAGATCAACTGCATAATGTGGCTAACCGACTGGGTTACCGATTAGTTGATCGCAGGGCATCGCGTGAGACAAAGCCGCATTTGGCACATAATAGCATGCTAGTCATCGCAATACTTATGTCGATGTCAGCGCTGCTCGTTCAACACTTCCTGCATCTACAGGTGCTATCAGCGGTGTTGTACCTTGCGGCCATTCCGTTAGCAGGTTGGCGTGTGTTTACTCAGGCATGGAACAGCGTAAAAGACAGGCATCTTGATATGAATGTGCTGATGAGTTTAGCGACCGTTGGTGCGATCTTCCTGCAGGATTACGCGGAAGCCGCCAGTGTGGTGGTGCTGTTTGGCATAGGCAACTGGCTGCAGAACTCCGCGACGGAGCGCACCCGCAGGGAAGTGAAGCAACTTCTGGAAGCTGCACCTGAGACCGCGTTTGTGGTGGATGACGCGGGTGATGCTGTGGAAAGACCCGCTAGCGAAGTAAAAATTGGCACAGTCATCCGAGTAAGGGCCGGCGAACGGGTTGCGTTGGATGGTGATGTGGTGCTTGGCGAAAGCGAGCTGGACCAAAGCTCGCTCACCGGCGAAAGCGCACTGATGCCAGTATCTGTGGGTTCTACGGTATACGCTGGCAGTCATAATATCTCCGCGCAGATTGATGTTCGTGTAACCCACGAATACGAACAGACTGCTGTCGCCAAGATCATCGAGCTGATGGAGCAATCACACGAAGCAAAAGCGCCTGTCGAACGTCTGGTTGATCGGTTTGCTGCGGTATACACGCCCATTGTCATCGCTTTGGCGCTGGCTGTGATGCTGCTGCCTCCTCTGTTCGTGGGCGGGGACTGGCACATCTGGTTTATGCGGTCATTAAGCATGCTGCTCATTAGCTGTCCCTGTGCTTTAGTCATCAGCACTCCTGTTGCGATAGTGTCGGCAATGGGGGCTGCAAGCCGGTGGGGTGCGTTGATTAAGGGCGGTGTTGTGCTGGAGTCATTAGCCAACACACAAGCTGTTGTGTTCGACAAAACGGGCACGCTGACCACGGGCCAAATGAAGGTGTTAGGCGTTACACATCTTGGCCGTTGCACTTCCGAGCAGGTAATTCAACTAGCCGCAAGTGCGGAAGAGGGATCGCTGCATCCCTTGGCAGAGGCACTGCGGCGCGAGGCTGAGCATCGAGGCATAAACTTACTAAAATGCACCGCCGCTAGTGCACAGCATGGGTTCGGTGTGACGGCCCAACTTGATGGAGCCGAGTTGAAGGCGGGACGCGCAGAATTCGTAGGTGCGATTAAAGTTGACAAGGCTAATACCTTAATATATGTATCACTAAATGGTGATGTCTTGGGGTACATTGAAGTTGGTGATAGCTCTCGATCGCAAGCAAGAAATGCGCTGGATCGCCTGAAGCAGCTCGGTGTCACTCGTTTGCTCATGCTTACCGGTGATCATAAGAACAGCGCGGAACATATTGCGAAAGAAATTGGTATTTCTGAATGGAAATCCGGGTTATTACCGCAGGAAAAATGGAGCGAGGTACAGAAACTACGCGAGGAAGTTGGAAGCGTAGTGATGGTGGGAGACGGAGTCAATGATGCCCCGGCGTTAAAGACTGCCGATGTAGGAGTTGCCATGGGTGCGATTGGCAGTGATATCGCCATTGAAGTGGCAGATGTCGCATTGATGAACGATCGCATAGAACTCCTCCCATCGATGGTTGTGCTTGGCCGAGATACGAGTCAAATCATCCGGCAAAACATAATATTCGCCATCGGCTCCAAACTTATTCTGCTCATGTTTGCCGCGATTGGGCAGGTTCCATTGTGGGCAGCGGTACTGGGCGACAGCGGCGTCGCGATAGTGGTGGTACTCAATGCCCTACGATTATTACGCGGTAATCGAAGACAAGATGCACCCGCATAACCTGAGGAGGGTTACGTATCATGTCCATGCAGTTGCTTTACCTGTTGTTGGATTCCATGGAGCAAACGAATGAAATCAAACAGCGACTTACCGAGGAGAAGCTGGCTACCTGGGTGAAACATTGGCCCCAATGGCCGGTCTCGCACACCGATGAAGACGAAATATCTGAGCCAAAGGAGTTAGTCTTTATTCAAGCCATCAACAAGGACGTTGAACCAATAAGTAAGTATCTACGCAGTGAAGCTGGATATTGGGGTCTAATAGGCGAAGTAGAGGTAGAAGAAGGACAAAACAGTGTTCTGGTCGCCCTACCTGGCGGCACAAAGACTGTTGTTAACATCGATGATACATGGTTTGATTAAACCACTGACATCGAGATGACATGAAGGGCGGCACTGACCGCCCTTTTTTTGTTGGAGGTCATCTTGGTAACTTTGTGGTGTGCTCCATCGTCGCAACTGATACTGGCGCAGTGATAAATTATTGCGGTGTAACGTTATGAATGCTATGCTGTGCATCGTGCTCAGCCGCATGGTGTATCATGGAATTAAGCATGCGTATTAAGTAAACATGACGCTGCCGTATCGGGAGGTAATAGGTTTGCAGGTTTTGAGTAGGTTACTTTTGGGTGTGTGTATATGGGCGATGTTTGGTGCTGCGATGGCACAAAACGCGGTGACATCACAACCGAAGATAACTTCTATTCAGTGGGTAAGTGGAGCCCTGAAAATCACATGCAGCGGCGATGTGCAGTTTCAAGCGAAATCTCTGAGTACACCATACCGATTGATGGTAGATATTACGCCGTGTACTGCCGGTATGGGATCTGTGAAACTACCGACCAATGAACCAGCCTCTGTAACCGGAATTAGGCTGGGGCAGTTCACAGAACAAACCGCACGAGTCGTTGTTGACCTAAAAGGTGCCGTTGCATACTCACTAGAAGCTGGTGCGGATAAGAAGAGTGTGGTACTTCGTCTAGGTGCTAGTCTGCCCAGTACTGCTGTTAGTAAGAGCAGTAATAAGTCAACACCACCACCTGCACCGCAAAAAACGTCTGTTGCTACCTCAACGAAAACCACAAAACTTCCAGCCGTTCCTGCAGCGGGTGTGCTTGACTCCAATAACCCTCCGGCGGTTCCTTCTGCGAACATGGCTGGGGTGGCACAACTCATCAGTTATGAATGGGATGTCAGCGGTAAGGAAGCCAAGCTTGTGATGCAGTTTGACAGCCCTGTGAACCCAGTTGTGCGCGCACTTGATGATGGTTACGGTGTGAAACTAGATTTCAAAAGCTGTTTGGTTGCAGCCGGTGTTAATGTGAACGCACCGGTAAATCACCCTTATGTGGATAGATGCTTAGTGGCTCCTGCTGCCTCCAAACGTACCATAGGCATGGTATTCGCCAGTCGTAAGCCCTGTGCTGTTGACATGCCGGTATCAGCACCTTCCGATACCGTAGTCATCGTGATGCGTGCCCCGAAAGCCGTCAACAGCATCAAGAGTGCGAAAATCTGCGTTGACCCTGGTCATGGCGGATTTTCATCTGGAGCCGTTGGCCGCAGCAAAGCGGATTCCGTGTTAGAAAAAGATGTCACTTTGGCTATTGGCAAGAAATTAGCAGAGGCCTTACATCAACGCGGCGCCCAGGTCGTGCTTACTCGGGACAACGATACTTTCGTTGAACTCGACCGTCGGCCGATGATCGCAGTGGAAAACAACGCAGAGATGTTTATCAGCATTCATTGTGACAGCAACCAAAAGATAAACAGCGCCTCGGGCACGACCGCTTATTACCATGCACGAAATGGTGACGGGCGAGCCCTGGCACAAGCTCTGCAGCATGGGTTCACTAAGTTTAGCGGCCTGCCAAGCCGCGGTGTAAGGTCCGACACTCAGGTGTATGCCACAGGTTTTGCGGTGCTGCGGCGCAGTCAGGTGCCGTCAGTGCTTGTAGAAACAGCCTTCATCAATAACGCACAAGATAGAGCAAAACTTGTTGATCCAAACTGGCAGACTCGGGTCGCGGAAGCACTCGCCGGTGCTGTAGAAGGATATCTCACTGGTGCGGAAAGCACATTAGCCGCTCCGACTGAAGAGCTTAATACCCAAAGCGCAGATTCTATAGATGAAGTCACCAATCCTGAGCCTGTCGATGTCGTTAAGCCGGCAACAGACAGCACGAGCAAGATTAGTGAACCCAAACCGAAAACCTCAGAGCCAAAATCGACGACACCCTCAACTGGTGGTAACGTGCAGAAACCAGAGAGTTTGGAGTATTAGCCATGAAAACAGCACGTAATATTTTGGTAATAGCCATTCTGGCGGTAGTTGCATTCCTGGGTAGTTACTTTTGGGTTGTTCGTAAGCCTGCTGCTCCTGTCAAGGAACAGCCAACGCTGCCGACTGTGACTGTGGTGACACCCGAAGTAGAACAAGGTGAGCAGAAGTTTGCCAGCACTCAGGTGAAGGTGCCAGAGGGGCAAGATGCCCTAAAAGTCAGCGTGGAGCATCTTGTGATCACGCGGAACAGCCCGTTCCCTAAAGGCACCCGGGTGCTGTCTATCGCTGAAACCAAAAACCTGGTGACGATAGACTTCAGCAAGGAACTTGTTCGCAACTTTGAGGGCGGCAGCTCCGAAGAAGCGGCTCTCATCAATAGCCTATGTAAAACTCTCGAACAGTTCCCAGAGATCCTCCAACTGCAAATTACCGTTGATGGCAAAAAGATTGAGAGCATCGGCGAACATATTGATGTTTCTCAACCGATAGATATCCGCAAGCCGCTATCTGAATAGTCTGTATAGGTGGCCTCAGCATGTGAATACCGCATGCTGAGGCCACTATGTTTGACCGCACTAAACATCAAGTATTTCCGGAATAACGCATAACGCTCTGCATAGTTTGTGGAGGGTGTGCAATGTGGACATATAATCCTAATGAAATACTTGAACTGGCTGAGCTTCTGTGGCAATGGTATCCACATACCGCTCAACGAATGTGGATGTTGGACACCAGCTCCATTAAAGTGGCTGCATGCGGACGGCGATGGGGAAAAACAGAGGCGCTCGCTGTTGAGACCGCCGCCCTATTGATACTCAACCCACGCAGCAAACACATTGTCGTGGCACCTACCCAAGATCAAGCAAATCTGCTGTTTGAGCGCACATGGGAGCTGGTAGCACCATATGCTGAAGAGCACCACATCGCGTTTCGGCAGTCGCCTCACCCAAAGATAATCACCCAATCAGGTTGGCTCATCAGCCGAAGTGCCAGCCATGATGGCCGCAATCTGCGCGGACGCAGCGCTGACCGCATCGTGGTGGATGAGGCTGCTTATGTTCCTCAGGCCATCATCAGCGGGGCGCTAATGCCTATCTTGGCGGACAGGCAAGGGCAGCTTGTTTTGCTAAGCACTCCGAACGGCAGGAACCACTTCTATCAATGGTATATGGCTGGTCAGAAGGGTGACGCCAACATAAAAAGTTACCAGTTTCCTACCAGCAGCAACCCTGCTATTGACGGCACATTTCTGGCGATGCAGCGTATGCTGATACCCGAAAGCCAATACGCGGTTGAGTACGAAGCCGCTTTTACAGACAGCGAACGCACTGTCTTTACCGAAGAGATGATCGCCAAAGCGCTAAAGCCTTGGCTGCCCGATACCAAGCTAGGTGTTTATCGCGTGGCGGGTGTCGATTTTGCGCTGCGCAGGGATTACACCGCTTGGGTTTGCATTGAAGCTGCTGGCGGCAAAGCTGGGGTTGTGGAATCTGTTCGATTACCGCGGTTACATTACCGGGCTCAAGCAGAAAAACTTGCAGATATGGCATACAAAAGCGGTGTGCAGTGTCTGGTGTGCGATGCGACCGGTGTGGGCATCGCCGTTCTTGAGCTGCTTGATGGTGCTTTGCGTGAACATCACTTGCGTATCCGCGTCATCCCTGAGACTTTCACCGAAAGACGGAAACTCCAGTTAGTCGATGGCTTGATTCTGGCCCTTGAACGCGAGCAGCTCCATCTGTTTCCCGATGCCAACCTTCTAGAAGAGATGCGGCTCTTCACTATGCAGCCATCTGGAAATGGGCATGTGCGGCTGCAAGCTGAGAGCAGCGCTCATGACGACTTGGTCATCGCCCTGGCTCTGGCATGCTCTGCTGCGCCATTAGGAAACAGCAGTCGCACGATACTGCTGGGCGGTCAACGCACATCACTGATTTAGGCTGAAAGAAAATAAACGGTATTTCTAATAATAAATAAAACGAAGCTTGCGAAGTATTGACAAACAAAACAAACAGGTTGATAATGACAAGTAACGATTATGCGAAATGTAGATTGCCAACCATGATGCGAAGCAGATAATCTGTAGGCGTCCCACGAAGGAGAACCCATATGACGTACGGAGTTAGTCGCCACAAAATCGCAGAGCTACTTATCGTATTTGTGCTGCTTGTTAGCCTTTCAGTAATGGCTTCTGCAGCTCTGCCAACAATCAAGTCCTTTAGCCCATCGAGTGCATACGTGGGTGAATCTGGTCAGACGATTAATATCAAAGGCACAGGTTTTACCGGCGCAAAGTCTGTGGGCTTAGGCGGACGATCAGCGAAATTCACAGTAGTCAGCGACTCAGAAATCAATGCGGTTTTGCCGGCATCGGCTGTGACATACTGGGTATCTGTCACCACACCGAAAGGCACGGCATACAGTAAATCAACACTCATCATCAAGGCTATACCTGCTCCAACAATTAAATCATTTAGTCCAACGAGTGCATATATTGGTGAAATTGGTCAGACCATTACCATTAATGGCACCAACTTCACCGGCATCACAACGACCACCAAGCCATCAGGTGTTACGAAGGTAACGATCGGTGGTCAATCCGCGAAGTTTACTGTGGTCAGTGCGACGAAGATCACGGCGAAGATGCCTGCATCAGCCTACACGTATTGGATAACAGTGACGACATCTGGTGGCACTGCATACAGTAAAGATGCCTTCATCATTAAACCGATTGCGCCTCCCGTGGTCAAGTCGTTTACGCCAGCGTCATGTTACTTAGGTGAGTCGGGACGCAAGATCACTATTACTGGGAAGAACTTCAAAGGCGTTGGTTCGGTAGTCAACAAGTTTAAAGCAACCTCCGTGTTAATTGGCGGAAGCTCTGCAAGCTTTAGCATTATTAATGACACTACCATCAACGCGGTTGTTCCAAAAAGCGTCCAATATTCAACCTATCCGATTTCTGTAACGAACCCCGGGGGTACAGGCTACAGCAAGGACAACTTCGTTGTACAGCCGATCCCTACTCCTGTCATTTCATCGTTTAGCCCGAAGAGTTCATTTGCGGGTGAGACCGGACGACAGATTACTATTACAGGAACCAACTTTAAGGGTACAGGTGCGCTTGATGGGCTCATTACCATGAGTTCCGTAGAGATATGCGGCACCTCCGCTCGTTATAGTGTCGTCGATGATCACACGGTGACAGCTATCGTGCCGGATACTGTGTTGTATTCCATGTATCCTATTGTTATTACGACGAATGGCGGTGTGGGCTACAGCAAAGACAACTATGTGATCAAGCCTGTTCCTGCTCCCACGATTACGTCGGTCAAGCCTGTGACGGCGGCGCCTGGAGATGAAATCACTATAATGGGCACCGGTTTCTTGGGTATTGACAAGCTAGGTAAGAAATATACCGGCGCTACTCTGGTGGAGATCGGCGGCAGCACGGCCAAATTCCAGGTTGTCGATGACAAGACGATTGTTGCCGTTGTGCCGAAACAAGTGTTATATCCGATATATCCTGTGACTGTGACGACAACCGGAGGTAAGGCATACAGCTCTACCAACTTTACACTCGGTGATGTTCATGTACCGGTGGTAAAGTCATTTACACCTGCAAGCGGCATGGTTGGCGACGTCATCACGATCTCAGGTAAATACTTCACCGATGCAACATCGGTAAAAGTCGGCGGTAAAGCCGGTAAATTCACCGTTCAAAGCGACACGCTGATTAGTGTTACTGTTCCTTCAGGTGCCAAAACTGGCCGCATCGTGGTGACGACTGTTGGTGGTACGGCGACGAGCAGCACCGACTTTACATTGATCGTCGCTCCGAAATCACAGGGCGGTACCCTTGTAGTTTGGGGCAGTAATTCAAACCAATTGGTATCGGGTATTCCTGCACCAAATGGTGACTACGTCAATGTGTCTGTGGGTGCATCAAATATCGCGGCGATCCGTGATGATGGTTCGCTGGAGGTGTGGGGTGACAACAGCAGCGGACTCTGCGACATCGCAGAGCCGCTTGGCCCGTATGCTGATGTCGACATTGGTTATTCGGACGATCTGGCGGCGTTGAAGTCCAATGGAGAGATCGTGCTGTCGGGGCGATATACCAATACCGATCTTGGGGAAAACAAGGGTTTCGTGGCTGTGTCAACATCTCCTAGCAGCCTGCTCGCACTAAAGTCGTCAGGTTCCATCGTGGAGATAGATGGTGACAACTGCAATGTAATGGTGCCGAATCCAAATGAAAACTTCATAGGTGTATGCTCTAGCTATTCATTCCGATACGGACTGAAAGAGGATGGCACCATCGTAAGGTGGAGCCCTGGTATGCCTCGAAGTGAAGCTATTCGGTGCGACAGTGGCTATATAGCCCTTTCTTCGGGATTGTCTCACACGATGGCACTCAGACGAGATGGTTCAATTGACTGCTTCTCTAATGAACTGCCAGGACTGCCTGCTTCTCAGTTACAAGCGCCAGAACCAAACAAGGACTTCATCGCGATTGCTGCAGGCGACGGTGTCTGTATGGCTTTGCGAAAAGATGGATCTATCGCATGTTGGGGTGATGGCAGTCATACAGATATGTATAACATTCCCGAACCCAACAGCGGTTACTTTAAGATATCCGCCAATGAGTTTAACTGCGCCGCAATCCGATCGGTCAGTGATGATAACTCGCTTCCTGTGATCTCACAGATAAGCCCCAATCGCGGCAAACGCGGCGATAAGGTGTATATCATAGGTTCGCATTTAGCATCAACAACCGCTGTGAAGTTCAACGGTGTTGATGCCGCCTATACAGTGGAAAGCGACATCTGCTTGTCTGTTACCGTGCCGAATGCTGCATCCACTGGTAAGGTCTCTGTGACCAATGCCAAGGGCGTCGTGTTAAGCGGCAGCGACTTCTATGTATACGAACAACCGTCGATCGAGTCGTTCACTCCAAACAGTGGTCACATCGGTGAGAATGTTGAGATCACCGGTGCCAATTTCACAGGAGTTTCATCTGTACAGTTCAATGGCGCAGAGGCGAGTTTCACGGTTGATAATCCAACTACAATACGAACGACAGTGCCAAACAATGCATCAACTGGCGTGATCACGGTAACCTCCATTGGTGGTTCCTGCAGTTCCAGCAGTGTATACACTGTTGTCGCGGGTAGGATCGCCGGCACAGTTGATGTTTGGGGACATATGAGAACGGCTGCTGGTGAGCAGATGAACGTGGTTGAGGCTGCGGCAGGATTAAACCATGTCGTTGCTTTACTCGAAAATGGAACCGTTAGTTGCTTGGGCGGCAACCAAAATGGTCAATGCAGTGTGCCTAGTGCATTCAAGACAGGATATAGTGTTGCCGCAGATGATTCCGCATCGTATGCTATAGGGAAGAATGGAGCCGTTACGTGTTGGGGGCTTAACCAATATAATAAGTTCGGTGTGCCAAAACCGAACCAGAATTTCGTTAAGGTATCTGCAGGATACAACCATGTAGTGGGGCTTAAGAGCGATGGAAGCATCGTGGCTTGGGGCACCAATTCGAAGGGTCAGTGTACTGTGCCCACACCGAATAGCGGGTTCATAGATGCAATCGCAGGTAACCAATACTCACTCGCATTACGGAGTGATGGTTCCATCGTAGCTTGGGGCGATATGAGCAATGCCGCTGCCGCCGTCCCTCAGCCGAATAGTGAGTTTATCGCCATTGCTGCAGGAACGAACTACGGCGCAGGCCTGAAAAGAAACGGCTCGATTATCACATGGGGTTCCATGGACGATACTCAGCTTGGTGATAACCGGGAATTCGTAGCTCTCGGTTCAGGAGGAACTCATCTTCTTGGGTTGAAGCGCGACGGATCTCTGGTTGGATTTGGCAGTAATGCTGAAGGAAAGCTCGATATTCCAGAACCAAATTCAGGGTTTATTTATGTCAACGGCAGTAACGCCAACTCACTTGCTATTCGTCGAGTGAGCTCGCTAAATGGCAGTGTGGTGCTCAACGACTTTAAAGGACAAATGAGCTCGCAGAGGCTATCAGCTGCGATCAACAACGTGCTGTCACCCGGCGTGAGTCAGTCGATAGATGTTACACCGGAGTCTAGTGGCGCTTTCACCCTGTCAACATACCTGCTGCCGCCATATGACATCTACCTCGGCGGATCTCACTTCCTCACCAGCAAAGCGGTAAATGTGCAAGCTGGCAGCGTGGTGAACTTCTCGCTGACAAATGGAGACGCTAACGGCGACAACAAAGTCGACAATGCCGATTGTGACTTCATCAACCATCTGATGGGGCATAAAGATCCCATGGCCGACCTAAATGGTGACGGCAAGGTAAATATGCTGGACTACGCCATCGCTGAAGATAACAACGGTGCTGTCGGCGAGTAGTCTCTTTGGTGCCGATTCCCCGAAAGCCCGGATTATGCCGGGCTTTCGGTTTTTTGAAGGCTCAATATTGGTATATGATGTGAGCCTATACTACACACAACCATTTCAATTTGATA
>CAZFLA010000039.1:0-25262 GCA_964519405.1 uncultured bacterium
AACAGGTCGCATTAGCGTGTCCAGCGGTGTGGCTGCGCAACACAGACGCACCGGCTTGGAATAACGCGTTGATTAACTTCGATAATCAGAATAACTTTGTTTCACCACTATACTGGGTATGCCAGAGTTTCCGGAAAGCATACGCCCCTGAGTTGGTGGAATGCAGTTACACATGCGGCGGTTTTGATATAAATGGACGAAGCTACGGCAACCTTTCTGCGGTGGCCACGAAAGATTCATCAGCCCATCGGATTGTGCTGAAGGTAGCGAACCGAAGCGAAAAGTCCGACGAAACAGCCACTATTCAGGGGCTAAGCGGCGTGTCGCTGCTATCGGTGACGACGATAGCCTCTGACAGTGAGGAAACGCAAAACAGCCTGCAAAACCCAAAAAATGTTGTTCCAGTTTACCACCAAATGAAGATCAGTCAAGGTAAATTCAAATATAAATTCCCAAAACGGAGCGTGACTCTATTTGAGGGCACGTATGCCAAGTAGAATAATGATCTATATTCCATCAAATGCCAGTAATGAGACGTATTATAACTAACTACATCGGGGCTAACCTCGGGAGGGATACCATGAAGGCTACCAGACTACTTATACCTATAGCCATGGCCATGCTGCTGCCCCTAGCTGTAATGGCGCAGCAAGCACCAGCTCAGCCTGCTCCAGCACAGAACGCACCTGCAGCCGATCCTAACGCCAAAGAAATCAATTCCGCGTTACAGGAAATGGCCACTCAATTCAATGCGACGATGCGGATTGACCCTGCATTGAGGGGTGTCGTCAAACCAGTGATGGAAGCGAAAACATTCGAAGAGGCACTGACTGCCACGTTGAAGCCCCTTACAAATGTGCGTTGGCGGAAGGTCTATTTACGCGACAAAATGGCTGTTCCTGATGCTCCAAAACTGGTTGCCATGGTGCGCGCGATGATCACCATGGAAGCAACCGGCATCATGATGCAGGAGGAAAGCGGGAACAAGATTACATCTTATGTGAAGGGTGCTGATGTCCCTGCAGGATATCAAGCTCAACTCAGTAAGATGAGCCCCGCTTTCAAACCAATACCGATCTATGTTGTGTTTAGTGAGCAGGCTGCAGTGCGTGACCTAAATCAGGTTGTCACTGAGATGAACAGCACTAACGCCGGAAGCGCCAGCCCGCAGCTGGCAGGCACAGCCGCGGCATCTTTGATGAGCGCATTGGGCAATATGAGTGACGCTGATAGAACAGAAGCAGGCAGAGCAATCGTCAACTCCATGATGAATCTGGACAGCAAAACTCGTGTTCAGTTCTTCAGCGGTATGATGAACAGCTTCCGCAATATGACTCCTGAAGAAAGAGACAATATGCGGAATACATTCCGAAGCGACCATCAGACGGCTCGTGACCTTGGTATTCGGATGGGTGGACCTCGGATGGGTGGACCTAGAGGCGGCGCTCCTGGCAAAAATGGTGGAAATCGCCCGAATAATCCTAATCCAGCTCCAAGAACCAAATAACGGGTCGCCATCGCAGCTGATGTTCTAAGCGATTAGCTAATCAACGACACGGCGGGTGAAGCCATTGAGCTTACCCGCCGTTTTTCGTTATGATATGCATATATATACTGATGAGGGAGACGGTTATGCGAACACTGCGATGGGGTATTTTGGCCACGGGATCTATAGCGAAGCAGTTTGCTGCTGCGCTGAGGTTGACAACGTCGGGTGATCTGTGTGCGGTAGCCAGCCGAAGTCTGGAATCGGCCATGCGTTTTTGTGAGGACTACCCGGAAGTCATCCCGTATGGATGTTACGATGAGCTCTTGGCCGATCCCGATATCGATGCGGTGTATGTTGCCACTCCTCATCCCTTTCATGCTGAGTGGGCTGTAAAGGCGGCGCGAGCAGGTAAGCATGTGCTGTGCGAAAAGCCGTTAAGCATGAATTTCCCTGAAGCACAAGAGATGTATGAAGCCGCCCGGCAAGCGGGTGTGGTGCTGATGGAAGCCTTCATGTACCGCTGCCATCCCCAAACATCGCAGATAGTGGAGCTGATCAAGCAGGCTGCTATCGGCGAAGTGCGGCACATCGTGAGCAGCTTTGGGTTTCAGTCTCATGGTGACCTTAGCAGCCGGTTGTTCGCACAGGAGCTAGGCGGCGGTGGCATCCTAGACGTAGGGTGTTATGCGATGAGCATGGCTCGGTTAGTCGCCGGGGCAGCTATTGGTCAGCCGTATGCGGATGTCATCGAGCTGAAAGCTGTTGGGCACATCGGCGCTGCGAACACAGACGAATGGAGCACTGCCTCGGTGCTGTTACCGCAAGGAATTACCGCAGAGGTTAGCTGCGCCGTCAACGTGCAGATGCAGAGTGAGTTGGTGGTCTGCGGCAGTAAAGGGCAGATCCGCGTTACGGCTCCATGGTTTTGCAGTCAGCCCTCATTTACGGTTGTGCACACCGATGGTTCGGTAGAGGAGCAACCTGTCGATCATCAACTGAACAGCTATACCTTGGAAGCTGAGGCGTTCGCAAGACGCGTTGATGCGGCTGCCGATGGCACGTGCGCTCCCACACCAGACGACACATTAAGCAATATGCGTGCGCTGGATCTTTGGCGAAGCCAAATCGGGCTGCAGTATCCGCATGAACGGCTCACCGCTGATTGGCCGACCATCGATCATGAGCCCCTGCTGCGAGACCCAAAGCATCGCATGGAATATATGCAGATACCGGGTGTCCCGCTGACAGTCAGCCGGATCGCGTTAGGGACTGATGTGCGGTATCCCGTCCTACCGCTGCCGGGTATGTCTGTGATATACGATACCTTCTTCCGCTTGGGCGGCAACCTGTATGATACCGCGCACATCTACCAGAACGGGCTTAGCGAGCAGGTGCTTGGTCGATGGATTAAGATGCGCGACATCCGTCAGCAGGTGTGTATCCTGGGTAAAGGCGCCCATACACCATGGACCAACCCCACGGATCTGAGCTTGCAGATTGCCGAGAGCCTTCAAAGGTTGCAGACGGATTACATCGACCTGTATATGATGCATCGCGATAACTTGAACTTCACTGTGGCTGATTTTATGGACACGCTGAACAAGCATGTGGATGCCGGTCATATACATGCGTTTGGTGTTAGTAACTGGAGCCTAGAGCGTGTTGATGAAGCCAACGAGTATTGCCAGAAATACAAACTGCGTCCCATAGTTGCTGTCAGTAACCACTTTAGCCTCGCGCCGTTAGCGCAACCCATCGGCATGGGCTGTCTTGGAGCTAATGATGAGGCATCTATCGCATGGTTTACCGATAGGCAGATGCCATTGGTCGCCTGGAGCGCCCAAGCGCGAGGCTTCTTTGACCGGCCAGATGCCCTCTTGGCAAACCGAGACTTTCTTCCCATCTGGAATAACGCCGAGAACCGCGCGCTTAAGAAACGCGTAGAGAGTCTGGCCGCTGAGCTGGATGTCACTGCAGGTGCCGTCGGTATTGCATGGATGCTTCAGCGGCCATTCCCGTGTTTACCGCTCATCGGTGCCAGCAGCAGCCGTCAGCTTCATGAAACGCTGGCTGCGCTGAGTATCCGGCTCAGCAGCAGTCAGATGAGCTGGCTGGAGCATGGCGAGTAGCACCAGCCAGCAGATGTAGAAGTTCCGCTATTTGGGTGACGAATACGGCATGCCTTTCGGTGTGTGTTGTTATTTGTCACCCAATGCTTCTTTCACATAGGCCAGTGCTTTGCTGATCTCCGCTAGGTTTACGGTTGACCTCATCATCGCGCTGGGTGTTACGAACCGAAGTGTGACATAGCCTCGCACGGCTCCGTCGGATGCCACTGCAATAAATCCTGCATCATTCTTTTCAGGATTATACCCTTCGCTATATGGGATAACCTGATGGACAAACGGCCTGATGTATGGCACAACACGGGTATCCAGCAAACTCACATCAACTGCCCACAACGGCTCATTGATCGGTAACGACGGACTTGGCGTAAGATCCAACGCCTTCATTGGTCGTGATGGCGGCTGTAGGGTTTTGCAGATGGTGAAGCCGAGATTTACATCGTAGTAGACTGGCACAATTCTGCCAATGTAGCCTGTTTCATCACGCAGGTAGTCTGCATCATCGGTTTGTTGGTAAGCAGCCCTAATCTCGTCTGGTGATTGTACGTAGTGCAGTAAGTAACATGCTGGAGAGTAGTCACCCAGTGTGGTGATGAAGTAACCCGATTCATCGATACATATCGCAGAGGCGCTCATGGCTGGGGGATATTCACCGCCTATAGGTGAGGATGTTTGCCAAGCCCATATACGCGGATCTTGCCACATTTTAGCAAAGAACGGCTTCCTCGTATCTGCTTGTGACACTTCAATAGTTTTCAGCTTGATACCAGGTGCCGATTTTTTTAAAAAGGTGATGCTTTCAGACACACTTAACATCTCATCAAGCTGTGTACCACTACGCAGGGCAGATAAAGCAACGGCATACCCGTTCTCATCGAATAAGATTGAGGGTGCGTAGTAATGCGTGACAGCACGGGTTGGGTAATGCCGGTCGTATCCTGATAGGTTTTCTTTTACAACCTCACCGGGGATGCACGCATAATAATCGCTATTTAGCTGCGGCTGG
The DNA here is from genome assembly GCA_964519405.1 of uncultured bacterium. Taxonomy (GTDB): domain Bacteria; phylum Armatimonadota; class HRBIN16; order HRBIN16; family HRBIN16. The sequence continues at coordinate 4,622 of CAZFLA010000039.1, forward strand.
CTGCCTAATGCCCACACTACTGGTGATAATGGCGTTTTAAGCGGCTTGACTGGGCATAATATGGCGCATTGTGATTTCCTAGTATCATTGAGTAACCACTTCATCGAACATTCTGAGCCATCTGGGAATATGGCTGTTATCTTAGCTGATGACTTATCCACAGGAAATGAACTTGTTAATATGTATCCTTCGGGTGACAGTATATAGAATGACTGCGTCTTCATATCCCCGCTGCTGTCTCCAAAATAAAGTAAGCCCATGCTGTTTCGATTGCGGTTGTATACAGCCACATAGTGCGAATTTATCGCATGATTGTCTTTCGTATATGCCTCAGGTTGGTTTATCTTGATGTCTGTGTATTTCTCAACAAACGCCTTAAACGGATCGAAATCTTCGTTTGTTAGGTATATATGACTGATTACCTGACGTGCCCAACCGAGGAATTCGCCAGATTGTGCACTAAATGCTAGTGCACTCAAGCCAGAGATGGAGTTTTTTACGTCTTGTGTTGTATCACATGTGGTGGTAACCACCTGTAGGTCTGGCTGATTCAGTTCATCACCATGATAAACATAAACCGATAGCCCTAATGGTGCCTTCTTGGGTTTTGAGATATCAAGGTAAGGTTGGTTACTTAGTGGAATGTCTGGCTTGATGATGGTGCAGTATGGATTGTAACTTTTTCCGGCTTGATGATAAGACACAAGCCGACCATCAGCGATTTTCACTTTCGTCGAACTAAACAACCTACAGAATATTTCATCCTCATAGTCCCCATATCCGCCGTATAGTCCACTTGCCCACTCAGAATCGATAATGGCAGTACCGTCAGATGCGATGACTAATGCCTTACCTTTTTTGGTGAAGAAGCTATACCCATCTCGGTCCCACTGAAGTACCTGCTCAGAGACAGGCAGCACACAGCTTTTCACCTGCTGCAGCACCACTTCTCTTGCTTTTTGCTGAGATGGTGTCAGCGTATCACAATGCACCGATAGGGCCAATGAACAAAGGATAAGGGGCAATATGCGTTTCATCAGAAATAACCTCCACTATACGGCAAGCTCTGTCATTGAGCGTCTCACTCGTCAGAGATGATGCTATATATAACGCCCAAAATACGATTTGCGGATATGGTTATCATGATGATACCACAAATCGATTTATAAGTCTGCATGTTGTCTGTGGGGTATACAAGAAAAAAGGCCTGCTGAACAATTTTGTTCAGCAGGCAGTAATCATGTCAGACGGCGGCTGCCGTTAAAAATCGGGTGTTTCGAGCGGAGTGGCTTCACGCTTGAGGCTGTTCCAGGGGTTATTCGGACCATCGGCTTGGTGTTCAATGATAACTACGCTTTTCGGAACACTTTCAATATGTCCATCTACAAACAGCACGTTGAATGTGTCGCCATGGCGTGCTGTAATCTCCTGAGGAGTCGGCCAGGTTCCTTGCTTGGCACTCACCGCCGCGTTTTGTATGGCTTTAGCGTCTTTGGAATAACGCCCTGTGGATGTATCAAAATCTAGAAATAATGCTTGTTTATCGACCGGAATACCGGGCAGCGGCTTTGCGCGATAGCCTGCATCGGTTGAGTCGGCGATCATAGCGAGCTCCGCGCCGCCGTAGGCAAGCTGCTCTTTGTGCATGCCGGAAGCTCCAATGAAAAACCCATATGACACATGGACTTTGGAACTGCCGTCGATATTCGTGTAAGGAGCACTATCGCGGTTCTCATCTGCAGGGCAGAGCAGATACTTGGGATCGGTGTAGCTCGATAGCGTATCTACCCAGGTAACTAACTGCTTTGACTTCGTCTGTGTGTAATAAGCCAACGGGAGCAGATCATCATTATCTTGGCTGTACAGCCGAACTCCTTCTGAGAGGTTTCGCAGGTTACTTGTGCAGGTGCCGTTGAGAGCCTGTCTGCGGAACTGAAGGAAGCCAGGAATACCCACGGCCACAACGACTGCGATGATGACCAACACGATCAACTTTTCGCGTGTAGTTGGCTCGCGGCGCTGAGGGAGTTCCTGCATATGAATGGTCACCTGTTACCTAATGATCTACTATCTTGATTGTAACATAGCGCTGATTGTCGTTGGTGTTGTGGTGTGTGTATGCCACATGGCGCTGAGACATTAAGCAGCACTCAAAACAACATGGCGCCAACAGCAGCGTTTCCGCTGGAGTTGGCGCCATGTCAGCTATATGTTAGCTATATTTTTTTGATGGAATACCAAGCAGATCCTGGCATCTGCTTAATGTTGACGGTGATGCCTTCGCGCATCAGTGATTTGCCTGTTCCTCGGGTGACACGACCTGTGTCGAGATTGCGAACTTCGTATTTCACATTCTCATCAAGCCCTTGAAGCTGGAACTGAGCGCTGACATAAGGAGAAGCTCCGTGGCGATATAGCTGAATAACGCCTGTGCCTTTTTCCGGTGTGTAATACATCCAGCCCATCCACTGTTGGTTAGATAGGGTGTATGGAGTTAGCGGATAAAAATCACCTAGCATCTCACCCGCAACACTGCGCCACTGGTCCCACACACGCTTCAGCATCTTCTTGTCTACGGTGTTGTCGGTTCTCATATCCCAGCAGCCAATGAGGTTAAGTGCCATCATGCTGCGGATGGAGTAGACATCCGGTGATTTGCTGCCAGTGCCGTAATACGGAAGCCAAAGTGACAATCCATATGTGTGTCCCTGCTGACCGTTAGGCTCAAACAGACAGTCGGAACGCAGCAGCGGGATCGCCCTGCGCATGGTTTCGAGGTCATTTCGGTGTCCGCCAGATGCACACGAATCAATGAAGATGCTGGGGTTTCGGCGCCGCAGCTCATCCCAGTAGGCCAGATATCCCGAAACATAGTGGTTCTCGGTAATACCCTGGCGGTCATCGGCATCATTGGTGCGCCAAAAGCTGAGAGGTCCTATGTTGTAGTCCTGGCGATACAGATCGATCCCTTGGCTCTTGATGAGCCCATCTACATGGTCAGTCAGCCACTTCAATGCCTCGGGATTACCCATATTGAGCAGTTGATTTTCCGAGCGCTTAAGGGAACCATCAGCATTCTTCTGGTTTGCCAGCAGCCACTCTGGGTGGTTGTCGTATATCCAAGTGCCAGCATATACGCGTTCTGGTTCAAACCAGACGATGATCTTCACACCCTTGGCGTGAGCATAGTCGCTGACAGCACGCAGACCATTTGGAAATCTCTTGGGATCGGGTTCCCATGTGCCTGTTTTCGGCCAGTTGCCGTCACAAGGATACCAACCGGCATCCATCCACCAGTAATCCGGTTTCATGCCGTTTTCGATGTATTTATCGATGAAGTGCTTCTGGCTGGCTTCATCTGCTTGGGTCATTTCTGCATACTGATGCGAACTGCATGGTGTGAAGTGCGGATCAGGCAGCTTACCGTCAACTCGCGGTAGGTTGTGATCTAGCATCCATCGCCGCCAAAGGTTATGTGACCTTAGCCAGTCGCCCCTATAGAACAGCATGGCGATGAGTGGTGTTCGTATGGATTCGCCAGGATGCAGCTTCAGGTGAGTCAGTTGCTGACCAGCAACCATCTGAATGGAGCCGTCGGTGTGTCTGGTGAAGTCCGTCTGCCATTGCCCCGACCAACCTACAGCCACGATGGCTCCGCCAGCAGAGCTGTTGATGTTGAAGTAAGGCCATGCGGCTGCGCAGGGACGGCCGTCAGTCGTCGGTGCGTATGTTTGGGTTTCGCCGACGGCTATTGCTTTTGATACCGGCATGAAGTCGGTGTCTTGAACAGTCGTTCCAGGGGTGGTATGGATCTTTACCTGATCGGTGCCAAAGCCGCCGATGGGCAAGTCAATCGCCTTGATGTTTTCAATGATGGGTGTGTCTGACATGCCTCTGTTTGTGAGGTTAACAACCCATTCGATAACAGGGTAGTCAGCATAACTGATTCCAGAGCATTCGATTTCCAGTTTTGTCGCTGGATCGGTATACACAGCAGTGTATTTTGTGCGATTGACATCCAGTTTCTTTGTACTTCGGCTGCAGCTCCACCTCGGAAGCAGCTCTTGCGATGATTTACCATCGTAAGTAAAGGAGAAGGATGGTTCTACGCTGATCTTTTGAGTTTGGTTGTCGATTGGCAGCTCACCCAACCAGATCACTTCGCCATTGGCTAATGTGATCTTAGCGTCAGCCCAGTCTGCCTGATCGCATGCTATGCCGTCGCCGCCATCATCAACGTCAAGAACTACCTCAGTGGCGTTGTTCAGCTTAACATTAATTGCAGCGCCTGGCATACCTTCGCGGATTAATGGTGAGGAATATAGTTTATTCCCATTTGCCGACACAGAGAAATGTATGGAGCCCTTGACTGGCAGTGTCTGGTCATTACTGTCTACACCTACCACAGCCTCGAAGCTCTTCGCTGCGGACGACAGGTGCACAACCACTTGACTGACTGCATGGCAGTATAGACCGCGGGTATATTTTACCCCATGGATGTTTAGCGGGTGCCCATTACGCTCATTTAGCTGCACAGGGTCATTATTTCTAATGACTTGCAGATAATCACTGCTTGACACTTTGGGCTCTTTACCCTCAAGCTTAGCTTGGGCCCAATTTACGGCCATGTCTTGTTCAGCGTTTGTGGATTTAATGCCTGCTGCCATAGCCGGTATTTTTGCTAGACTGAGCACTAACGACAACATAATTGTCAAAAAAATGACTTTCATGAAGACAATTTCCATTCTTTCTCCTTAGTTACAGGTTTAATCACAAGCATTGTAGCATTACACCATGTTGCATTGCTAGTAATCATCGCTGTTCTGGTTAGGCCGTAATATCGAAACAAGAACATCAATGAAAGATGCATTAAGCTGTAGATATACTACATTATAAGCAGTAGTATCTATTACTCAAGGAGTTAATTTATGATGTCAATATTCGCTGTGGCAGCTGCAGCAGCAGCCATTGCTAGCCATCCATATCCTGGTGCCCCGAAAGCCGATATCTACATCCTGGCTGGTCAGAGTAACATGCAGGGATCGGGGCGTGTGACCCAACATCCTAAACCCGACGCCAGACTGAAGATGTTCAACATGGACAACACCTGGATGCCATGCGTTCCACCTGACCACAGAGTTTTCGAAGGTGCACTGCCAGCTTATATGCTGACGACCTTCAAGAAAATACCCGGATCTACGGAAGCATCGTATAAGCAGATGATGGCTGAGAGTAAAAAAAGCCCCCTCGGCGGAGTGGGCCCTGGATACTTCTTCGGATTGAAGCTTGCTCAAACATTGAACAAGCCAATCGGTGTGATTCCATGCTCGTATGGCGGCACCTCAATGGACGACTGGAATCCCGATGCCATGGCCACTGAGGGTGATGGAAGCCTGTATGGAGCCATGATAACCCGCACAAAGATGGTTGGTACCGGTAATCTGAAGGGCATCGTGTGGTATCAAGGTGAGAGCGATGCGTTTGGTCAGAAGGAAGCTGATGTATACGTGGCAAAGTTCAAAAACTTCATTGAGCGTGTGCGTAAAGACCTTGGTAAACCTAATCTGCCGGTGTTTATGGTGCAAATAGGACGTTTATACAGCTTCCAGACGAACCCATCTGCCATCGTGCCATGGGACCAAGTAAGGGATTATCAAAGGAAGATGATGTCGCTGGTGCCTAATGTCTACTGCGTGGCAGCTAGCGACTGCAACATGGATGACGTGATCCACCTCGACTGGAATGGTCAGCAACGACTTGGCAATCGTCTTGCAGAACTGGCGCTCAACCATGTGTATAACAAACCGAACTGCGGCATAGGAATAGACCTTGATAAGGTAACTCCGCTGTATATCGACAATATGCCGCGCATACGTGTAAGCTTCCGCAATGTGGTTGGCAAGCTCAAGGCCGAGGGGTTGTGCACAGGCTTCAGCTTGCTGGATCCCAGCGGGCAGATTCCCAGCGCCATGGTCATTGATGCTGTTGTGGAGCCCAGCGGGAACTCCGTGATCTTGAAACTGACTAATGTCATCAACAAGCCCGAAATGCTTTATTATGGGCAGGGAGTATATAACCACATCAACCTGGTGGATGGCCGCGATATGCCTGTGCCATGTTTTGGCCCAGTGCAGATAACCCCAGATATGTTCACCAAAAAGTAACGCGGTCTTCGATAAACTCAGTGGCTGCGGCAAAGCTAATGTGCTTACCGCAGCCATTGTTTTTGTTAGTCAACCTGCTCAATAATCACCAATTTGCCCATGTCCTCTAGCTTCTTGGCAAGCAGAGGCACAATGGCTTGGCGGGTAAGTATCCCTTTTTGTTTAAAACTAATGTCGTGGGTCGCAGGGTTAATGGCTCCACCCAACAATATGCGAACACGGTCGGCATTTTGAAGCATCTGGTATAGCAGCGTCACTGCGCTGCCTTCTTCCAGTGAATTGGGGTCTTCATCCAGCACGTTGTATATCTGGTTCAAGGTGATAGTGCCCTCTGTTACCAGATCGATACCGTCAATGAAGCAGCGGGGTGGGGCCAACATACTTTTGGGACGTGTCTCCATCTCCAATGGTACACCTAAACTTTCGGAGGCGATCTGCGCGGTGATGCCTCCGCAAACTACCTTCAGGCCATTCAGCATCATGAATTTATTCACGACTTCTTGATCATGGTCAGGGTTTTTCGGTGGGCCAGTTAGGATGTTCACTGTGTTGCCGGGACGGCAGTGTGCCAGCACAACTGTGCAGTCATCGCCAAGTTTTTTACCCCAAAGCTGCGCGGTGCGCTCCATGATACGGTTTGGCAGGTTCTGAAAAGAGACGGTCATCGTGAGTTGATCTGTAGCCAGTTTACTGACGCCTTCAACACCCCATCCCATGGGCATACCCAAACCGCTGTCTAGGCCTGCCATGCTGATGCCATCTGACATAATCAGCACACCCTCACCTGCGGTAAGGTGGCAGTTGGCTTCGCTGATCAAAGCGCGCTTTTGGCTGATGGTACGCTGTTGAAGTGACTGAGCGTAGCGTTTGGCTATGAATATGGGGCCAGGCATTTCATATGTCAGTATGGTGGTGACGCCGTCGCTAAGGATGCGGATGACCGTAAACACCGCATAGGGCAGGTCTTGTGTTTTGGCTTGCTCCATCGTGTCCACAACACGGCAGAAAGCATCGCGCAGTGTGATGCCCTGTTTGATGAGCTCCATCAACCGCGTGACGCACATCTGTGCTGCGATGTTGGCTTTGATGCCGTGCCCCATACCGTCACAAAGAATGATGTCAGTGGCGGAAGGGGTGCGCTCCAGCAGCATCACATCACCGCACACATCGCCTTCGTGTTTGGCATGTTGAGCCAACTCTAGTTCGACGTGTAGGTATCCTTTAGCCATTCACCAATTTCCTTACCTTCCCCAGAATCGTCACTTGCCATTTCCATGAGTTTGCCTAGCAGCGCTTCACTTTGACCGGTGCTTTGGCCAAGGAACTTCGCGATCGTCTGCGCCATTAAAATCTGGTGCTGAAGCAGTTCGCGGGTTTGGGTTATCGTCTGCTTGCGAAGGTTATCCAGTTTTTCTTTATTGGCACGGCTGCCAGTGATGTCCACGAAGATACCCACATACTGGTTCTCTTCAGGCAATGTGTATAAAATCTCGTGACACACAAGATTATACCTATCGTGGTTGATCACTGATGTGATCATGTCGGTTTTACCCGAGGCAAGCTTCTCAAACGGATCGGGATCCATAAGGTAAGAGATGTTGTGGCCAACCACCGCTTCCGAGCACATAAAGAACCTTCGGAATGTGGGGTTCATGTGGATGATCTTCAACCGGTTGTCAAGGATCAAAATGCCATTAGGGCTTGTTTCGATGATCTTGTCAGTTCGTTGTTCGGCTAAGCGCTTCATATATGGAATACACATCTCAAGTTCAGCCATACCGCGTATGACGGCAATGGCTTTGTCTCGGCAGCTTGCATATCCGCATGCGCCGCAGTTGAGTTGGTTCTCAGGCGATGTTTTGCCTAGCTTCTCCATCACTTCGCGTATCTGCTCTTCCGTTACATCACGCTGCGCGACTTTGCGCGCCTGGAACTTGGTATACACTTCGTCATAACGGGTGTCTTCACCGGGTGCCAGTCCTGGGTTATCGGTGGCGTATTCAATGACTTCGCGGCGGCGATGGTAAAGGCTGTCGTCAAGGTGCATTGCCGGTCCGTTGATGCATCCTTGTTGGCAGAAGAGCGGCTCAATGACCTGCGGCGGGTTATCGGGACCGCAGCTCTCTAGCGCCTCTTTAATCTCATCAAATCCTGAGGCGCTGACCATATCGGCAGCTAACAGATCAGTGTTAAGGCTGGCGGTTCGGATGCTTCCGCCGACGAGTGGGAAGAAGCGAGCTTCACCTTCAGGCTGCTCATCGAAATGGCTTTCCTCGCACATGGCAAGGTTGATGTTTTCCTGCTCCAGCCACTCCATTAACTCGGGGAATGTGAGTGCGCAGTCAACCCACTGCTGGTTTTCTGGACGGTCAGCTTCGGACTTCTTAGCCACGCATGGCCCGAAAAACACAACGCGAACATCCATGCCTTGGGTCTGCTTGATGTGCTTGGCATGGGCGACCATCGGTGATGTAATGGGCAACAGAAGGTTGATGCGGTCGCGGTCATAAATCTCAATATAGTTCACAACAGCAGGACACGCTGTGCATACATGCGAGTGAGTTGGGTCGGCATTGCATACGCGTGCGGTCTCTCGGGCTGTGTAGTAGGCGCCTATCGCCGTTTCGCCCACATAGCTGAAGCCCAGCTTGCGCAGTGCGCTGGGTAATCGCTTGCGTTCTGATTCTGAAAAGAGAGCAACAAATGATGGGGCAATACTGGCAGCCACTTTAAAGCCGTCAGTAATCATCTGCATCGCTTGGTCAACATCACGGCGGTATTGCTTCGCGCCTTGAGGGCACTCACGGATGCAGGTGCCGCACGAAATGCAGCGCTCAGGAACAACGTAAGCCTGGCCGTCTTCCATGCGGATCGCCTTAACGGGGCATACCCGAAGGCAGCGGTAGCAGTCGCGGCAGTGTGCTTTGTTTGTATAAACAACCTGCCTTAGTTTCGGGTCGTTGCTCATAACACCCATCCTTCATACGAACCTGCCGTATCAAACTATATCGGGTATGCTATGAAAGCACTTCGTACCGGCGTTTTATGCTGGTAATTCAATGCATACTTACGCCTGTTTGATACACGCCACAGGTTCAGTCCCTAATTACAGGTTACCTGACCTGTGGCGTGACGTGCTACTTGCTACTTAGCCGATACGGAAGATGCTTGCTTAGCAAGCTCCTCGTTTAGTGCGGTTTCTGCCATGTCAAGCGTGCAGTGATGTATGACCTGCTCGCCTACACGAACTGTTGGGCCTTGATCGCATGCTTCAAAACAGAACGTGGCTTTGACGTTGACGCTGTCTTGTAAGCCGCGTTCGTTAAGCATGCGGAATAGCTCGTGTAAGAGTGTTTGGCTGCCGCGAACAAGGCAGCTCGTACCCACGCATACACTCACGGCTAGCTTCTGCTTAGAAGAGCCTTGATATAGCTTCAGGTCGGAGTCCAAAATGCGCTTCCTGCTGTGATAATCGGTATGCAGCAGGCGGTGTGCTGTATGGCCGCCGACTTCACCTAAGCAGGTGTCGTAGCATTCGGCAACCATGTGGTTCTCTTGCGATTTATGGAACTCCAGCATTTTGTCGCTGTCGTATAGACCGCGAACTCGCTTCTTCTTTGCTTCAGGATCATAGGTGTAGGGCTGACCAGCTCCACCGATGCATCCACCAACGCAGGTCATAACCTCAATAAGGTCATAGTCGCATGTACCAGCTATTACCTGTTCGGCCACTTTGCGGGCATTTGCCAATCCATGCACGATAGCGAGTTTAAGGCTGATGCCATCAAGGTTGATGGTGGTTTCGCGAATACCCTCGAAACCTCTTACTGCCTTGAAGTTGACATCACCAAGCTTGGTATTAGTGATTTTCTCTGCAGCATATCGCAACACGGCCTCAGTGACACCGCCGGTTGCACCAAAGATAACGCCTGCGCCTGTTTTGAAGCCAAATGGCATGTCGAGGCTTTCCGGCTCCAGCCGGTCAAACCGCAAACCACTCTCTTCAATCATCCGAGCGAGTTCCTGCGTGGTGATGACGATGTCCACATCAGCTTGGTCGTTGTGGATGAACTCGTCACGTTTGGCTTCGAACTTCTTGGATGTGCAGGGCATGATGGACACGATGACCAGATTTTCACGAGCGACGCCCAGCTTCTCTGGCAGCACTTCTTTCGCCAGCGATCCAAACATCTGCTGCGGTGACTTGCAGCTAGATAGGTTAGGCAGTAAGCTTGGGAAGTACTGCTCTGCAAACTTCACCCAGCTTGGGCAGCAGCTTGTGAACTGCGGCAGCTTTTCGCCCTTTGTTTTTCGCTCAATGAATTCCGTAGCCTCTTCGATGACCGTAAGGTCAGCGGCGAAAGAGGTGTCATACACCTGGTCAATGCGCATGGCTTTTAGTGCGGCAACAATTTGGCCTGTGGTAATGCTGCCGGCTGGTAAGCCGAAGCATTCGCCGATAGCCACACGCACTGCTGGAGCGATCTGTGCAACCACCACTTTTTGGGGGTTGTCGATGGCTTCCCATACCTTGTCAACTTCCGACTTAGGCGTGATAGCACCGGTGGGGCATACACTAGCACATAAGCCGCAGTATACGCACTCAACCTGGTCCAGATCCTTGCCAAAAGCAGGCTTGACGGCGGTCTTCGCGCCGCGTCCTACGAAGTCGATGGCTCCAATTCCCTGAACCTCACGGCAAGCCCTCACGCAGTCGCCGCAGAGCACGCACTTGTTAGGATCGCGGATCAGCGATGGTGAGCTGCAGTCGATAGGTTCTGGTTTGTGCGTCATTTTATAACGAACCTTGGTAATGCCTAGACGCCGAGCCAGATTCTGAAGGTCGCAGTTCGCGCTCTTCGGGCAAGTTGGGCAGCTCTGATCGTGGTTCGCCAGCAGCAGCTCAACAGCGATTTTGCGTATTTCCCGAATCTCTTCGGTGTTGGTCTTTACAACCATTCCCTGCTCTGGTGCAGTCGAGCAGGAGGTGACGACGCCTTTGCCAGCGATGTCAACGAGGCAGAGACGGCAAGCACCATATACGCTAAGGTCAGAACGATAGCAGAAGGTAGGAATATCAATTCCTGCTTTTCGGGCGACTTCAAGAACGTTGCGTTCGCCTTCAAGCAAAACCTCCTTGCCATCAATATTTATATATCCTGGGTTCATTGCGTTTCTCCTGTAATCTGCTTGCGAGCCAGCTATTCGACGGCACCGAATTTACACACTTCTTTACAGACACCGCACTTAATGCAGACATCTGGGTTGATGGAGTGTGCATGTTTTACTTCACCGGTTATTGCGCCTACTGGGCACTTCTTGGCACAGATTGTGCATCCGCGGCATTTTTCGGCGTTGATCGTCGGCGGGCAAAGTGCTTTACACTCACCTGCTGGGCAGCGCTTTTGATTAACGTGCGCATCATACTCCGCTCGGAAATAGCGCAGAGTAGAAAGAATGGGGTTAGGAGCCGTTTTGCCTAAACCGCAAAGCGAACCCTTAGCAACGGCTTTAGCTGTTCGCTCCAGCAGTTCCAGGGTTTCAGGAGTGGCTCTGCCTTCCATGATGTCATCGAGTAATGCCAGCATCTGCTTGGTGCCTTCACGGCACAAAACGCACTTTCCGCAAGACTCGTTTTGAGTAAACTGCATAAAGAATCGAGCGATACGCACCATGCAGGTGTGCTGGTTCATGACGACTAATCCGCCAGAACCCACCATCGCGCCTACACTTCGCAGCGAGTCGAAGTCCATGGCCAGGTCGAGGTGCTCTTCGGTGAGGCATCCGCCAGATGGTCCGCCAATCTGAACAGCCTTGAAACAGTCGTTTGTCAGCTTACCCTGATCGTCGGTAACGCCGCCACCGATGTGGTTGACAATTTCGCGGAGGGTTGTGCCGAACGGAACTTCGATAAGCCCTGTGTTTTCTACATGGCCGGTCAACGCGAATGTTTTGGTACCTGGCGATTTCTCCGTGCCGATTCTGCGGAACTCGGCAGCACCCATACTAAGGATGAGCGGAATGGAAGCCAGAGTTTCTACGTTGTTGATGACCGTTGGTTTACCCCAGAGCCCGCTTTGTGCAGGGAATGGTGGTTTTGGGTTAGGCATTCCACGCTTGCCTTCAATAGAGGCAATCAAAGCGGTCTCTTCACCGCATACGAATGCGCCTGCGCCTTCCATTACGTTCACGCGGAAACTATAGTTGGTACCTAAGATGTTGTCGCCAAGAATGCCGGCTTTTTCTGCATCTTCTACAGCTTTTCGGATACGTGCCACAGCCAGCGGATACTCGAGGCGTACATATACATAGCCCTCATCAGCACCAATGGCACGTGCGGCGATCATCATGCCTTCGATGACGGCATGGGGATTGCCTTCCATCACGCTGCGGTCCATAAATGCGCCTGGGTCGCCTTCATCACCGTTGCAGATGACATACTTCTTTGGCCCTGGTTGAATGCGGGTGATGTCCCATTTTTTACCAGTAGGGAATCCGCCGCCGCCGCGTCCGCGTAAACCGGAATGCAGGATCTCTTCACAGACCATCTGATCGGTCATGTCGGTATATGCGCGTTTTGCCGACCAATATCCACCGTTGTGGATGTATTCGTTGATGTCTTCAGGATCAATAATACCGCAGGATTTGAGAACGGTGCGGCTCTGCCTTACATAGAAGGGGATGTCCGACGGTCCATGGCAGTGCTTGCCAGTGATCGCGTCTGTATAGAGCAAGCGATCAACAACTCGGTTGTTGACTAGAGTTTCCTGCACGATTTCCTCTACATCCATTGGCTTAACTTTGGTGTAGAGAATGCCAGCAGGCATCACTGTAACCAGAGGACCCATCTGGCAGAAGCCCTGGCATCCACTCTTGGAAATGTGGACATCACCATGGGATTCTTCTTTAAGCTCCAGCACGACATCTAGGTTAGCGGCTTGAACCTGTTTGACGAACTCAGCATGTACCTTAAGGGCGCCGTTTGCCACACAGCCTGTTCCTGCGCAGATGATCACGCGTTGAGCTATTGCACTTGATGCTTTTTCATACTGATCTGTGACTGCGCGAAGGTCTAGTGGAATTACTGCTTGATTCACTTTTCGTTCTCCTTCGCTATGATTTCATCAACAAAGCCGACTGCAGCTTGAGGAGTGACCTGACCGTGTACTTCATCGTTGATGACCATAACGGGTGCCAAACCACAAGCGCCGAGGCAGGATACCGTCTCAACAGTGAACAGCATGTCTGGTGTTGTTCTATCTGTGTCGGTAACCTTAAGCTTCGCTTGAAGGGCTTCCAGAATACCATGTGATTTTTTAACATGGCATGCTGTTCCATCGCACAACCGAATGACATATTTGCCTTTTGGTTCCAGTGCGAAGTGGGCATAAAAAGTAGCGACACCGTATACCTGAGCTGGTGGAATTTCCAGTGCGGTGGCAACATATGTTAATACCTCTTCTGGGAGGTATCGGTATTCTTCCTGTATGAGCTGTAGAATTGGGATTAGTTTTGCTGGATTACGATCGTATCGATCAATAATTTCACAGACTTTTTCGAACTGCCTTAGGTTCTTTGGCGTTGTCTCGAGCGTTTGCATTCTATACTCCTGAGACTGATTTTAATGATCCGATACCGTGATACCGGTGTTGATGTACGCTAGTCTCTTCTCGTTCGAGATGAGCGTACAGAAAGAACCGCCAAACCAGAGGATAGGTCTTCGTTTTGAACAACGACACCTGCCGGTACCTCTAGAGTGACGGGCGAAAAGTTCCATATTGCGCTGACGCCGGATGATATCATGACGTCGGCTACTCGTTGTGCATGTTCTGCTGGCACCGTGAGGATGCTCATGATGATGCCCAAGCTTTTTACGAGGTCGGGCAGATCATCCATAGGATACACCAGGTGGCCGTGCACGATGGTGCCGACCACATCAGATGATGCATCGAATGCTGCGGTGACTTGCAGTCCATACTTTTGAAATCCAGGATATCCCAATAGCGCACTGCCTAGATGGCCTACACCTACTAAGATGGCCTGCTTGTTGCTATCCCATCCGAGATAGCGTTCTATTGCTCCGATTAGGTCGTTAATGACATAACCAACCTTGGGCCGACCTTCAATGCCCGTGATGGCTAAGTCTTTGCGAACCTGAATCGGCTCGATTTTTAACTTGTCTGCGATGAATGTACTTGAGACCGTATCGTGAATACCCAAGTCAATTTGTCGCAGCACGGTAAGGTAGGCCGGCAATCGCCGGATTGTCGGTAAACTACCCATCTTTTGATTTTCATATCTCATCATACATCTCCGCGGCCGCAGGTTGAGGTATAATATTATTGATAATAATTTATCTAATTATCCATTAAAAAGTGGTGAGTTGTCAAATGAAACTCACAAAAGATGATAAACCTGGCAAAAACAACCCCTCTATACTATAGAGGTATCTAACATACGGGCAGGGCATCTTGAATAAGCAAGAGATCATCACATGGTTAAAAGAAACTGATCAGCACGCGCTGCAGGAACTGTGGACGTGGGCCGATACTGTGCGTCGCGAAAATGTAGGCGACGGCATCTTCCTGCGCGGCCTTATCGAGTTCTCCAGCTATTGCGCTCGCATGTGTGCGTATTGTGGTTTACGCGCCGCAAACACCAAGCTTGAGCGCTACCGGATGTCTGCCGAACAGATTATGGAGTGCGTCCATCTGGCTAAAAAGCTAGAGTATGGCACGGTTGTGCTGCAATCTGGCGAGGACTACGGTGTGAAAGCCGATTGGCTTGCCGATGTGATACGCCGAATTAAAGCCGAAACTGGTTTGGCCGTCACGCTGAGCGTCGGCGAACGCAGCGAACAAGAGCTGCGCCTGTGGCATGATACCGGGGCAGACAGATATCTGCTTCGCTTTGAAACATCAAACCCCCAGCTTTATACCAGAATTCACCCTTCACTGCCGGGAAAACTGTCTGACCGTATCGCGCTGCTGAAACTTCTGCGTAACATCGGCTACGAGGTGGGCAGCGGCGTGATGGTTGGGGTTCCGGGGCAGACATATGATGATCTGGCCAACGACATTCTTCTATTCGATGAGCTCAATCTTGATATGATCGGGATTGGCCCATATCTGCCGCATCCTGACACACCCTTAGGGCAGAACCCCGCCGATTTCATGGGTGATCCTGCCGAACAGGTGCCAGCGGATGTGGTAACTACCTGCAAGACGATCGCGCTAACCCGCATCATGCGCCCTAAATGCAACATCCCCAGCACCACCGCGCTCGGCACCCTCGACAAAGCGAGGGGGCGCGAGCTAGGGTTGAAACGCGGTGCGAACATCATGATGCCCAATGTTACCACAAGTGAATACCGAGCAGAATACCAGATTTACCCTGACAAAGCCTGCCTGAATGAAACCGCGCAGATATGCGGCGGATGTATGGCCAGCCGCATCGCAGCTATTGGTCGAACGATAGGCAAAGGGCGGGGAGACTCGCCTAACTACAAGAAAGCTAGTGACCCACATGACATATGACAGTATCTATGAGCAAGACTTCATCGATGATAAGCTCATCACGGATCTGCTGAGCAAACCATCTGACCCTGCTGAAGTTAAGGACGTTATTGCGAAAAGTATGCAGAAACAGCCCTTAACCGTAGCCGAAACCGCAGTGTTGGCGAATGCCAACCAACCAGAAATGATCGAGCATATATTTGACGCTGCGAGAACTCTGAAACGCGATGTGTATGGCAACCGCATCGTACTTTTTGCCCCACTCTACATCGGTAACCTGTGTATCAACGACTGCAAATACTGCGGTTTCAGACGATCGAACAAAGAAGCCATTCGTCGAACCCTCACCATGGATGAACTGCGCGATCAGGTTAAGGCACTGGAAAGCGTAGGCCACAAACGGCTCATCTTGGTATATGGTGAACATGCACGCTATGATGCCAACTTCATCGCCGAAACCGTCCGAGCGGTTTACGACACCAAGATACCTAAGGGCAGTATCCGTCGAGTTAATATCAACGCGGCTCCGCTTAGCGTTGAGGATTATAAGATTGTCAAACAAGCCGGTATAGGCACTTATCAAGTGTTTCAGGAGACATATCACAAACCGACATACGCCTCTGTGCATCCTGCAGGAACGCGAAAGGCGGACTATCTGTGGCGGCTTCACGCATTAGGACGCGCCATGGAAGCTGGGATTGACGATGTTGGCTTGGGTGGTCTATTCGGACTGTATGATTGGCGGTTTGAGTTATTAGGCCTTATTACACATGCACGCCACCTTCAGAGTGTGTATGGTGTTGGCCCGCACACCATCAGCTTCCCGCGTATACAACCTGCCAGTGGTGTTGACACCAATATGCCCTGGCTGACAAGTGATGAGCAGTTCAAACGGCTGGTTGCTATTCTGCGGTTGGCGGCACCATATACCGGTCTGATTATGACCTGCCGTGAATCTGCCGAAATGCGCAAGGCGTTGATGTCTTTTGGTGTGTCGCAGATTGATGCCGGCACTCGCTTGGAGTTGGGCGGATATACTGAGCACAAGGATGACAGTGGTCAAGGCAAGCATGAAGAGCAGTTTATGCTGGGCGACATGCGTCCGCTTGACGAAGTGATATATCAGCTACTGCAAGACGGTCATATCCCAAGTTTCTGTACGGCGTGCTACCGCAAGGGACGCACAGGTGAGATCTTTATGGAATATGCTATCCCTGGCTTTATCCAGAAGATGTGTACGCCGAATGCCCTCAGCACTCTTCAGGAGTATCTCACGGATTTTGCGTCTCCGAAGACACGCGAGCTGGGCAGCAAGATCGTGGAGCAGCAGGCGGAGCTCATCGCTGATGGTGCAATTAAACAAAAACTGCAGGAGTATCTGCAGCGTATCCGCACCAGCGATGATCGCGACCTTAACTTCTAAGCCGCAACAATGCTATCAACAGCCGTATAAAGCGTGGCGGAATGCATAAAGAGGAGAACAACCATGGATAATTCTATGCGTATTGAGTCGGATAGTATAGGCCGACTGTCTCTTCCTGCCGACGCTTTATACGGCATTCATACATTAAGGGCAATAGACAACTTCCCGATCAGTGGGCAGAGTGTTCATCCTGCGCTGATCACTGCATATGGTGCCGTGAAACAGGCCTGTCTGCAAGCCGGACACGCTGTAGAGCCATTTACCGAGGATGTGTATGCAGCCATCAACATCGCGTGTCAGCAGATGCGCTGTGGGGAGCTCACACAACACATCCTGGTAGATGCCCTTCAGGGCGGAGCCGGCACATCAACGAATATGAACGTGAATGAAGTGTTGGCCAATCGAGCTCTGCAGATAATGGGGCAGCCGTTGGGCAGCTATCACATCATCCACCCCATTGAGCACATCAACCGCTATCAATCGACTAATGACACATATCCCACAGCTTTGCGTGTGGCTGCTATTGGACTTGTACGCCAACTGGAGGCCGATGTGGTAAACCTGTTGGAGGCTTTTCAAGCCAAAGAACAGGAGTTTGCCGATGTGGTGAAGGTAGGCCGAACACAGCTTCAGGATGCTGTGTTAACCACATTGGGACGTGAGATGGGGTGTTACGCCGAAGCATTAGCCCGCGATCGTTGGCGCCTATATAAATGCGAGGAACGGCTTCGTGTGGTGAACCTTGGCGGCACTGCGATCGGCACCGGTATCGGCGCGCCGCGCCAGTATATATTTCAGGTGACAGACCGGCTTCGGGAGATCACCGGGTATGGTCTGGCACGTGCAGAAAACCTCATCGATGCCACACAAAACGCCGACTTGCTGGTGGAAGTGAGCGGCATTTTAAAGACGCTGGCAGCTAACCTCATGAAAATCGCCAACGACCTGCGGTTGTTGGCCTCTGGACCTGAAGCGGGGTTAGCGGAGATTATGCTGCCAGCACGGCAAGCGGGTTCGTCGATTATGCCAGGTAAGGTTAATCCTGTCATTCCAGAAGCGGTCGCCCAAAGTGCCATCGCGGTGATGGGTTATGACCAGATGCTCACACAAGCTTGTTCTGCGGCTAATCTTGAGCTGCATCAGTTTATGCCGTTAGTGGCTCATTGTCTGCTGACCAGCCTTAGCTTGCTATCCAATGCATGCCGGGTTTTCGCTGAGAAGTGCGTGACTGGTATCTGTGCCAACCGGGAACGGTGCGCCGCAACTGTTGAATCCAGCACCGCGCTATTGACAGCACTCGTTGATGAAATTGGGTATGAACGGGCCAGTGAGCTTGCACAGCGTGCCAAACAGCAAGGCGTTAGCTTAAGAAAGCTTGTTGTCAGCAGTGGGATGATGACTGAAGATCATTTTAATGAAATGATCAGCCCCGCCAGAGTAACCCGTTTGGGATATCCACATAGTAGGAAGGAACTCCATGAATAACACGCCAAAGTCAAATCGACTGCACATCGGGATATTCGGCAGACGCAACGCCGGAAAGTCGTCACTGCTCAATGCGTTGACAAGGCAGCATGTATCAATCGTGTCCGATGTTGCTGGTACGACCACCGATCCTGTCGAAAAGCCGATGGAACTGCAGCCGTTGGGGCCAGTTCTGTTCATTGATACCGCAGGTGTTGATGACGAAGGCGCTTTGGGTGAGCTTCGAGCCGAAAAAAGCCGCGGCGTGCTAGACCGCACAGATATCGCGCTTGTTGTGGTGGCTGATGGCGAATGGGGTCAGTATGAACAGATGCTGGCTGCGGAACTCTCCAAGAGGAAAATCCCAGCACTAGCGGTGTTCAATAAGGCCGATATCGCACGCATGACGGATGATGCCAAGAAGATTCTTGTTGATAACAAGATCACGGCTGTTAGTGTATCTGCACTGACAGGTGACGGCTTGATGGAGCTTAGGCATGCGCTGGTAAACTCTGTTCCAGAGAACTTTCTTGATGCACCTACCATCGCAGGCGATTTAGTGCCTCCAGGCAGATGTGCCATTCTGGTGACACCCATCGACAAAGAGGCGCCGAAAGGGCGGCTGATACTGCCTCAGGTTCAGACGATACGCGATCTGCTGGACAACGATAGCTGGTGTGTGGTGGTGAAGGAACGTGAACTGCGGACAGCTATCAGCCAGTTACGCGAACCGCCTGCAATTGTCATCACCGACTCGCAAGCCTTCCTCAAAGTCGCAGCGGATACCCCGAACAATGTGCCCATGACTTCATTCTCCATCTTGTTCGCGAGGCTTAAGGGTGACCTCACCCAATTGGTTGCCGGTGCATCGGCGATTGATCGGTTGAAGTCGGGAGACAAGGTGCTGATCGCAGAGGCATGCAGTCATCACCCCATTGCTGATGATATTGGACATGTGAAAATACCCCGATGGCTGCAGCAATATGTGGGTGGGGAACTGCAGTTTGAGCACTATCAAGGGCATGACTTTCCAGAGAACCTCACTGAGTATTCCTTAGTCATTCATTGCGGGGGATGTATGCACAATCGACGTTCGATGTTGACACGCATGATGCTGTGCCAACAGGCCGGTGTGCCTATGACCAACTACGGGCTAGCTATTGCGTTTTGTCTTGGGATATTCGAACGTGCGCTGCAACCGTTCCCAGCCGCATATGAGGCGTATAAAGCCGCACGATGATGTTGATCGGGTAGAACAGGGGCGGTGTTATTCGCCCCTGTTGAGTTGATTAGCCTTTTGTGATCTCGAAATAGTGATCCATGAAGCCCTTCACATCAACTGCTTTGGCTGCGTAATGGCGCCCTTCTGGACTATCGCCCCAGTAGGTGATGCCATCAACCATACCGATTGAGATGTTGCCGCGCTCCAATTCACATAGTTCGGGTTTGAATAAAAGCGCTGCGGTTAGCGGATCGTGGAAGGTGACATGGTCTACACCTTGAAGCCATACAGACGCCATGTCGGCGACAGGGGCCAGCACTCCGCCTTGAATCTGTTCTCTCGCCTGATCACCGGTGATGGTGCATTGCATGGTGACATCAAGACCAACCGAGATGCTCTGTTTGACGTCGGCTTTATACACGACATCTGTGGCGTTGAAGTCCACAACGGCGTTGCATTCGCGGCGGCGCGGTGTCTGCCCGTCAAAGAAGCTGCCGCACATCAACACCAGACGTTTCAACAAGCCTGGAATGTCGGGGTATAGCGCGAATAACAACCCAATGTTGGTTAAAGGCCCAATGGTTAACAGTGTGATTTCACCAGGGCGGCTGCGGATGGTGTCGCGAAGGTAAGCGATTGCACTGTTTTCTGCGAACTGCTCTTTGTGCTCCCATTTAGGTAATGCCGCGGCTTGCGGCACCACCATCTGGCCCTGCGGGCCGATGAACGGCATCATCGCACCTGGATGAATGGGGATATCATCGCGGCCTGCCTGGTGGCAGATGCAGCTAGCAAGCTTCGCACGTGCGATGGTATCGCCGCACTCTGTGGTGATGCCCAGCAGATCGCACTG
>CAZFLA010000040.1:0-24810 GCA_964519405.1 uncultured bacterium
TTACGCCGATTCCAGCATGTTGTTTTCTGACCAGAGATCATTATGGCACTATACGGCAAGTCGTGCATATAGTTCAACTCGATCTTGTTGCTGTTGCTGCCAGACAAAGTGATCCCTCCTGCATGCCAGTAGACTAGCCCAGAGTGATGGATATGGTTGAGTGATATCTCGTTGAATTTGTTGACGTCTGTGGTGCCGGAACCATACCCGTAGAGTTGAATCCCTCCGGAGCCCGTATACCCAATCTCGTTACCAATGATCCGGTTTCTCTGAGCGTAGTGATCTAGAGCCACCGCATAAGTTCCCATATGCAAGAACCGGCAGCGCTCAACGGTGCAGCTATCAACCCCC
Organism: uncultured bacterium; assembly: GCA_964519405.1. GTDB lineage: Bacteria > Armatimonadota > HRBIN16 > HRBIN16 > HRBIN16. The sequence continues at coordinate 352 of CAZFLA010000040.1, forward strand.
TGCATAAACAGCGCGGCGTCAGGGTTTTCATAATTGCGCTTCAGCCACGAGTCAGGCCACTTGTCTTCTGGCAGTCTGTCTGTATACATGAAAGTGATTCCACTAATGATAATGTCATGTACCCAAGGACCGCTTTCTTCTTTGCCTTGAAATCGGATGAGGTTATAAAGTTTTGGGGCAACTACACTAAGCCCATCCATACTGTCCTGCAGCGGCCAATAGTAGACCCTACCCACAATCGAATCGACACACCACTCACCAGGTTGATCCAAAGCCATTAATGCATTTTCAATTCTATATGGATCACCTTTTCGCCCACCATATGTAATGTTTTTGCTATGGCGTTTCGCTATGCGTTTTTCAGGGTCGACATCACGCAGCACCGACATTTCGTTCATATATCGCCAATGGGGCAGGAAACATATCTCCACATCTCCATTGTTCGGTATATTGTCTAGCACGCCGGCCTTAAATTGAAGAGGCTGTCCTCCAGGAGCACGTTCCCCTGCTCCACGGATATATGGCCATTTTCGCCAGTCATCGGTGTTCGGAGTAACTGCGCGAGACTGCTTTACGTCGTCGACGAACATACTGTGAAACAGCCAGCCCTTGGGAATATCAGCAGACCACAATTTATTCTGCGCTTCTTTTGTCATGCCGGGAATGGTGTTAGTTAGCTTTTTCCAACCTTTGATCGATCTGGCCCCAGTTATCACAGGTTGTTCTCCAGGATATGCTTTGTAGACCACTGGCTGACCTTCGCGTCCAGAGTCCGCTGGGGTGAATAATATCACCTCATTCGGTGTATAACTACCTCCGCGCAGATACACTGTCCAGGAATGGTTACGCCGTGCCTTTCCTGCGCCATACATACGAATGACATCACGTGCTTTATTAATGCTTGCGAAAGGGCCATCGGTCTTTGAAGAGTTAGGGCTTGGCAGGCGACCCGACCAGTTATCACGACCGTGTGGAGAGACATAGAAGTCAACTTTTTCCGCGGCACTCACAGTTATCGAACTAAACGCTATGAAAGTGTAAATAATCGCAACCAAAAATCGCACTACAATGCCTAGCAATCTGCTATTATCTGAAAATCCCATCATCCATCACCTCATCATCATGTATATAAGCAGCCACCAACCTATGGAGCTACACTATACCTAGACACACTCATGGTGGTGTTAGTTACTGCATCTTCTCCCAGTGGTCTTTATTCATCAGCATCATCGCAGGGGACCTCATGCTGCTAAAACGGGTAGAATATACCGGTCATGATGAATCCCAACATAAACACAAACAATGAGGAATCGCAAACCCAGTGAAATATAAAGCAGCTATTCTGGATTTCGATGGTACTCTTGTTGACTCGATGCCAGTTTGGAAGGATGTTAGTGTAACCTACCTAAAATCTCATGGGGTAACTCCAAATGATGACCTGCGTGATGCCATCAAAGAGATGAGTGTGGCGCAGTCGTCGGAATACCTTCGTGAAACATACAACCTCCCGTATACAGGGCCTGAAATCATCGATCAGATTACTGCGCAAGTGGAAGACCAGTTTCGTTATGAGGTTCAGCTAAAACCCCATGTGAAGAGCTTCCTGCATGCTATGCACCTCAAAGGGATGCGCTTCTCTATCGCTACGGCGTCTCATCGCGACCTCATCGAACCGGCAATTGAGAGGCTGGGTATTGCTGACTACATAACATCTGTGGTGACATGCATGGAGGTTGGATGCGGTAAAGAGAGCCCCACCATCTTCTTTGAAGCCATGCAGCAGCTATCGGTTGAACAAACTGAGTGTTTGGTGATTGAAGATGCTCTTCATGCTGTGATCACAGCCAAGAAAGCTGGATTTACCGTGGTAGGGGTGTATGACGCCTCTGCTGCTGAAGAACAAAACCGGATCCGATCCACCGCAGATTTTTATGTCCGCTCATTTGATCAGCTCTATGAAGTGGTTGTATAGGCAGCGCCTTACGCGAATGTAATGCCCATATAGCAGCATGTTAAGCCGCGGATCTCAGTGGCTGTTACACTATTGGAAAGCAGCCGATTTGTCATACGAACAGCACCAAGCCGGCTGCAGCATGGTTAACTCGTTTGCAGAACCATCCGGGCACCGCCCCCAATTGCCTGGTCTTTTGGCATAAAGAGATAGATTACTCCGCAGCACCATGGCTCATCACCGGTAATTGGTCCGAATTGGCCCAGGAACAGCACTTCTTCATCGGGATGAAGCCTCGGCCAGTCACTGCTCTGGCACCATTCAGGCCATCCACCCAGTTTGAATCTCTGCCATCCCTCGTTTGTGAAGCTGCCTAAGGTGTCTTCCTCATCGTCATAATTGTCATCATCACTATCGACATTCTTGCCCTTCAGCAAATATCCTATATAAGTAGGACGCTCCCACTCAGGCACATCAGGCAATTCAGGTATAGATATCTCTTCGCCCATATATGGAGGATCATCGCGGTCTTCAAACTCCACAGTGTAGGCTCCGTAGATGTCCTCCGCGATCGTCTCCAGCCCATCGGGTTGGTCAGATTCGGCTGCATCGAATAGGGTTAGGTCATATCCTGTGGCATTCCCAAAGCTCATATCCGATTTGCCATCACCACCGCTAATGTCCCATCCAAACGGCATTTCGCCATCGTAAACACACTGCATACAGTAGTGGAACGAGAGCAGCTGCTTGCTGTCGGTCGGGAGACCCGGCACATCGGATAACCGTATTTGGCCGAGAAAACTCATGGGGTGACCATGAGAACAATGAGGTCTTGGTTTGCCTGCTGGCCACCACGGCACTCCGCCTATCTTGGTTGTAAAGGCCTGACCGGGCTCTCCAGCCGTCAACATCATCACACGTGTCGGTTTTAAATACTTCCGTAAAACTTCCATTGAGACATCTTCATCAAAATTCATAGATTCCACAGCTCTTCTTCCATAATAGATGAAAAAAACAGGGCTGATGGTTATCCAGCCCTGTTATGTCATGTAAGCTTCGGTTACTTTTTACTTATTGCGTTTGCGAAGGGTTCGCAGAAAAGCAATTCCAGCCAATGGCAGAGCCATGGTGAAAGGTTCTGGAACCGGGTTCACATTATTTTTACTGGCGGCAACAGCTCCACCAGCATATCCAGTCTGCGAGATAACCGGATTGCTGACTGCAACTATATCGCTGCCTTGCTTTACTGGTGAAAGTTTGACGATACTAGGGTCAAGGGTAATTGATCCAGATATGGAAGAACCCGTGTCCGTAGAAACCGTGGTCACCGGCACCAATTTGTAGCTGCCAATAGTTGGATTGAGAACAGGCATATAAACGACTGTTCCATTTTCATTTCGGAGCGAGGCCCCATCGACAGTATCATCGCTAGTATCGATTGCAACGATTCTAACTTTGCTCTTGTCTGCGGGCGCTGGCGTCTCTGGTTGAGTAATACCAACCAATACACCGTCGTCGGTGTTCGTCTTTTTGCTTAGCAACTGGCTCAATGCAACAACCTGATCAATAGATTCTTGATCAAGCATGTTTAAGGCGACCAGATTATCGAGCGACAATGAGTTCTGAAGCTCATTTAAGTCACTCGCGGCAATAAAGACTGAAGGATCAACCTCGCTTCGAAGGGCGTCGATCGCAACTTCATCCATTGAAGGGGCGTTAACTGAGGTGTTACCCACAGCAACACTACCTGCATTGGTGGTAGCTGCGAATGAGACCGACGCGGATAAGGCACAGATTGCGACAGCTAATACTGCCACTTTCTTCGTCCGTTTGGTCATGCACTCGTACCTCCAAAGCCTGACTTGCAAGTCAGCCTCATCACCCCTAGCGTGCACGGGGATGACAGGCATAGAGCACCTATGTATTGGGAACCACCCTATACAAAAGCACTAAATAAAGAGTACCATCACCAACTAGCGATGTCAACACATTTTGCATGTTTTCCAGGAACATTCATAGCTCATTTTTCAATTTGTAAAAACGTATGACTAATTAGCTGCAATCTGCAACATGTTTTGTATGATATCCACCAATGAGCCCGTGGAAGTACATGTATTAGTACTCACTGGTATATTACGAAAAAGCCCCTGCTATTCGATGCCTACACACCGTCAGCAGGGGCTGTGAATCAGTGACGACGCTACTCAGCGAGCTTAAGGATATCCTGCAGCTTCACAGCTCCGGTATAGAGCGCTTTGCCAACAATAGCACCCTCAGCACCACTTCTCTTTGCGACAGCAACGTCATTCTGCGTCGCAAAGCCACCGGAAGCGATGATTGGAATTGGTGATTCGCTGCACAGCCATGTGTATAGCTCTTCATCAAACCCATTCAGCATTCCGTCACGGCTGATCTCTGTGTAAATCACTCGAGACGCACCTATCTCAGCCATCTGCTTAATTAGCTCGATTGCTGGTATCTCAGTCTGGCTCTGCCATCCATCAATAGCCACCATACGATGTCGGCCATCTACCCCTAAAGCCACCTTATCGCCGAATGCCGCAAACGCCTTCTCAGCAAATTCAGGATTGCGAACCGCAGCACTGCCGATGATGATCCTGCTAGCTCCTGCATCTAGTGCCGCTTTAGCGGATTCCAAACTGCGGATTCCACCGCCAAGCTGAATTGGAATGTTGACCGCTTTGCTAACAGCTTCGATGATGTTCAACTGGCATGGCGATCCGTTTTTGGCTCCATCGAGATCGACCATGTGCAGCCACTTAGCACCTTGTGATTGCCACTGCACAGCCATTTCTACAGGGTTGCTGCCAAACACGGTTTCCTGAGCAAAATCGCCTTGAAGCAACCGGACGCAGTTACCATTTCGCAGGTCAATCGCAGGGTATATCGTAAAGTCATTCATGTATGCATTTATTCCTAACGTGTTATCTGTGTGCACTCGCACGTCATACTACTATGAGATCTGTGAAAAGTTCCGCAGCATCGTCATACCCACGGAGCTGCTCTTTTCAGGGTGGAATTGAACAGCCCTTACATTATCTTTACGCACAGCACAGCAGAAGGTCACGCCATAGTCGCATTCAGCCAGGATGTGCTCAGACTGTGTGGGTGCACCATAAAAACTATGCACGAAGTATGTGTATGCACCTACTGGAACATCCGCAAATAGAGGGTCATCAATACATGGTTTAACGGAGTTCCAACCGATCTGGGGCACTTTCAGCAGCATACCGTCTGAACCAACCATATCTGTGGGAAACTTCACCACTTTGCCGGGAATAACCCCCAACCCTTTCGGGTTTACGCCGTCAAAGCTCTCTTCACTCTCTTCGAACAGCAACTGAAGTCCTAGGCATATGCCAAGAAACGGCTTGCCTGATGCGATAAACTGCATCACCGCTTCCAGTAAACCCGACTTGCTCAGGTTGGACATAGCGGCTTCGAATGCACCTACACCCGGCAATACAACGCGGTCAGCCTTCAGTATCTTCTCTGGATCGCTGCAGATCGCCGCTTCTACCCCAATTTTATGAAACGCCTTTTCCACACTGCGCAGGTTGCCCATACCATAGTCAACTATTTGGATCATATTACAGTGTCCCCTTTGTGCTCGGCAATCCCGTTTCACCATCGCGCATACGCACGGCATCAGCCAGAGCGCGACCTAAAGCTTTGAACGTGGCTTCAGCGATGTGGTGCAGGTTGCTGCCTGCCATTTTAACAACATGCAGAGTGATGCCGGCATGCAGGCTCAGTGCCCTTAGGAATTCGTCGACCAGCTCCGCACTCATCGTGCCAATAACGGCGGCAGAAGGCATATCGAGGTTGCTTGCCAAGTAAGGGCGGCCAGAAATATCTAGAGCTACTTGCACGAGGCTTTCATCCATGGGCACTATACCTTGACCATATCTGTTGATGCCGCGCTTATCACCCAACGCTTGCGATATCGCTTGACCTAGGCATATGCCCACATCTTCCACAGTATGGTGCGCATCAATATGGAGATCGCCTTTGCATTCGACCGTTAGGTTGAATAGACCGTGTCGAGCAACATGTGTGAGCATATGATCAAAGAAACCGACTCCGGTATCGATCTTTGATACTCCCGTGCCATCGAGATCAATGCATATGTTGATATTCGTTTCGGTGGTCTTGCGCTCTATACTGGCTGTTCTCTTATTCATGGTCTTATTCATCCCTTCGGATTGATGCGGCTGCTTTGTGTGCTTCTAGATGCTCAAGCTCCGCAAGAGTCTCAATGGTAGTAATTAACGGCTGCAGGGCATCTTTAGTAAAGCTAATGACACTCGTCTTCTTTACGAAGTCGTCCACATTTAATGGCGAGCTAAACCGTGCTGTGCCAGCAGTCGGCAATGTATGACTTGGCCCTGCTACATAGTCACCAAGCGACTGCGGTGCATAATGCCCTAGCAAGATGGCTCCCGCACAGGTAATCTTCGGCAGCATCGCCCACGGGTCAGCCACCATTAAAGCGAGATGCTCCGGTGCGCATTCGTTGGCATACTGCACAGCCTCGTCGATGTCGCGTGTAACCACAACGCCGCCATTCTGAGTCAAAGTCTGCGCGAGTATTTCGTGCCTCGGCAGCGTGGGGGCAATTTCGGCCACGGCAGCAATCACCGCATCAGCCATCTTCTGGCTTGGTGTAATCAAAAACGCAGCCGTATGCGAATCATGCTCCGCCTGAGACAGCAAGTCTAGTGCAACAAACTTGGGGTTTGCGGAGTCGTCAGCGACGATACCCACCTCACTCGGACCCGCCAACATATCGATACCGACAACACCATAGAGCATCTTCTTAGCATATGTTACATATAGGTTGCCTGGTCCGGCGATTTTGTCGACCGGCTGTATGCTCTCTGTGCCGTAGGCCATAGCGGCGATAGCTTGAGCACCACCCAGCTTATAGATGGTGTCGATACCCGCTTCACGAGCAGCAGCTAAAACTAAAGCCGGAAGTTTACCGTCTTTGCCGCACGGCGTGCACATCACCAAGCGCTTCACACCAGCGACCTTCGCAGGGATCGCACACATCAAAACGCTGCTGGGATAGGCCGCCAGCCCCCCAGGCACATACAAGCCTGCGCTGCGCAGTGGGATAATCATCTGACCAAGTGCTTCACCCGGTTGAAAATCCACCCAGGTTTCGCGGCGATGCTTCATGTGAAAGCTGCGAATACGCTCAGCAGCTACTTTAATCGCATGGAGTGCATCAGCAGATAAAGAGGATATCGCCTCATCGAACTCTTGATCACTCACACGTAAATCGCTTAGCTGAGCACCATCGAATTTAGCCGTCAGCTCATACAGCGCACGATCACCTTGATCTTGAACCATCTGCAGAATCGACTTAACCCGTTCTTCAACCTCGGGATGATGCTGGGCCAACGGCCTCGCTAGGAAGTCCTTCACAGCTTGTGGTGTGGCGTCTGCGGTATTGATGGTTCTCATCGAAGCCTCCGGATCATATATATACTCATTTATCATTATATCCGCTCATCGTTTAGGGGAACGGCCAAGCGATATATATGGTACGCATATGCTATCTTATCAACTGCAGAACCGCAGAGTTTTGATCTCAAATGGGCCAAAACTAAGGTTCATTGGGTCAATTTCAGCAAGCTTCTGCTCCATGAGGCTGCACTCCCACACGCTCTCACCAGCGCCTTTCAATGCGATAGATGCTGTGGCTTCACGACCGCGGCACTCCAGCAGCCGAACAATCACCCCGTTACCGTCTTCTGCAGGCTTCATACAGCTCAGCCGGATGCCCTCGCCGGCTAACTGCATTCCAGCACAGATGGACGGCTTCGGCTCAGCCATCGAACAATTGTAGGAGCATATGGCCCTGAGCGGCATGAAACAGCTTTCACCAAACCGCGCAGCCGCATCGATATCTCCCCTGGCAACACAGCATATCGAGAAGCCTGTTTCGTAGTATCCAGCGAATGGGTGGAACATCTCGGGCTGCATCCACTTGGGTGTCATGCTGGACAGGAAGTTGATGGCGCAGCCATTGTCAAAGAACTCCACAAGTTTACGGTCGGTCGCCACTGCCACAGCATGATCGGCTCCTTTGGCGGCCATCAACAACCAGTCTTGTGCTTCCCGCGTGCGGCCCCAGGTGTCAGCTGTCACTTCGTCACCAAGGTTTGGCCCCGAGCCAGGTATGATGTTCTCAAAGCTGTTCGCTCCGAATGGTACACCTGTGTAGACATCGCCATCGCGTTCGCCCGGAAGCTTCAGATACGCCTGTATTCGCAGATAACCATGGCCTGGCCAGTCTATACTGCAGTTAACATCGACCTGCGGCATCTTGTGTGTGATGGTGATAGTGGTCTGCACAGGCACCTCAGCAATCGTCCCGATCAGCAGCACATCGGAGCATACCTCCCCTTCCCTGACCAGCTCACAACGCTCGGGTAGGAATGGGTAGTTGCGGCCGGTGGAGTCAAGCTGCATGGTTTGGTTTGTCTGCAGCATCTCCACAGCTCGTAGTTCGATACTGTCTATAACTGGCATGCCATCAGGTTGACATATGTGCACGGCACCGGTCTGCCGGCACACGCTCACATTCAGAGCTTCAGCAGATAAGGTGATACTCTGCAGATTATTTTCTGAACATCCAGCGTTCGCCTCGTGTGCCGCCGCGCCTGGACGGAGATAGTAACTTTTGTAACCCAAGGCAGGCACATCCGAAGCCACAAACACGATATCTGCTTCTTTGGTCGGGCCAGAACGGCGTTGAGGCGTCTGCATAGGCACGACCGCACCGGTCTCATCTTCCAGATGGAATTCAACCCACTCCGGTGTCGTTGCTGCCACGGAATCACCGAACAGCAACACCCGCTGACGAATACACTCCGACCGAACATAAGACGAGGGATTGAACACCACCACGGGTATGGAGTGCTCAGGCCGATCCACTTCGCTAGCGATGCGTGTCATCGAGCGCAAGCTAAGGCTCTCCGCTTGCTGGTAAGACAGTGTGGTCAGCCGATTCTTGGTGGTGTGATACTCCTCTGTTGCGTTGCCAGAGTAGTTATGATCAAGCGACTCTAGCAGAGGCTTCCACAGACTGGTGATGTCAATTCGGCCGACTGATCGTCCAGCAAGTTTGTCTGCAGCGGTGAGGCGTTCAGCCCAGAGCAGTGCGCGCTCCGCGGCGGCGTGGTGGATGGTGACATCAAGGAACGCACAATCTGGCCAGGCACCCCACACAGTTGGAATCTCACCCGCAAGCGTCGGCACACTGTCTGACGCAGCAACGGAGCTAAAGAACTCAGATTGCGTACTAAACCGAATCTGGTATTTGGAGGCTCTGTTCCATGCCTGCAGATTTGTCAGTGCTTCCTCGCGAGGGACAGACAGATCCATGCCATAGTGCATGAGGATATTGAATGGCGATGTCGAATAGAGTGTATCGGCCTCGGCTTCGAACCTAGGAATGTCCATGCCTTCAAACGCCACTGGTGAGTTGGCTAACGGCATACCCCAGGAATAGCAATAGGGGCTGTACCAGGTCAAAACACTCGACCCATCCAGCGCTTTCCAATGAAACAGAGGTGTCTTTTTAGGCCCACCCCGTGAGATGACGGCGCATTGTATCCCGCTCTTTGCCAGCATCTGAGGAAACTGCGGGGTCATACCGGGGATATCACCAAGGTGAATCACATCGGGGCGTTCACCGCAAATCTCCTCAGCTTCCCCTAAGCCAATCATCAGGTTCCGCAGGATCGTCTCGCCGTTGGTCTGCGTGATGGTGGTGGCGGCCCACTTCGATCCCACTTCAACCTGACCTCTGGATACCAACTCCAGCAGCTTTGGTTTGGCCTCAGGATAAGTCTGAACAAACTCAGACAGCACCACCACATCCTCTAGCAGATACCGAAACTCCGGGTATCGCCGGCATAACTCCATCGCTTTGAATATGCCGTCATATGCTCGCGAGAGGCACTCCTCGCGGTTGCCCAGCCAAAACAAGTCGAGATGGGCAAAGGGCAGCACATAGATGGTTCCGTTTTCGGTATTAGCTGGTTTCATGTTGTTACCCTCACTCATTTCTCAAGTCTCAAAACTTTACCGTCACCTGGCAGCAGTGTGACAACAGACCCAAGCGTATCGCCGGTTAAGGCATCTACAGCCTTCACGTTCCATGTCCATCGAACACTCTGGGTGGTGCTCTTGTTGGCGATGATCGCATATCGCCAACCCTTTGGAGCAGAGAAAGTCTTCACCACCACACCATCCGGTGCCGCGGGCAGCTTCATATCAGTTGCACGCAGTGACAGCAGCAGCGGCTCCAGCTTTTTGATCACGCCGTTGATACGCTGAAGCTCGTCCAGCCTGTGGTCCATCACTTTCGTATCCATATCCAGCACGCCCTGCAGCCATTCGCCTTGAATACTGGTCGTGGACTGATAGACGAAATGAATGAAGCCCTTGGTGCCGTAAGCCAGAGACAGCCAAACCTGAGCCCTTATCTCTTCCGGTGTGGGTATCTTCCAGGCGTTTGGTTTGCCGAAAATCTGAGTGGCCATCCAAAGAGGTATATGATACTGCTCTGCTGTTTTCTGGCCATATGCCAACGAACTGATATATCCGTTAAGGTCGCCATTCCAGTTGGTATACATGGGGTAGAGGTCGATGAACAACGCCTGTCCGCCTACGGTCTTGAGCGAGAGATCATACTGTGTCTGGCCGATGAAGCAGTAGAAACTTGGGTGTTTGGGATCAACCACCTCAAGAGCTTTGCGGGCATTTAAGGTTCGCTTTAGCGTTGTGGGTTCACTGCCTGGTTCATCGATGATGTAGTAGCCAGCCACGGCGGGGTGATCTTTAATTTCCTTCACCGTCTGTTCAGCCAGGTTGATGATGTTCGCTTTGCCCTCTCCCGATATCCACTGGTAGATTTCGTGTAAATACACAACGACCTTGATACCGTGTTCCTGGGCAATATCCAGCACCATTTTGCGATGATCGGTAGGTGTCCATACGGCGAAGATCATGTTAAAGCCCTGCTTCGCCAGATCACCCAGAGTGCGCTCGTAATAAGCTCTGGCTTTCGCTTCATCATCCACATGGGTGCCTGATATCCAGAAGTCGTCTTCCCACATATAGAACACACCACGCGGGAAATAGCCCTGACATGTGTTTTTTGGTTCACGCCATTTCGCTTGTTGGTTGATGCTGATGGGCAGTGTCTTCTCGAACCTGCCCGATGGCGACACGGCGGTCATACGAATCTGGTAGTCACCAGTGGGCAGACCTCCGCCAGACCAACTGGTTGTATACACTTGGCCAGGCTTGGCTGTTTTTTTGTGTTGAATAGTCTTTGTTACCGAGCCGCTCGCGTTCAGCACCTCAAGCGTGACGGCGCCTGACTCGGCTACCTCGCAGGATAACGCAGTGCGGTCAAGAAACCCGTCTTTGCGGGGACAAATCAAGGGTTCACTCACACGAAAATCATATGCGTCTGTGCGGTATGTCTTGAAATTGTCAACCAGCATAGGCGCTGATGCAAAGTAGGCATCGTAGTATCCCAGTTTCTTAGGGCCTGCTCCCAGTCCACCCTTATAGTCACCGGAAGCCACCACTTGTCCATCGACTTCCAGTTTCATCCCGCTGGGGCCATAGACTAGCCCGATTTTATACCACCGGTTTGGCTGCCAATCGAAGCCCTTTGATTGGATCCAGTGATGTCCCACACCGGACTCGAATATGCCGTAGTCAAGATCACCGCTCTCGGGCATCCATCGGCAGGTGACCGCACCGGTGTGCGATCCCGCCGCACCGATATCGGAAAACAGGCACCAAATCGGTCGTTTCGTGCTCAGCGGTTGCTTCAGCTGCATATCAAACTCAACCCGACCGGCTACCAGCGAGAAACACTCTTCGGGATACTCAATCGTCTGCTCTGGAGCGTCGAACGAGGCAGCTAACCCGTCTTTTCCGACCGTGAAGCTGACACCATTGGATTTACCAAGCGTTTTCGACTCAAAGCCGTCTGAAAACAGCAGATGATCCGCTGCCCATACAGGCGCACAGATCACCCACAGAATCGCAGCCACAAGAAGATAGATACGAGACAATTGGTATCCTCCGTTGAAGTCATAATAATATCGACCACTCAAACCAACATGATCTTTTCGCCAACAAGATCGGCCATGGTAGTTGATAAACACTTCATCATACATCAAACATGTCCCAAGGCAAGTTTAATGTGCACAACCAAGTTCGATGCCAGGCATCATATAATCTGCAGCGAATAATATGCTGTCGAATTGAGGTGCACCATGATGGACTTGACTGAAATCCGCTCTCTCACGGATTTCATGCGCCATTTAAAAGAATGCATCGGGAAAATTAAGCAGCAGGGAGCTCCCATGGTTCTCACCGTGAATGGTAAGGCCGAACTCGTCGTACAAGATGCAAAATCATACCAAGCGCTGCTTGAACAAATCGAGCAGCTTAGCACTATCGCAGCCATCCGACAAGGCATCGATGAAGCTAACCGCGGCGAAACACGTCCCGCTAACGAAGTTTTCGCCGAGTTAAGTGCAAAAAACCAACAGTCTCACTAGACCTCACGTGCCGTTGTAGCATTCCACCTTGTCCCTACTCCATCACCAGCACCATGGCGGAATACGCCTCTACACCTACGCTTAGAGGCAGTGTCACCGAAGCATACTCACCTGTCCATGGTTCATAAAGTATCCCCTGGCCATGACCACCGATCTTCAAGGTGTTCGTGCGGCTGTGGTCGTTGATCAGCAGGAATATCTTCTTTGGTCGTCCGTCTATGTTGCGCACATAGGGCACATAGTAGAAGCGATCTGGTCGAGAAGCAGTCACTTCCAGTCCGCCATCCCCTAGCTTGCGCACATGGCTCACGACCTTATGAAGGTCGGCGGTGGTGCGCGTCCCAGCAAGCAGCTTTTTGACTAGCGGCGTTTCGGCCTCACTGTCACCCAGTGTCGGAATTTTACCTGACCAAATCAGCACCCCTCCCTGCGAGGCGAACAGAAGCAGTTTCTGCAGTGCAGCCAATGGGATGATATCCATATCAGGCATGATCATCGCCTTGTATTCGTAACCCGCGATCTTCATACTTCCACCACTTACCTGGGCACGGTTAATGGCATCGGCATCCAGCAGGTTAAAGTCGATGTTCTGCCGGAACAGTGCCTCGAAAAGGGTGTCCTGTTTCTTTTGCAGTGTTTGGTATTCAGGATTACCAGAGCTGGTAAACACGTTCTGCGGAGTTGGTCGATATCGGCCTTGGAAGGTCTCAACAGGATAATACACCGCCACTTTCGCCATATCGCGAGCACCGCGCAGGAAGTAGCAGAGCCGTGCAGCATAGTCGGTCACTTTGCGGAACTCATCCACAGGATAGGCGCTGTAATTCACATAGCTATTGATGATACTCGCTCCGCCAGCACACATCATATTGATGTTTTGCCGAAATACGCTGAGCGGTATTATACGCAGCTGCTGTGTCTGGTTGTCAAGATAACCTGACAATATGGGTTCGATTAGTGCCTGCGCCACGAAGTTGCCGTGGGAGCGGTTCCCTGAGTAGGAGTATTTCTGCATCACAAGGTTATTAGCCTGGCTGATGCCATGCCGGTTGAAGTAGTGATCGTAACCCGCGATCTTGAAGTGCTCCATAGACTGCATGAAGTTGCCGTATAAACTGACATGGCACGACATCCACTCCTCCAGCAGCAGGTGCCCAGACAAGGAGCTGCCATTCTTCGCACACCAGTCGGCGATTTGCCCGAAGAAGTTTTTAGACATCAGGTTACCCACAGTCTGCCAGAAGTGCCGCCGGATAATGTTGCCTTCATCGGATTGCGGCAGATACATCGCCGCAAGGCAGGGCAGCAATTCATACCCATGGTCGGCTCGGAAGGCTTGCTGGATGCTGTCGTCCCAGGGCAGATAAGCCTCTCCATTGGCTCGGACTGCCTCTGTGAACTCGAAGTTTGCCACCGTAGCCAGCGAGGGTTCACCCGTATAGAACGCGGTCAGATACCGAAACCGGCTGCCGAAATGCTGCCGATAAGCCTCATGGGTAATGGCGATATATCGCTTCACCGCATCGGCGTTCAGAAGATTGGGGTATTCACCGTGGTTATACCATGTATTTCGGCGTTCGGGATGCCCCAGCATTTTCTTCGCGGCATATACACAAAACGCCCAGTCGCCGTCCATTCCTTCTGTTGTGGCAGAGACCGGACTGTAAGGTATCACCCTACCGTCTCTGAATCGCAGCTTGCCCTTATCCATGGGATACAACACGGCAGCTATCAACCGCTGTGAGCCTTTTGGCAGGTTCACCGTCAGCGACCTGTGCCCTTTACCCAACTGGGTGAGTTGATAAACACCATACGAAACATACTCAGGATGGCCGTCTACGGTCAGACCACCCGCAGCACCGCTTGGATATGCGTCCTCATCGTAAACCCAGGCACCCATTTTACGCTTGATCGCATCATCAAGGTTGGCTTCAACATCAGCCCAAGCGCGGTCATTATGCAGATATTTCTCATGCGGTAAACCAAGCACCACAGAGCCCATGCCATATTTCTGCAGCTCATCAAAATCGGCACGATATCCCATGATGTACTGAACCATTCGATAATCCGCGTCTGGCTGCTCAAAACCGGGGTCAGCACCCTTCTGTCTAGATATCTTCGCACTCGATATGCTAGCGATTCCGGAGGGTGTGGCATCTGTGGACATGGCTGATAGGTGAAGCCGTTGGCAGTATTTCACATATATCGCAGCCAACTCATCAGCGCTTAAGGCGCGGCTAATGACGGCAAGTTCCGTAATCCGACCATCAAATCCAGGGATTTTGTAGGCGGGTTCACTGCCTATCCGCATGGGCGATGCAGTGTTGTTCCACTTGCCGGTATCAAGCAAAGAACTCTCTGTGTCCAGTTTGCCATCGATAAAGGAGCGAAGCCGATGACCATCAAAACTGATGGTCAGCATCATCCATCTATCGGTTAGCTCAGCGTTGTCTATGCTTGACCAGATCATCTGCGCCGAGTTAGAGCCATACCAGCTTATTTTCTGAGAGGCCAAAACGAAATTCGGTGCCGGACCGATCTGTATCCTGAAGTCAAACGGGCCCAGCGCACACTTGGTCAGCAGCGAACCGGTGCTGTTCTGTGGCTCACGCATCCGCATCCAAAAGTTGATTGTGAACTGGGTATGTCCCCAGAGCTGTTTACAATTGGTTGTCTCAACGAACTGTTTCGGGTTCAGAGAAAGCGCCTTAGTGACAGGTGTCGGACCTTCTGCCAGCATCCGCTTATCAGACAGTTTAATGGTGTTTCCATGCCCAGACAAGTCGGAGACATCACTGCCTTTCACTTCGCTGAAGTTCCAGTATCCGCCAAGATCAGCCTTATTGATACCGAATTGTTCAAGCAGCGAGACGCGTGCTGAAGGAAGTATCTGCACTATCTGGTAACTCCTTAGTCTTTAGCGATGCGGATAGCCGTCCCCTGCGCTAGCCGGAGCGAAGCGACACCGGCCATTTTTTACCAGCCGTGCGGTGACCAAACCCGCGTCATTTGACCACTAGTAATCATAGTCCCCGTTCGTCTTTGGTGGAGATTCACGAATTCATCTCCCAAGCTGTGACTTCTGTATATTCACAAACCCCATCGAAGCACATCAGCCCTACCCTTCCGCTCATGGTTTCGGGCAGCAGGTATGTTTGAACATACAAATCGTCAATGTAAAGCTCGAAGTAATCACCCTGTGCAATCAACCGGAAATGGTGCGTCTTCTTGTGCCGCACACCGCCATATGATGCGTGACCAAAAGGGCCCACAGTGTCGTTGAACTCAAAAGCGAGTGTGCCCTGTAATTCGCCTGAACGCGCCTGAACCATACCCTCGCCGGAATCGGCGTAGATATTGAGATCCGTGACCTTATGGTCAGCATATCGCAAAATGCCGCTTCTTGTTAAGCCCAAAGTGTCGAGCACCATCGCAACGCCATTCCCTGGCCCCGCCTCAAAGTAAAACCCCGCTGCAGCTGCGTGCTGATGAGTGGCAATGTGTCCGCGGTTCTCACTCACCTTCACATGGCCCTCTAGTATAAAGCCCTTCCGCCGATCGAATGGCGTATCCAACAGAGCAATTTGCCCATCGCGTGAGGCCGACAGTTCCAGGCTTTCACTCAACGTTTGGATGGTATCGCGTTCTGTATTCACAGGAGGCGCGGGATGGACGACCGTGCACTTTTGCATATCTACGGCCAAAGCAGCTCCTTTCGCAGAATCATTCTTCTGCCAGTATCCAAGGCGCAGGTGACCACGGTCGCATATCAGCCGCTTTAACGGGCCTATGGCGAAGCTTTGGCTGGGGATGTCAGGGTTACGATCATGGCTGAGCCAGAGTGCCACCAACAATCCGTCGGGTGTGTTGAGTGTATGTCCAAGCCAGGAGATGCAGGCTCGCGAGTGTCCAGCCAGTCGGAACATCTCGATATCGGGCTTAAACGGGCCGTATGGGGAATCCCCCACGAAAGTATAAAGCGCATAGCCGTAGCTATCGAGATACATTCTTCCGGAGGCATTAAGGTAGTATCGGCTGCCGATCTTCTCCACAAAGTTCAGTTCCATATGGTGTGATGGAAGCTCTCCCCATTCGATGACCACCGGCGGCAGCACTTGCCAAGATATCCCGTCTCGGCTTTTCAGCATCGCGACACCAGGATCACCGATGTCCTCTCTGGTCTCCGAAGAGATGTAACCGTAATACACGATTTCGCCATACTCAATGTCCTTTATCACATGCATCTCGTCCCATCTCTCGTGATACATGCTGCGGTCGGGTGCCACATCATAATGCGGCCCCATATACTCCCACTCAGCGAAGTCCCGTGTTCGGTAGACCTTGAAGTGCACCCCCTGATCAGGGTTAGAGCACGTGGGGTAGTAGTAGAAATGCTCACCGATGCGCTTGATACCATACCCTGCGTGAGCTCCTTTGATGTTGATCGCATCACGAGCGATGAACTGCCAATGGACGCCGTCAGTTGATGAGGCGATATCAAGCGCTATAGGGTATACATCAGGATTCTGCTCGGACTTCCGGCCGGTGCCGAACAGCGAATAATAGCAGCCATGAACAGCGTCATAGATGGTGTAGTTTGCCCAGGACTTCTTGTCAGGCGTCTGAGTGGTATCTACAGACTTAACGAAGAGTGTATATCGGTCCGATGACGTGTTTTGGATGTTTTTGCTCATGATCATATTCCCTGTGTCCGGACTTATATTTAACGGAGGCTGTCCGGTCATATCTGTCTATTTACCATTGTAACCACTCAAGATATAGGGGAACGGAGCACCAGTAGTGTAAGGTATATATGTGAAGTGAAAGTGATTTACACGAAGTGAGGATTGTTGGATTTTGTCTGCTAACCGTTTTGTTAAGTATGTGTTACCCATGTTCATATGGATGGGACTCATGTTTGCCATGTCCACATCAATGGGTTCAAGCACCGTTTCGGAACATATTTTAGCAAAGTTTATCAGGCAGTTTATTCCTGCAATAACGCCAGATATGCTGGAAGGCTTGAATGCGGTCGCACGTAAAATGGCGCACCTTACGGAATATGCGATTCTAGCGGTTTTGCTTTACCGAGCCTTGCACCAAGGATACCAGCGCAAGATGATACAGGCGTTTCGCAGTTCGGCTGCTATCGCCGTGATCTTCGCCGCACTCGATGAGTTTCACCAGAGTTTTGTCGCCAGCCGCACGCCAAGCGTCACCGATGTTATGATTGATGCTGCGGGAGCCGGTATTGGCATCGTCGTATTGTTGATGATTCATCGACGAAGTCACCGGCCCCACGCTTCTTGGTAGCCAGAACCAGATTATTCTTTAACTCGCGTAAGTTGGATTGCCGTTATTGAATCTGGGAAGGATAGGGTTAGGGTATCTTTGTCGATCTTGGCCGTCATATCTTTTGACACGCCTTTCATCTGCAACGTCAGCTTGTCACCTTTCATAACCCAGGTGCCATTTTGGGTTTGCCCCATGATAGACATAGCAAACTCACCCTTTGGCTTAAACTCCCAAGTCATGTCCATCTTGTTCGAGTTTGCCGACCATTTACCCTCGATCTTAGGCCCACATCCAGATAGAATGGCGATCATACATACACAAAGTAACACAGATAGAATTCGTTTCACGATGATATCCTCCTAATTTCAGTGTAGTATACCGTATAATCAGCGAAATACTACAACAAACACAAAATTCGATAACAATGTACCATAAACATGTGTTAACGCCCATCTACAAGCTGAACTGTACTAAGCTGCGTATAATGAGTATCATTTGAGTGCTATTCGTCATGATATCTAGTCATATGTCATCCAAATCGTGATCAATTGACCGTAGCCTCAACGTCTATCTACTATCTCATCACCTTGATGTAACTTGCTGGATATTGCCAGAGTCAAATCTTAATGTCTAGATGGGTTATATATGCACGACAATAAGGAAATATGAATGGATATATCTGGCCGCTGGCAATGTGTTCTAGATACGAAGAACAAAGCCTTTGCGACAATTGATTGGACTTCTCCCGAAGTCAAGACAGTAAACTTACCAGGATCAACTGACATATGGCAGTTTGGTCATGCTGATACACCGAATATAACAACACGTTTAAGTCGTAAACACAGGTTCGAAGGAGCCGTATGGCTGAAGCGTGATATTACACTGTCCAAAAAGAACAAATCTGAATTATTCCGAATTACGCTGGAAAGAACCCATTGGAAAGCGGAAGCCTGGCTTGACGGTATAGCTCTAGGATCTGCAGACAGCCTGAGCGCTCCAAACTGCTTCTGGTGCCCCTCTGATACTGAGGAAGGCGTTCATACACTGGTGCTGCGCATAGACAACACACCACAAGTCGACATCGGTGGTTGGGCTCATGCCATCACAGATGAAACGCAGACTAACTGGAACGGTGTCATCGGTAAAATTGAAGTCAGCCGCATATCATCTTGTTATGTCACATCGGTATCCGGTTGTTTATTGCGCCCAGAGACCGAGTATACCATCACCGTTTGCGGCCAAAACCGATCAGGTCGTCCGCTTACCGCGGAGTTGGGCGTAGACGGATGGGCAATAGAGGCTTCCACCATCAAAGTCAACATTCCCGAGGGTGAGTGGCAATACGATGTGCTTGTAAAAACCTCACGACGGTTCAAACCATGGGATGAATTCTCGCCAAACAGTTGTAAAATCACCATTACGATATCGGCGAAATGCGTGAAATATGAATGCCACTGGATGGTGCTCAACTGTTTATACGAAACTGATCAACACAAAATCCGACTAAATGGCCGTGCGTTGATGCTGCGCGGTACAGTTGACTGTGCTATATGGCCGTTAACTGGATACCCACCGATGGATAAACGCAGTTGGCTTGATTACCTCAACGAACTGCGCCGTTACGGGGTAAACCACGTGCGATTTCACAGTTGGTGCCCGCCACGCGCCGCGTTTCTGGCTGCTGATGAACTCGGCATGATACTTCAAGTGGAGCTTCCGCTATGGGTTTCGACCGGGCATGTTGGCGATGACCCGAAACGTGTAGATTTTCTTTACCGTGAATCGCGTCGCATTCTGGAAACATATGGGCAGCATCCCTCGTTCGCCATGCTCAGTATGGGCAATGAGCTGGGAGACGGCAAGGAAGCATTCCTAGATGAGCTCATCGCCGCATGCCGCAAGATATGTCCGCATAAGTTATATACGCGTCAAAGTGGTTTTGGCTTAGATGGTCGAAGCGATGACTATATGGTCAACGCCGCGCTGCCTGCAGGCGCCATACGAGGCGGTATCAGCAGAAGCACTGCAGATGACTTCCATGAAGCCATTGAAGATTGTTCAAAGCCAGTCATTAGTCATGAAATCGGCCAATACAGCATGTATGCTGACTTTTCGGAGATTCCCACCTACACCGGTGTATTAGCTCCATATAACCTATCCGCATTTAAGGAGTGTGCAAAACGGCATGGCGTTTACCAGCAATCCTCAGATTTTCTCAATGCCAGCAGTAAGTTCGCGACGCTCCTGTATAAGGATGAATATGAGAAGGCGTTACGAACCTCCAACTTAGCGGGTTTTCAATCTTTAGGTCTGCAGGACTTTCCTGGTCAAGGCAGCGCCATGGTTGGACTCTTCAACGCGCTAATGAAGAGCAAGCAAGTGGTTACTCCGGCACGCCATCGGGAGTTCTTTAACTCCACGGTTCCGCTCATTCGAATGCCTAAGCGTGTCTATCGATCAAACGAACACCTGAAGGCGACCATCGAGCTCAGCCATTATGGCCCCAGTGATATTGTCTCTGAGCTAAAGTGGCACTGTGGTGAGCGAAGCGGCCATTTCAGTCCAGCGTGTTATGAAACAGGATGTCTGCATGAAGTGGGCGAAATCGACATTAAGTTGCCGAACTACATGACGGCTCGGTGCTTGGAGCTGACGGTTGAAGACAGTTTGGGTCGGTTCCGAAATAGCTGGAGTATATGGGTTGTCCCAAGAATACTCTACGTGATGCCGGTATCTGGTGATACCTCGGTGACAAATGATGTGCATGAAGCTGTTGCCATGACAAAAGCGGGCGGACGAGTGCTGCTTTACCTGCCGGATGACCAAATCAACTGCGAAGTGCCCGGCAGCTTCTTCCCCGTGTCATGGAACGCCAGATTGTTCGCACAACAGGCAGGTACCCTCGGGCTGTTGATTAAGCGCAAGCATCCCGCCCTACGGATGTTCCCTACCATGGAACATAGCGATTGGCAGTGGCAGGACATCATCGACCGTTCTCGGCCAATGGATATCAGTGGCCTTCCAGCAAAGCTAGAACCTATCGTCCAAGTCATTGACGATTTTGGCCGCAACATCAGGTTAGCATGCCTGGTAGAAGCAAAACTTGGTAAAGGGCGTATCATCATCAGCAGTATGGATATCCGCAACGACCTTACCATTCGACCTGCAGCTGCTCTGCTGATGCAAAGCATTCTTGACTATATGACCAGCAACAGGTTCGCTCCTGAAGTTAAAATCACTCAAGAGCAATTGTTTGCACTGACAAACGAAGGACGCCCCACGAGATATCTGCAGCCCAAGGAATTAGCAAATGCGATTCTGTGGGTTAAGACGGGCATCACCGCACCAGATAACCGCAGCATCCTATGGCACCCACAATATGATCAAGCTTCGATCAGTTCGGCCAATACCAGCTATCTGTGGCGCAACACCAGTCTGTGGCACGATTCGACAGGTTCTAGTTGGCATGGTTCTGACATCGCTCTTCAAATTAATGTGGCCGAAGGAACCGAGGGTGTTGTCTGGCTGCATCTCCATGATTGGAATAACCAGCAGCGTCAGTGCCGTATCTTCATAGAAGGCCGCGACTGCGGCTCATATAGCCGGCAGACCGGCAGCGGTCTGTGGGTCAGTTTGCCATTTACCAAAGCAGACACTGCAGACAAGAAGATCGAGATATGGTTTAAAATCGAGACAGGTCCCAATGTGCAAGTTACCCAGTTTGCCGTGGTGCCGTCTCGATAACGCAAGCCATCACGCATCTACACCTGCGTATTTTCAAGCAAATACGCAGGTTGTTGTTTTAGTAATAACCATATACCTCTAATCTGCCGCTTGACTATCTGCATCAAAATTCCAATTTGCAATAGCAAATCCCACGATTTTACAGTATGATCTCTGCCATAATAGCAGTGTTCTACAACATAGATCGTTCAGCAATGAATGCCACTAAGTGCGCGCTATTATGAACAGGAGCAACCGATATGAGGATTTTTAATCTGATATCCACCGCAGCCATTGCGACGGTGTTATGCAGCGGTATTGCCCCAGTTGGCAATGCACAACAAGCTCCCGGCGGAATGGGCATGCAGCCGCAGATGGGTCCGATGAGCATGCCGCAGATGATGCCGACAATCACCAAAGTGGGTGTGAAGGGTGTGTTCACACTCACCGGGAGCACACTTAGCAAGTTGAACCTAATCACACTAACGAAAGTAGCTTCAGTAGAGCTGATACAAATTCCTCCCACAACCCAGCCCTCAGGGATGGGCGGAATGCCAATGATGATGGTCATGCAGCCGGCAAATGCGGTGATGGCACTCAGCTCTGACAGAACCCTGGTGGTTATTGGAAACCTGTTCTTTAGTGTTGATGCCTCAACAATGAAGATCGTAGGGAAAGCCACTCTGCCCATACCCGCAGTCTCACCAGGTATGCCTGGCATGATGCCCGATATGCAAAACATGCCAATGATGCCTGGGATGATGGGGCCTGGTGGTTCCATGCCCGGAAACCCCAATCAGCAGATGCCTAATATGATGCCAGGTATGCAGGGCGACCAAAATCAGCAGATGCCGGGTATGATGCCAGGCATGCAGCCACAACCACAACAGCAGCAAATGATGATGAGCATGATGATGATACGACAAGGAATGCAGATGCCGTCGCCGCAAACGACTATTGAGGTTGTGGGCACCACAGCGTATATCATCAACGGCTCCACAGTGATTGCAGTGAACATCAACAACGGCAAGATCACTGGCACCAACCTACCAACAGCTCCCAAACCACCGGCCAAGAGATGACCTGTTCAGACACATACAGGCGGGCGAAGCAATTCGTCCGCCTTCTGCGTTACCCCGACTGCCGCAACTCTGTGGTATTGGTTATATGCTTAGCCAGACAACATCCATTGAGTGCGGTGTTCTACCTCGCCCACACTAACTTCACAGGATGCAGCTCTGTATTCCAAAATACCCAGTTTAAACCTGGATTCGCGCTATATACATATCCCAGATAAGTTGGATGTTTCATGTCGATGTGCCCCTCCGGATCGGCACTGATACCGCAGTTAGGTATCCATGGGCAGAAATTAGCGGTCACATGTGCTGTATTTATCGTGTGAACCGGAAACGGGATTGACTGCTAGTATACTGCCTTAGCAGTCCCAAGAGTCCCTTGCATGTTAAGTAAGTTATATGCAAAAATTGGGTGACGCAACACAGATGAGACAATCACTGTTACTATTACCCACGATAAGCACAGATGAATATACGAGGCAATAAATTGAGTGCAATGACTTCCCGCGAACGAGTGCAATGTGTTTTGAATGGCGAAAAGCCTGACCGCGTGCCATTCAACTTCTGGATGGACCGCGATATCATGGCGAAACTCGACCAAAAGTGGGGTGCTGACTTCCGGCTGACCCACTACGGCGTAGATGTGATTGAAGCCTTCGCTACGCTTCCCTTCTGGTGGACGGCACCGCCCAAAATGGTGCATGATGCCATCACCTCCTGGCAGGTGGAACCTATCGTCGATAACATTCAAAAAGCGCTGGAGCTGCCCTTACCCACACAGCAGCACATCGACGCGGTGACGCTGGACATCGAGGCTAAGCGTGCGGCAAATCCCGATAAGGCGATCTTTGCACTCACACTAGCCCCGCTGGATATCATCTTTCCCCTGCGCTTAATGGAAGGCGCAATGATGGATATGATTGATTACCCTGATGAGTTACACGAGGTGCTCAGACGATACCGGAGCATCATGATTCCTGCCATGGAGAAGGTCTGCGCATCAGATATCGATGTGTTGTATCTGGCCGGTGACGTCTGCAGCGTGAACGGCCCGATGATCTCGCCGAAGCTCTTACGTGAGTTCCACTTTGAGTATATGAAGGAACTGGTTGATATCGCCCATGTAGCTGGTAAAAAAGTGCTATATCACACCGATGGCCGGCAGAACCACTTATGGCCGATGTTCATGGAATACGGCTTTAACGGCGTGAACCCTGTAGAGGCGCGTTACCACGACTATAACGACTTCGTGACCGATACGCAGGGTAAGCTCACGTTATATGGTGGTCTAGATAACTGCAACGTCATTCCTAACGGCACTGTTGACGAGGTTCGTGCTCAGGTGCGCAGCGTATTCGACATCGTCGGCAAGAACGGTGGGCTTATTTTCAGCTCGCACGACATTCCCTCCTGCGTGCCCATGGAAAACCTTGACGCCATGGTGGATGAAATCAAACACTGCACTTACTAGAATAGTAACCCCAAGTTTCGCGGCACCACACATCACCATGTGGTGCCGCAATTTCACTACCGAGCCAAATGCTAGACCGCATTCACAAGCTGGTTGCAGTGCAGCGAATTGGGAAATGTCCCCGATGGTGAAGTGGCATCCATGCGCCGGCCGGAGTGAAGCGACGCCGGCCGTTATTGATATGCCGTGCGGTGCAGGAACCCACACTGAACGCAGTTCCCGGAGCGTCAGCTCCCGGAACGAAGTCTCGTGTGGGTGACTAAACCCAGTCTATTACCCACAAATATTAGCCTGCGGTCCAAAAGCATTCCACGCCTC
>CAZFLA010000041.1:0-24575 GCA_964519405.1 uncultured bacterium
CCCAAAACATCGGGCGCCAAAGGCGTATTGCGAACCGACAGTGAATGTGCGGGTGGTATAGGCTACACCGTATATGCCGATTACCTTTGCCATGAAGCCTTATTGGGATTAGCTGAGATGGCTGATGCGGCTGGTGAAGCAGATAAGGCCAGCCTCTGGAGGGCAACCGCTAAGCGTCTAGAGGACGGAATCAATAAATACTACATCGTCAACGACAAAACCTACGGCAAGATGTGGACCTTGGAGAGCTCGGGATGGCCTACTCAGAGCACCGTGTTCGGTCCAGTTATCGTGCAAAGTGACCGAGCTGGTTTCTTGCCCGAAGATGGACGCGCTGATTGGCGTGCGATTACGGAAGGCAACTTCAATAGAACTCTGAAGGTGTATAAACCACTGGGATTTTATGGAGTGGCGATGGGATACGGCCAGGGCTTCACCACCCAAGCGGCGCTGCTGTTGGATCGCATGAAAGAGGCCGACATCATGTTGGATTGGGCTGCTCGGTTGACATATGACCCTCGCCAGGGAGCCTACATCGTACCCGAAGGATCCGAGATGCATCCCGATGGCAAGCACTGGCACCGCACAGGCGACCTCGGTAACGGCGTGCAGGAAGCCGAAATCGTGAAGGCGATCAGACTGGTTGTTGGCATAGATGACACCAACCCGCACCGTATTGGTATCTACCCGCGCATGCCGTATGGCTGGAGCAAGATCACCGCGAACCTGCCGGTGCTCATCGGTAATGGCGGCAGCAAGATCAACATGAGCTATACTCTCGTGCGTGAAGGCCAGAAGATGGTGATGAACCTCAAACCTAGTGCACAGGTGAGCGGTGTGGCTTTCCGTATAGGCCCGTTCGCGAAAAAGCCATCTGGAAGCGTCAAGACCGGGGTGGCTGCGCTGACCTCTAGCGTGAAGCAGAGCGGAGATAGCTGGTGGGTGAGCTTTAACTGCGATATCCCGCAGACAGGGCTCGTGCTCAGCGTGCAGTAGAAGGATGTGCATGGCCGCTGTGCTGCTAAGCATTTGCGGCCATGCATGCGTTTGTAAGTGATAGAGATGAAGGGAACCAAATGATACAGATCATTGTGTTAGTCTTGCTGCTATGCGGCAGCGCGATGTGCCATGCCGCGGATTACTACTGTGTTGAGCCGCCAACTCAACAAACCGGGGCGTGGACATCAGTCATGTGGACCATTGGCGGAGGGCAACAAAAGCTGCTGCTGAACTCTTATGTTCAAGGCGAATCGCGCACCGGGATATTGCGCAGCCGCGACTTCACCTGCCCTGCATCATTAAGCTTTCGGTTAGCTGGTCACAGCCACAAGAACGCCAACTACGTGAAGTTGATTGATGCTCAGAATGACCAGGAGCTTATGTCGCTGCCCGCACTAGGGCGCGATGAGGCGCTGCCGGTTGTGTGGGATACTTCAAAATGGCAGGGATGTCAAGTGCGTATGGAGGTTATTGACGGCGACGACGGCGCTTCTTGGGCGTGGATATGCATCGGAGACATGCAGCCTGAATTGGTGCCTATGCCCACAGAAGCAGGAAAGCTGCCCGATGGCTGGACAGAAGTGCCTCAGCCGATGCAGCAGACAACCATCGAAGGGGTACCTTTCAAGTCGCGATCGATCATGTGGTCACCAGGTCGCGAGGGCGATAAGCTGACGATACCCCTGAAGGGTGTTGAAGCTGATTATCTATACCTTGCGGGCGGGACATATATCCCCGATGAATCGCAGCCTGGATGGGGCGGTACCGATGACAGCATCTGCCACTTCGTCGGCGATAATGTGGGCGATCTGCGCATCCATTATGCCAATGGCTCTGTGGATACCATCCCCTTAAGCTTTGGGTTCACCGTATGGTGGCGTGCTCCATGGCAGCGGTCGCCCGAGCCGTTCATCGGCGATACCGATGAGGCGAAGGCCATGCGAAAGTCGCTGTGCGTATACTGCCCGGACTGGCAGAAACCTTGGCTGATGCGCATTAAACTGCGCAAGTCTGAGGTGAGCCAGCTTGAATTGGTTGATAACGCCGGTAAAACCGGCTACATGCAGCTTCAAGGTATTAGCTTCGGCGACTGCCGAAAGATGCCCGCTTCTGATACCGCCGTATCTGGTGGTCAGATGAGTGCGGCTTTTACCCAGTGGCTGACCGATCATACTATCAGCTCTGCCAACCCGCTGTCCGTTCAGCGTAAACAGGCGCTGAAGAATCTGCAGCTGCTGTGCGATACCTACCCATCAGACCTTACGCCGGCATCTGTGCGCAAAACCGCGGATCAAAACCCTCCGCAACAGTTCAGTGGCCCTGAGCTGAGCTTTGATGGCCCTGCCGATGCGCTGATCATGAGCTATGTGTATCAAGAAAACAACGCGGAGCTGTTGATCCGTGTCGACCCCGACGGTATGGTGCATGAATCCAATAAGGAAGCCGACAACTACGGCGCGTTTGGCGGCATCACACCAAAACTGGGGCCGTTCTACACGGCGGCATACACACGCAACCGAGCGGCTCTGCTGCTTGCGAATGCAGGCATCTTGATTCCTGCCAACGCCGCGGTGAATTTCTGGGATAAGTGGCTGATGTACTTCCCCAAGTCGTATCCTGAGCTGCAGATGGGCGGTAAACCGGTGCCAGGTCATGCCACAGTCATCGCCAATCAGCCCCATGTCTACTTCGACAGTCTCAGCAAAGTTGGCTGGCCAACCGCATTCAAGACTCGCGATTACGGCAACCCCGAAACCGATGGTCACGGCATGCTGATGCTGAACAGATACCGGGTGTGGATCAAAGAGGGGCGATCGACGCAGTGGATCCGCGACCATTGGGATGCACTCAAGGAAGCCGCAGAATGGATACCCTGGGCACTGGATAATCCTGAACTCTCGCTCTGCCGCAATGGACTGCTGTATGCCGAAAGCGAGGGCGGGATGCAGATGCCCACCGTGTTCTGCGATACCCCCAACTACTACGGGCTGCTGGCATATGCCGAAATGGCAGAAGCGATTGGTGAGAACCAGTTGGCTGAGCGCTGGAAGGCGACGGCCGCTCGGTTGAAGCAGGCCATGGATGCCTATTATCCTGTGGAAAACAAACCCTTCGGTAAAACCTGGCAGCCCTCGGAGCGGCTTTGGGGTTCGGGCGATGCAAATAACGCCCCGCTGCTGTTTGCTGCGGACTTATGGGGTTACGATGCCGCACATGCCATGGATCCTGCCTGGCTGCAGATCAGTAAAAACACGCATCAACAGCAGATGGCTCGCAAGAAGCCTGCCGGATGTTCCCCAACCGGGTTTGGTTACGGACAGGGTTTAGCTGCCCAGTCGGCTCTGCTGCTTGATGAAATGGATGATGCCTCGCTGCTGCTGGAGTGGATGGCGAAATTGTGCTACGCACCTCGGCAGAAGCACCCCTTTAGGGTACCAGAGGGAGCTACCGTGAAGTCGGATGGCTCTGTGTGGAGACGCTGGGGCGACCTTGGCAACCTCTACCAGATGGATGAAGCTGTATACGCTTGCCAGATAATGGCGGGTGTGGATGACACATCGCAGCAGGAGCTAAAGCTGATGCCGCGTATCCCGTTGGCCTGGAAGAGCATCCGTTATTCGGATTGGCCAGCCGTTGTAACAAGCAGCGGACGGTTATCTACGGTGAAAATCAGCCTAAAGATGGAGTGCGGCTCCAACGGACCGACTGCGGTTGATGTCAAATCCAGCGCGCCGGTTGATGCGATAGCGGTGCGCATCGGGCCGTTCACGAGTGATGACGCAGCACAACAGATGACAGCCAAGATGAAAGCTAAAGGCTGGGCAGTGACACAGACCACTAGTGGGCATGTGAACAAGAAGCCAGCCATATGGCTGTGGCTAAGGGGTTCGTTGAAGTAGCTTTCCGCTATACCGTATGACCATCACGAAACCGGATGTGCTGAAAATGCACCTCCGGTTTTCTTTGTCCAGAGCAACAATATGTTGTAAACGATGGGCGAGATCGGGTAACATAAAACCGTCAACAAGCGTCTGCTGTTTATGTATGACGCGGTATAGATGAATATCAATGGCCCGGAAACAAGGTGGTATATGATGAATGGCGCTACAGTAAAGAAGATTCTTAAGCGTGTGGTTATCGGAGCTGCTCTGCTGGGGCTCGGTTATTACCTGTATACCAGGCCAGAACAGCTGCGCAGCGCGCATTATGTAGCAGAAGTATATAGCTGTCCCCGCATGGCCGACCAGACACATCCATCTGCTGACTTCACCCCATACAATACCCCGGATGGATTTATCATCCTAAAATCACCAGATCTAGGTAGTTCAGCTAAACAAACGATATTGACTGCAATGAAAGTTGACGATAGGGGATCGGTTGCGTGGAGATACCAGCTCAGTTCCCTTATTTCGGCAGGATGGTATAGAGCCAAGCAGATGCCTAACGGTGACGTTGTTGTGACAGGTTACACGTCAGGTTCATTCGCACAAAAGCATGTTAAGGCAGAGCCGCCAGAGCACCCGTTTGTGATGAGGTTGAGCAAACATGGCAAGTTGGTATGGCAACATGAATTGGAATCCGCTGCTCAGCAAATTGTGGATGTCAGCAATGAGCGCATTCTTCTATACCAGCAAACTGATGAGATTGGTAAAGTCTGCTTGTTGAATGCTTCTGGCAA
This sequence comes from uncultured bacterium, assembly GCA_964519405.1. Classification (GTDB taxonomy): domain Bacteria; phylum Armatimonadota; class HRBIN16; order HRBIN16; family HRBIN16. The sequence continues at coordinate 4,679 of CAZFLA010000041.1, forward strand.
GATAATACTCCAACAAACATTGAGCAAACCAAACCGTGAAAAAACAATGAGGCAGATAATTCGGATGTATCAACCCGCTGTAGGTAATGACGCCGCGTTATCAGCGAGGATACAAAACATAATTCGTAAAGCCGAATACGGAAGTGATCCAGAAGATTCTTTTGCCCAGATAGATGGCAAAGATTACACTATTTATTCACGGGATGTTTCCGCTAATCGTGGGGATATCGTCCTCACACGATTTGATGATGGTAAGGAGATCGATGTGGCGTCAGTGTCAGGACACAAGGGCCTGACACATGCATTTGTGCCCTCGTTTGTGGGCTCTGCTGGTTCATTGGCATGGTTCACGGTAGATGCAGATGCGGCGAGCGATGCCATGACTTCAGACAAATATAACAGCTGGAAGTGGTATAGCTGGTCAGCTCTTTATGAAACAGACGGACATACGGCTCGGAAACTTCTGGATCTCGGACGAGGTAACCATGCTTTTGGTTACGATGTGAGTTACACCTCACGCAGCGACGGCAGCTATGTCATCTACGCAAAACGCGATGGTCAAAAGGGCAATGGTGTCTTCTATGCGTATAACGCCTCGGGTGTGTTGATTAGCCGATATCAGCTGCCCGGTGTTATCTGGCAAGTGCAGATGCATCCGCATTTAAACCTCATCGTAGTATCGAAATTCGACAAGACCGTTCGGAAACTGCGAGCGTGCACCATGTCACTGCCGACGGTGGCATGTCCAACCGTCAAACTCATCAACGGTCAGACTCTGGGCAGCCATCAGATCACCATGGAGTGCACCACACCGGACGCCGACATCTACTACACCACCGACGGCAAAGCGCCATCGCGCGATGGTATGCGCTATGTCCGTCCGATGAACCTCGATCGCAATGTGAAGCTCAAAGTGGGTGCTTTCAAACCCGGTATGCTGCCGAGTGTCTGCCGAGAGGTTTCATTCAAAGCGCCGTAAGTAACAATTTTACATGCATGAAAGTCAGATATCCAAACAAGGCGGTTTACTATGAAAGGTCTGATATCGCGAAGTGTTGTGCTTTTCCTAGTGGTATACATTGTTCTCGCAGCAGGTTATTACCTTATGCATGAACATCAGAAACCGGAAATACTGACAGGTCTTAAGTCCAGCACTAGCTCGCCTATACTTGGTAAATCTGGTGTTCATCTGCTGGAGATGCGGGATGTGTGCATACCGACATCAGATGGATTTATCCTATTAGGCAATATGCCTGCGAATGCGGCCTCCAAACACAGCATTTCTACGACAACAGCCAACAAGCATGTGAAACATTTTGTGCTGAAGCTAGACTCCAAGGGCAAGGATGTGTGGAAGTATCAGTTTAGCACTGAAAACTCTACGGAGTTAAACAGTGCAATGCAGATGCCAAACGGCGATGTGGTCGTGTCTGGCCACGCCTTAGAAGAGCCGTCTGTAGCCCCACCGAAAGACGACAAGTTACCCGAACCGTCATTCATCATGCGCATCGATCGGTTTGGCAAACTGGTGTGGTTGAGTAAGGTTAGCCCATATGTGCCTAGTATTGCTGACGCAGATAATGGGCGTGTGTTTGTTTATCAGCAGAATACCAATTTTACAAAAGTCACATTGTTGGATTATTCGGGCAGGCTGCGGATGCAGCAGGTATTGGGTCAGTCTTCCAGCAATGACATCAAGCATGTCATCGAAGACTATGGTGTTGCCGCCAATGAACAACTTGCTTTATCTAGACGAATAGATAACGCCATGAAGCGGGTTGGTTACTTAAAGTATGATGTGATCTATCGCGTTCCGATACGCGGCAAAGAATATACAATTGATACAAGAAAAGCGACTAGCTCCGAAGGGATTGTTTCCTTAACACGGCTCGATAATAACCAAAAAGTTGATGTGTTGTCAGTAACAGGCCGTAAAAATGTTGAGAATAGTTTCACTGCTAAGTTTGTGGGCTCATCACAGTCAGTCGCATGGTTCACTGTAGAAGTAAACGCTGCATCCGAAGCCATGAATTCAGACGACAGTAACAGTTGGACCCGTCAAAACTGGTCGGCTTTGTATGTAACTGACGGGCACACCGCTCGCAAACTAGCAGAGCTCGGACGAAGTTTCGGTGCTTTTGACTACGATGTGAGTTATACCTCACGCAGTGATGGCAGTTATGTGTTCTACATAAAACGCGGTGACAGAAAAAGTGGCGCTTTATATGCATTTAACGCCTCGGATGAACTGCTTAGCCGTTATCAGCTGCCTAGCGACATCAGTAATATACAGATGCACCCAAGTTTGAACTTAGTTGTGGTAGATACGGGCGAATTTGGCGAAGCGAGCTATAAAGCATATACAGCTTCGCTGCCTACAGTGGCATGTCCAACCGTTAAGCTCAAGGGCCAAACCCCGGGCAGCCGGCAGGTTGTAATGGAGTGCGCTACGCCTGGTGCCGATATCTACTACACCACCGATGGAAAATCGCCATCGCGTAACAGCACAAAATATACGGGTCCCGTGAAACTCGACGGCAGCGCAAAGCTTAAGGCTTGCGCGTTTAAGAAGGGGCTTCTGCCAAGCATCTGCCGTGAGGCTGCCATCAAAGCACCGTAAATAACAATCACTGTTGTACATGAAAGCCCGATACCCAAAACAAGGGGGTTCACTATGAAAGGTTTAATGTCTCGTCGCATCGTGCTGTTTCTCGTAGTGGTCATGGTCCTCATAGGCGGTGTCTATCTCATACGTAAAAACAGCAAACCGGAAATGCTGACAGGAGTAACATACCGCAAACCAGTATACGCCGGGATTGGAAAACAAGACCACAAGATATCGAATACACAGTATAACTATATCGGCGTTCCAGATGGCTTCATTGTATTGAGAAGCACAATTGATGATAATCTGTCTGTATCAAACACCCCATTCGTTTTAAAGATGGACGCCAAAGGTACCGAAGCGTGGAGATATCAGTTTCCTGCTCATAAAGGTTTAGAGTTGAATGCACAGCAGATGCCCAATGGCGATGTGATTGTGTCTGGCGATACATGGTATCACCCGCAAGGCCAGTCATTTATTATGAGGTTTAGCAAACTTGGCAAACCAGTATGGATTCAAAACATGCATGCAGACGCTCTTTCAATATTGGATGTCAGCAATAAGCGGATTCTGGTGTATCAAGAAACTAATGATGTTGGCAAAATCGCCTTGTATGATTCTTCGGGTATGCTACTGTTTCAACAACCACTAGACAAGGTCAGACTAGAGGAGAGTATCGAACAGATCATCCGATCACATCACTTCTCCGATTTTGATGCCGCATCGCTGTCAGCCAAGATATACAACGCAAGTCAACCAACAGATTATGGTGTGTATAACCATGGTTATGGTACTGCTCCGATAGATGGCAAATATTACAGTGTTCATATACGCGCTGAGGCAGCTAATCGCGCGACCGTCTTCCTAACACGGCTTGATGATCATAAAAAGATCGATATCCTGCCGGTGAAAGGCTATAAGGGGCTGACACACTCGTTTGAAGCCCAGTTTGTGGGCTCTGCAGGCTCATTGGCATGGTTCACTGTTGATGCGGATGCCGCCGTTGATGCTAGCAACTCCACCCAGCGCAATAACTGGGATGACCACAACTGGTCGGCTTTGTATGTTACCGATGGGCACACCGCTCGTAAGCTTGTCGAACTAGGACGTGCATATAATGCTTTCGACTATGAAGTAGGTTTTACCAAGCGTAGTGATGGCAGCTATATCCTGTATACGAAACGCGCTGATAGAGGCGATATCTGCAGTTTCTATGCATATAACGCTGCAGGCGTGCTATTAGGTAAGTATCAGCTGCCAGATTCTATCACTAGTATTGACATGCACCCTAGCTTAAACCTCATCGTGGCAGAAAAGCCGGATTCTCTTGATTATCCGCAAACATACACAACTTCACTGCCTACAGTGGCATGTCCAACAGTTAAGCTGAGTCAAGCACAGAGCAGCCAGCAGGTTGTTATGGAATGCGCCACACCTGAAGCCAACATCTACTACACCACCGACGGCACACCGCCGGCACGCAACAGCACGAGGTATACGAGTCCCGTGAAGCTAGACAGAAGCGCTAAGCTTAAGGCTTGCGCGTTTAAGAAGGGCCTTCTGCCAAGCGTCTGCCGGACGTTCACCGAAACGGCCCAGTAGATGCTTATCTAGAAGTTAATTGTATTGCGTGCGACTTCTGCCGCAATCGCGAATTTCTCCACCGTAACGCCGGGAGGGCAGCTATCGCTATTTGCGAGCACAAATGGCCCTCCTTTGGCCTCTTGAATCACCTCTTCGACATATCCGGCGAAACTCACAATGGGCTCATTCAAGAAGCGCACAGGCTCGATTCCGCCTATGATGCCCATTCGGTCGCCGCACACCTGGCGGATTTCGCGAATGGTGATGTTGCCAGTGGGCGGCGGTGATGCGCTCTCCACGGCAGTGACTCCACCCACTGCCATCTGTTCGATCAGGTGGCGCAGATGGCCGCACGCATGCTGAATGTAATACTTGCCATGTTGTTTTGCGATCCGGCAATATTCGGCGATTTCTGGCGCGATATATTTCCGGTAAACATTCGGGCTGTAGTTCTGGGTACCGCTGTCTTCAAAGGTTAAGAAATACTCATAGTCGCTTTGCACCGCGAGGCGAACACAATTCATGTCGTTCTGGTACATTGTCTGCCATAATTCGTCGATCAGCTCAGGTTCATCCTGCACCAGATATGCCAACTCCTCAGTGCCCACCAGGTGTTCAACCATCCATTGATAGGCCGTCTTGCCGCGGTGGCACATCATACCCAGCGACAGCCCTTCGCAGCTTTCTGGCGACTGCAGCCAGTTAGTGGCTTGTTGAGGTGCGGCCTCGAATACCGTGTGTTGTTCAATCCACAGCTGCACTTTTAGGTCATCCGCCGTTTTACATGGATGTTCCACCAGAAACATGGTGCCCCCGGCAGTGCCGGTTTGTTTCCATGTCATATGCAGACTGCCAACAGGTGTGATTAGCTGCTGGTGATGCCCGCCTTCCACTGGGGTTATCCGTGATTCCACCTGCGAGCAGGCCGAAGCCACTGGCAGCGGTGCACCTCGCCATAAAGGGTCGGCACCGATGAGCTTATGAAACTGCAGCTGCCCCATATCTTGGATGTTTTGCGGCAGATACTCCCACACATACGCCAAGAAGGGCGAAAACGGCAGATGGTCAACGGGACGGCCGGCAAGTGCGGCCACTATGCGTTCTTTAGATGTCATTTCTGGTGTCATATGCTGCTCTCCAAGAATGCTGCTTTAACTCATATTACAGGCAAATATGGGCGAGTTATCTGCTTAATGTTGGGATAATACCATATGCTGAGATACATATTTGACGGGTGATATGCTGTTGTGTATTAATAGCACGGAGCATTTATAGCTGTGATAGCGTGCATTCCATGCTGATGACGGTTGATTTGTAATGAATATGCTTCATTATCAGGTAAAGTACTGTTAGAAATACTAGATTCTGGAGGTGCATGATGGACACCGACCCAAAACCGCGAAAACAGTTTGCCGGTGCAAGCTTAGTGAATGCCGAGTTTCGTATGGCTGACTTAGCAGGAGCGAATATGGCCGGAGCCGACCTTACCGGTGCTAATCTTGAGGGTGCGGATCTCAACGATGCCGACCTCACCGGCGCGACGCTGACGGAAGTGTATGCGCGAACTTTAGATGCCGCAAGGGCAGATTTCAGCGGTGCTGATATGGCCGGTATCAATCTGGAGCTAGCCAACCTATCTGAAGCCGACCTAAGCGGCTGTGAGTTAAGTAATGCTTACCTGCGCGGAGCGGACTTAACAGGCTGCAGCCTGGTAGGCGCGGAGCTGTTTGGAGCGAACTTAGAAAAGGTGAAGCTGATCGAAGCCGACATGCAGAGCGCCACCATGAAAGGCGCAGCGATGCAGTATGTTCGGTTGACAGGTGCCAGTTTGCAGGGTGCCAACTTCAGCGCGGCGAATTTGGAACATGCCGATCTCAGCCATGCCAACCTTACAGGTGCTGAGTTGGATGGGGTTTGTTTGCGCGGTGCCAACCTTAAAAATGCGGTGCTTGCTGGTGCTAATCTATCGGGTGCCGACCTTCAGGATGCTGACTTTACCGGTGCCGAGCTGCGCGATGTGGTGCTTACCGGCGCGAACTTAATGGGTACAAAAGGAATTGTTTCTTCATGAAATATACGCAAGGCAGTATGGGACGGGTATTTGTTGCAAAGCTAGACGACGGTGAGTCGGTCTATGATGCGGTGAAAGAGATTGCCGAGAAGGAATCTGTTAAGCACGCAGCCGTGTGGGCTGTAGGTGGGTTACGCAGCGGCAAGGTGGTGAGCGGTCCAGAGAGCCCTTACGGTCCTGTGGTTCCTAAAATCTATGAGTTTGATGATGCTAGAGAGCTTGTTGGCTTCGGTACACTCGTGCCGATGGATGGTAAGCCATCACTGCACTTTCACGCAGCGATGGGGCATGACGAGAACGCCATGGTAGTGTGTCCGCGTATTGAGATGCACGCCTATTTGGTGTTGGAGGTCGTCATGCTGGAGCTGGTTGGCATAGAGGCGTGCCGTGAGTATGAAGCGTGTTGGGATGTAAGCACACTTACCATTAAGTAAACAGCACTGCGGACCCTGTGACAACTATAAACGCAGGCACGCGGTAACTGTATTTCTATCGCAATGCTCTGCGGGCTTCTGCAAGACAGACTTCGCTGCGGCCTTCGTCACCAGCTAGTTTGTAGTAACGCGCGGCTAGGTTGTACCGCTCCGACTTGTTAAACGCCCAGAACGCTGCTTCTGCGCTGGCTTCCATGCACTTCGCGGCAGCCAGCATATCACCCTGTGATACATGATACTCAGCCATGCACCGGTTAGCTTCAGCTGCTTCGCCAGCCAGGTTCCAAGCTTCTGCAGCACTTTTGGTGTCGGCATTATGTTCGTAACAGTCAGCAGCTTGCGCGTGGTCGCCTGCAGCTGCGTAATGCTTAGCGGCGGAGGCATAATCGCCTTGTTTCTTAGTCTCCGCGGCCAGCAACAACATCTCTGTAGATCTCATGTATTGTAATCATACCTTCGTTGGTAAATGGCGTTGTGTTGCTGTTGCATCGGTGATAATCAGTCGACTGGCGGCAATTTCAGCCAAATAATCGACAATATCGCCATGAATCTGGCTGATATCACCCGTTGAACACATTTTACCAATGTGTTCGGCGCTTTGCTCGTGTATAATGATGATTGATAAGGCATTTATGTGCCACGAACGGATTTATCATTAGAATACTGGATAATAAACAATTTTGCATCCCGATACACCCAATGTCCGCTGCGCGCTTTTCGATATCGACGGCACTCTGGTAGATACCGTTGAGGCCATTGTACGCGCGCTGCACGACACTTTCAGTAAACACCTCCATGTTGATATCCCGCGTGACGTCATTCGACGCTCTATCGGTCTTCCGCTGAAAACTCAAGTGCGGATGTTTGATAACCTCGTTTCATTTACTCCCGATCATCAGGCTATGGAAGAAGATACCATTGAGGGATATGAAAGTTACCGTCATATGGAGACCGTGTTTACCGAAGCTGTGAAAACACTAGATGTAGCAAAAAATGCAGGCATTAGTGTTGGGTTAGTCACATCGAAGAACGCTCAAGAGTGCGCTGAATTTCTGCCGCGTATGCACGTTGCAGATAATGCAGACACAGTGGTTTGCTCCTCAGATACAAAAAATCCAAAACCTCATCCAGACCCTATACTAGAGGCCATGAAAAGGCTGAATGTTTCTGCTGAAGAAACAATCTATGTCGGAGATGCGACATATGATATTGAAGCGGGTCATCAAGCGGGTGTAAGGGTTGTAGCCGTAAGCTACGGAGCGCACACACAGGAGATGCTGTCCGAGAAAAACCCGGAGTGGTTGATCGAATCTCCTAATGAACTACTGAATTTCTTCGCTGGTCTAACTTCATCGCGATAGATCTTAGGGTATCGGGGCCATCACGCGGCTGTTGCCGCGCCTATACTAAGGAGATATCGCGCCGATGGCCAGTAGCCAAAGCACAGATCAGTTGAATGATTCCGCAGAGAATAGCTCTGCATTTGAGCCTCAAGAGACAAACCACTCGGAGGCATCTACCCCAGAAGCTGCTCCGAAGCCGCGTCCTACGCGCCGACGTCCAGCTCGCCGCCAGTCTGCACCTAAACCCGAAGAAACAGCAGCGACACCTGTGGCATCAGAGCCTGCGAGCATCGCTGAACCAGTAAACCCATCTTCAGATGTGACTGATGTCAGCGCTGAGCGAGCATCGGAACCGACAGATGCAGCTAATAACTCTGCGGATGCGCCTAGGACATCACGCCGGCGGATACCACGCAGGCGAGCTGTAAGGCAACGACAGCCGAAACCCGAAGCGGTCGACACGAATGCTGCTGAGGCAGAAACCACGGCTGCTCCCGCCGAAGCGATTCCTGCAGAGCCTGCGGTTAACGAGGCGTCTGGTGAGCAAGCCGCAGCAGATGAAGCCACTCGCGTTAACCGTCCCAGCCGAAATTCCCGCAGGAGAGCGAAGCGAAAAGCCGCACGTGTTTCGACAACTGCTGATACCGGTGAAGTGAATGCATCGGAACCAGCAGGTGACCAACCGCAAGCATCACCGATACACACTGTAAAAGTGGATCTTAACCCAAGGTCGCGCAACAATCGGCGCCGACGTGGTGCACAACCGAATGCAGAGGCTGCGGCCGCTCAACCGGCTGTTGAACTTCCCACAGCAGATTCTGGGTTAGTACCGCCTGATTCCGCGGCACCACTAGTTATACCTGGGCTAGATACTATTCAGCCGGAACCCACTAATCGATCACGCCGCGAGCGCAGTCGTCAACGCCGCGGCCGTTCACGCAGCGAGGCTCAGCCTAGTGTTGTGGCTGAACAGCCGACTGCACCGCAGGAACCCGCAGCACCCGAAGCTGTGGTGGAAACACCGAAACCGGTTCAGAGACCAAACAGGTCACGAAGCCGTAAACCAAGTAAACCGCAAAGTGCAGCGGTTGTGGAAACTGCAGCACCGATAGTTATACCTGCTGAGCCGGAAAAACCTGAGTCTGTTGCGAAACCAGCACCAAAGCCAGCTCCGGTCAAACGTGTTCGACGTCCTGAGCCAAAGATAAAAATAGCAGTACCGAAATTGACACTACCCAAGCGTGAACCCATCAAGATGGGTATGCGTCGAGGTCATCCTGAAATAGTCATCAAGGGCACTGCTGTCCCACCGATGTTTTTCTTTGGGTATATCAGCGGATCTGCCAGTGAAGCCAGGGTTATAGAGGAAGTCGGTTTAGCATCTGAAGCGGGTGTTCATCTGCATATGATGCTGATGGAGCTGGTTGTCGACCTGCAGTCAGTAGATACCGCCGTAGAAGAGGCATGCCGACAGATTAGTCTGGTGACCCAGCGAGATCCTGACGGATATGTCATGCTGCGGTTGATGTTTACTCCACCTAGAAACTGGAGTGAGAAATACAAAGACGGTGTCTCGTTGTTTGCCGATGGCACAACAGGTGAGCCTTCGTTCTTTAGCGAAGAATATTGGGCTGAGGCTGAAGCAGTCGTTACGGATTTAGCTCAAAAGATGGAGCTGCACGACCAAGCCGATCGGCTGTTGGGCTACCACCTCGACTGCCGCGAGTGGTTCCACGAATACGAACGCGGTTATGACACCTGTAAGGCAGCGATAGACAGCTTCCGACGATGGCTGCGGGTTAAGTACAAAGACGACGACGTGCTGCTGAGAGCCGCGTGGCACAATGGCGTTGTTGACCTTGATACCGCCTCAATACCAGCTTTGCCTAAGGAGAGCGCGGTTGTTTTATTTGAGAACCACCGTGAACGTCCGTGGGTTGACTTCCTGCAGTTTTCCAGCAATATCGTGGCGAAGAGGCTGATATCTATCAGCCGGGCTGCCAAAAAGTCGGGTGAGTCACGCCGACTGATCGCAGTTCCATACGGATATACTTTCGAGTTCCCAACTCCATACAGCGGTCACTTAGATTTGGCAGAGGTCCTTTCTGCGAGCAGTATCGACATGGTCTGCGCGCCGCCAAGTTACCGTGATCGATTGGTTGGGTGCGGATCCAGCATACCGGCTCCTATTGACAGCGTGCTGCTGCATGAGAAGCTGTTCATCATGGAAGACGACACCAAGCCGCACTTTGCGAAGCGCGATACCCCAGATACATATAATCCTAAGCAGCCAGACCGCGAAAGCACAACCGGTGCCCGGCTTCGGGCGATAGGCAGTGCCCTGTCACGGCAGATGGGCATTACGTGGATGGATCTTTGGGGTGAGGGCTGGCTTGCCGACAGCGAGCATTGGAAGCACGCTGCGATGGCGGTGTCGGTCTATCGTAAATTGATGGAATGCCGTCAGATGAATTCTGCACCTGATGTAGCCTTCATCGTAGATGAAAACAGCATCATGCACATGAAGAATACAGACAAGCTGTTGATGCCTTTGTTGCTGCAGCAGCGTGATGTGATGTTGAAAAGCGGCGTAAACTTTGGCATCTACCTGCAGAGCGACATCGTAAAGAAGGCATTCCCAGAAGCCAAAGTGTATGTCTTTATGAATGCGCTGCAGATTAACAGCGATGTGCGAGCTGCCATTAATGACAAACTGCAAAACGGCGGTAAGTGCTTGGTGTGGGTGTATGCAGCAGGTATTTATGACGAAAATGGCGAGTGTAAAGACGGTATTCGTGAGGTAACTGGACTGCAGCTGCGGCCGCAGCCATGGAACAGCGAAAGCGGATCTATCATCGTCAACGACCGTCACGCCATAGCTGAACATCTGAAATCCAAACAGTTTGGAGTTCGCGAACGCTTAAACCCCAGTTTTTACTGCAACGACCAAAGCGGCACAATCATTGCCGAATATGTTCAGACTGGCTTACCGAGCGTAGTGTGCAAAGATATGGGCGGATGGCGAAGTGTGTTCATCGGTGAACGCCAGCTTAGCATCGATCTGCTGCGGAATATTTTGAAGCTAGCCGGAGTGACTGTCTTCCAGCACGGAAGCGATGTGCTGCGGGTTAGCCAGCCGTTCATTAGTGTTTATGCCACAGAAGATGGCCATAAGTCAATTACACTGCCTGGCCGCATGATGGTATATGATCTGGTGGAACAACGAGTGGTCGCGGGTCATACCAACAGCTTAAAACTGGCTCTTAAAAAGGGACAAAGCGCTATCTTGGCAGCGGGCAACGCACAGGAGCTGAAGGCTCTTGGTTTGGAACTGCCTGAGGATACTGAAGACGTGACCGGCTCATCAGCATCACCAGAAGCTGAAGATCAAGACAGTGCTGCATCAAAACGGCGACGACGCGGTGGACGCAAACATAGAAAACCGCATGTTCATACAGGAGCTTAGTGGTAGTAATCGGTGGAAGTCACAACCATAGTTGATTGGATTACCCCTATGATGGCGCTGGTCGGTTTCTGTATGCCGATAGCAGCTATATTAGGTGACATTCGGCAGCGCAGGAAAGGCGGCACCATCAGCGGTAAGAGCTTCATGGACCGCATCCGGCTGTTTTACATCGCCCCGATGCTAGGCATATCGACGTTCCTGCTGTTGATTATGGTGCACCTGCCCATGCAAGACGCAAGTGATCTTAACGATGGTGCCTTCATCGGTGGCGTAGGATACCTGATGGTGGCGTTGTTTGCATTACTTATCTGCAGAGCAGCACTATTGAAAAAATTGGGTCGCTAGCTTAGGGGTATGGAATGTTTATAGCGATTTCGTTGTTTGCTTTTTTGTGTGTGCCATTGCTTACATTCATCACTCCATCACTACCAGTCAAAGATGCGCATATGGGCTGGCTTAAACTGATGGTGCGTAACTACTGGCTATCGCTGGTCGGACTTACTCTATGTATGGTGCAACTGATGATGTGGGCTTTTCCATATCCTAGCGGAATACATTATTGGATAAGCCTTGCAGCCGGACTCGTTGTTGCGGTAATAGTAGGTATACTTCTAACAAGGGAATACCTAATATCAAAACGAAACCCGGCTAACACAGAAGGCGAGAGCGAAGAGTCATGATTTGGCGGCGACGAATTATAAATGTGCTCACTGTTATATTTGTGGCATATATTGTTTATGCTATATCGGTGAACAGCAACAACATCGCGAATGACAACCTGAAACAAGATGGCGGCACTTCCACATCGCAGTCGGTAAACCCCAGCTCCTTAACTCTGAATATGCTTGACGGCGGTACCAAGAAGATGAGCGACTTCAAGGGCAAGGTTGTGGTTTTGGACTTTTGGGCAAGTTGGTGCGGACCATGCCGTATGAGCGTTCCTGAGATAAACGAGCTTACAAAGAGTTATGCTGGCAAAGATGTGGTGGTGATCGGCGTTAACTGCGATGAGGATAAGTCAGCCGCAAAACAAGGCGTTGAGGAGCTTGGTATGAAGTATCAGGTTGCCTGGGATGAAGGCCGCACCATACAACAGAGCTTTGGTGTGGATGCATACCCCACTGTGATTGTCTTGGACAAGAACAACAAACAGGCGGGTGTGACGCAAGGATATATTGCCAACGGCACAGCTAAGACCATTCGCCAGCACGTCGACAGGCTTCTGCAGCAATAGCGAATAGTGGCGGGAGATATAATATATCATATCGATCGTCAAGTTTACTGTTATTGACAGCCCATATCTTAAGTTGCATAATCTATACATACTCCAACAATTCATGTTTATCATGCATTGTTGATGAGTGGTGTGAATTTGCATACCATACTGAAATACCACTGCATTACGTCATTGCAGCTAAATGAAGGATACAATAATGTGCACCATTCTTGACGCCGATCATATCTTAGCACATATGTTCAGGGCAGGATCTGATACTGTATCGATTTCTCAGCTAAAAAGTATACGACGGGAAGTAGAAGGGAGTTATCCTGGTCTTTTCCTTGATATTGATACGGAGTCGCTTATGTATGCCGTTAAAAAATGGTCAGATTATTTCGAGTGGCAAGAGAATGACAGTGGCAGCTTTATAAGATGCCTGAGGAATATATCTAGTGAGGATATGAAGATGTATTGGTATATGGGAATACCCGATACACTAGATAACGTGATCTCCCGTTATGTCGGGACAAGATAAAATCCTAAGAGACTCGGTACATGGATATATCCATGTACCAGTTGATTACTGCCGCGAGTTTGTCGATACACCGATTTTTCAACGACTTCGATATATTGAGCAGACGTCCATGCGATGCCTGTTCCCTTCTGCTAGGCATGATCGATTTATCCATTCGTTAGGTGTTTATCATCTAGGTAAACAAGCTGCATTCCACCTTCTCAAAAATTCAACAGCCTTCCTAGAGAATGTCCGCATCGAACAAGATATTGTTGATGTAATCACTAGGTCTTTTGAAATTGCGTGCTTGCTTCATGATTGCGCACATGCGCCATTCTCTCATACATTCGAAAACTATTATAAGGCATCGCTGTTAGAGCGTGAACTCTCTGAGCTTATGACATCAGGTTTTGAAGTTGACTATATAAACGCGTCACCTGCGACACATGAACTCGCGAGTGCACTCATCGTAATGCGTGTGTATGGTGAACCTATTTCTAGGTTGGGTGGTGATCCTGAGTTAGTTGCCCGCATGATCATCGGATGTAGTTATACCGGTGAAAGTGGGAAGCTGCCGGCAAACCAACTGAGCAATGCTTTGGTTACATTGCTTAATGGTAAGGCCATTGATGTTGATAAGCTAGACTACATAATACGCGACACTTGGGCATCTGGCGTGAAGAACTATGCGATCGATGTTGACCGTTTATTGTCATCTATCGTCTTGTGTCAGGATAAGGCTAAAAGCAAGTATGTTATTGGGTTCAAAGAGACTGCAATATGTGTCATACAGAGCGTTGTTGACGCCAGGAACTATCTCTTCAAATGGATATATGCCCATCATAAAGTTAATTACACCAATTACCTTATGGAGCAATCCATTGCAAATATGGCGGCCAGATTGGACGTTTCTGTATCCGACGATGTGTGTTTAGGCAGGATATTTAACATTGATAATCTACACCAACCTACGGAAATCGCTGGCCATACACTCTACTTGGTTTCCGATTATGATCTAGTTCACTTTGTTAAAAACACAATGGCTCTCAGTGCCGATGATCCTGGATATGAATGGTTGTCACGTCAGTATCGAAGAATTGCTATATGGAAGTCCAAAGAAGCATTCTACGAGATCCTCGGTCATCCGTCTCCTATAGAGTGTAGACACATGGCCTCACAATTCTGTAATGTTCAGAAACAACTCAGCCTGTCTGACGGTGACTTACTTAAAATCGATGTTAAAGCTAAAGAGATAAACATCGAACGGAATGCGATCTATATTCATATCAACGGTAAGGATATCCCATATGATGAACTATTCGCTGATGGTTCTGCTGTAACCATTGAGGAGTTCTTCTATGTGTATAAACATAAAGACTGTCTGGTTGCTAACGAAATGATAACAAGTGCGCTATCTGGCTATGCTGGTTGATCGCTATTTCTTGATCGACCACTTCCTCCTCAGTCAACATAAGATCCAGTGCCTCACCATATCCTGCTGGCAGATGACTTCAGCAGACTTTCCCCCCCCTACAAAAAAACGGGGTGTGGAAAATCCACACCCCGAAGGTTTGCTGAAGTGCTGGCGTTACTTGGCGCCGACCTTTGCCGCAAAGGCAACCAGGTTATAAAGCAGCGGAACAAGCAGCTGAACAAACACAACCTTAAGGATTGTGGCAATTGGATACACGCTTGACCATCCCAGAACAGGCAGCTCGCTGCGTGTTTGTGTGATGGATGCGCCTAATGCTGGCGGGTTGGTTAAGCAAGCAGATAAAGCACCGCTTGATGACAGCCAACGCATGCGGAAAATAACCAGCATAAAGAACAGTGAGAATATCCAGCAGACTGTGGTTACAGCAGCACCGGCACCGACTAGGCTCCAGCCGTATTTGGCAAAGACGTCGGCAAATTTAGCACCGCCATCTAAACCTGCTCCAGCCAGGAACAGCATCAATCCGAACTCTTTACAGAAATTCGCAGCAGCCGTAGGAACATGCAGGTGCCATGGTCCAACCTTGCCGTAATAACCAAATATCAGCGAGATTAGGAACGCACCACCCGCGGTACTAAGCGTAATGGTGCTTCCCGCTATGGAGAACTGCTGAACACCAATGAACACACCAATAAGCAGACCAACCAAGAAGGGTAGGAAACTGGTTTCTTCTGCGGTATGAGATCCGCCTTCCAACCGTTTGGTCACTTCTACCACATGTTCACGATCACCTACGATGCGCAGGTTGTCGTTATGCAGAAGCTCGCTGGAACCGCTTGGTGTTAGCTCAACACCTTGGCGTCGAATACGTGTTACGGTAACACCAAACCGGTTGAACAGATCAAGGTCAGCCAGTGTCTTGTTGGCATATTTCAGCGAAAGAAGATCCACATCAACCGATATTACGTTCGGGTTGGTGTCCCACTTCGGATCGCACTCTTCGCCCACGAGCATACCCATTTTTTCGAGTTCGCTGGTTTCACCAACGGCTAGCAAAACATCACCGGTTTTGATGATGAAATCGGCGGTTGCGCTGTATACTTCGTCACCGCGCTTTACTCGGCTAATGTTCACATGGATGTGGCGATCTGGGTTGATCTGGGTGATGGTTTTGCCGTCCACCATGGTGTTTGTGACCTTGAACGAGCGGCGGCCTAAATGGCCTTTACCAGCTCGGCGCTCCACATCCCAGCTTTGTTCTTCTTTTTTAAAGTCTTTACGAAGCAGTTTTGGCAGCAACTGGATCAATAATACGGTGCCAACCATGCTGAATGGGTATGCCAGAGCGTATCCCGCAACGGCGTTACCACTTTTAATTCCCCATGCGGCCGCGTTCGGCAGTGCATCCAAAACGGGTTTAGCAGCGCCCAGTGCAGGGGTATTGGTCATCGCACCGCAGAAAAGGCCGGTTGCGATATCTGGTGGAAGCTTCATTATGATGGCGGCTATTACTGCAACAGCCATCGCGGAAAAAACACTCACTGCTGTGATAGTAAGGAATTTCAAGCCCGAGCGTTTGAATGTTCGTACGAAAGCAGGACCAGCCTGAAGACCGACTGCGTAAAGGAAAATGAGCAAGCCGACTGTTTTTAAGTCTTCCAGTTCAATAATCTGGGTGACTCCTTCGGCGCTCTTAACTTTCTTAACTTCCGCTTTAGTGATGGGAGCCGTCAGGGTTTCACCACTTTGAGCTGCCAGCTTCATAGCATTACTGGCGACATCTTTTGCATCAGCCTTAGGAGTTAGTTTCAGCTGCGTTTCGATAGCCTTAACGGTGGGTTCTGGAACCCCTCTAAGAACCGCACTTGGCACGACATTTTGACATACGTGACCAAAAATCAAGGCAACAAGTAAAACTAGCGTAGAACCAAGGGAGATGTTTTTTATTTTGAACCGACCTAGCCAGATGCCCAAGGCTAAGATCAGGAAAAGTACAAAGTACTTCTGTCCTAACAGAAACACGAGATATTCCATGTGGTACCTCCGTATAAAGGGTACAGAATTATCAATTAAGAATCAAATCATGGTGATCGGTTACACAATATGACAACGGAATATATTGACATACTGCCTCTAATAAGCACAATATATGGTTTTTCAAAAATTACTGGTTGTTTGAAGCATCTCAATGTAAACAACCGGAGTTTGTCACCACAAGTTCGGTACAATGCTGGTAAGTGAATACGTTAGCGTGAGAACCACAAACCGAATTGTTAGGATGAGCGCTAGATTTGAGGTGACAGCATGAGGTTACTTTTCGCCGCCGATTTGCATTTGGGAAAGCCATTTACGGCTACAAAAGCACAAGGAGCATACCAATCGGACTCCATAGAGCTGGCTTTAGGGAATTGTGTGGAATATGCCATAACTAACAAAGCCGATGCGGTGTTGTTTGCGGGCGATGTCATAGATCTCGACTGCAACATGCTGCACGCCAGATTGAAGTTTGTGGATTATACGCGGAAACTAACTGCGAATAACATCGCAGTGTTTATCATCAACGGCAACCATGATCCTCTCAGTGGTGCTGAATGGAAAGGGCTGCCCGAAGGTTGTTACTGTTATGGCTCAGAACCGAGCTGCCATCGCATCACCACCTCCTCTGGGCAAACCCTAAGCGTTACGGGATGCAGCCACAGCAGCAAAGCGATCACCAAAAACCTGGCGCAGGCATATCCTGCGCCCAGCGAAGCCGATGTGAAAGTGGCCATGCTGCACTGCAATGTAGGAGGTATGACCGAACACGACAATTACGCGCCGTGCCAGTTGAATGACTTATTGAGCAAGGGGTATGATATCTGGCATTTGGGGCATGTTCATTCGTATAAACTGCTGAACCCAACGGCCCCGGCGGTGTTCTATACCGGATCTCTGCAAGGGCTGAGCATTCGCGAAACGGAGGCGCATGGTGCGGTGTGGGTCGACACAGATAGTGGCTCATGGCAGCCGCAGTTTGTGCCCTTGGATGCGGTGCGCTGGTGCAGCGCTGAAGTGGACCTGACCGATGTTCAGACCGAAGCCGATATGCTGGCGAAATTCGATGCACTTCGGCAAAGCCTGATGGAGCCAGCCGTGCCGGTGATTGCCAGAGTGAGCCTAACCGGCCGTACGCCTATGAATGCAGAGCTAAAAAAGTCTGGCTTGAAAGAGCTCTTTCCCATAGATGACGAAAACTTCATTATCGAAAGCATTCGTGATAATACCCTTCCGGTAATAGATCCTGAGCAGTATGCGAAGTCGGAATCG
This sequence comes from uncultured bacterium, assembly GCA_964519405.1. Taxonomy (GTDB): domain Bacteria; phylum Armatimonadota; class HRBIN16; order HRBIN16; family HRBIN16. The sequence goes on from CAZFLA010000041.1 coordinate 22,656, forward strand.
GTATCCGGCGAGGCGGTGCGCCTCAGCCGGCAGTGGGCTGAGGATCCTGCAAAGGTGGCGCAGCTAACTAAGGAGCTGAATGAAGTCATTAGTAAGTATCACTATTCGCTCAGTGATGACGAGATCAGGCGAGCGTTGATTGATGCCGGTGTTGATGCTCTGAGTGTACTAAGCGGGGAGGGGGAGTAGCCATGTGGATTGAGACCATTGATATACGCTCATTTCAAGCCATTTCAAATCAAGTCATCGGCCCATTGAAGCCTGGACTTGTTGCGTTTCTGGGAATGAATGGTGCCGGTAAGTCCACAGTGATGGAGTTCATCCGCTGGGTGTTGTATGGTGATGCAGCCAGCAGTGCGAACCGTCTGGGCCGTGGTGAGGAAAACACGCGAAAACATGGCTCCATCACGCTGTGTGATGACCAGAAGAGCTATTGCATCGAAAGGGAACAAAAACCTCAGGGCAAGCAGAAGATTACCACTGTGATCCGTTTGAACAAACAACCTTGTGAACAGGCGTACATTGACAAACTGCTGGCAAACATCGATCGGGAGTCATTCAGGAAAGTATTTGCTATAGGGCTGGAGGAGCTAAGGCAAGCCAGTGACATAAAGAGCGTTCAAGATAAGTTGGCATCAGCGCTGCAAGGCACCGGCACGCTCAGCCTTCCGGAAGCCATCAGTGGCTTTGAGGAAGATGCGAAAAAGTTCGTGCACTCCCATGGGCGCACGATCACAGAAACATCGCAGTGTGATGCGAAGCTGAAGGATGCTGAGCGAAAGATCCGCGAGCTTCAGGCGGAACAGTCGCGTTATGAGGAATACCAGGCAGAAAGAGATCGCCTCAGTATAGATATCGATGATAAAAAGCAACAGATTGAGCTTGCGAATAGGCAGTTGGCGGCCGCAAAGCTTCAAAACGAGGTGTGGGAAAACTGGTGCAAACTGCAGCAGCTAAATCAAGAGCTTGATGGTTACCGCGATGTGTGCGATTTGTCGGAACTTGAGAGGATCAAGTATGACCAGGCAAAGACGCAGCGCGAAAGCTTGAATGATCAGATCCAGGACAAACTGCTTGAACGCGACCGACAGCAAAAAGAGCGTGATCAAGCATCTTCTGGCATCAATCAGGTGCTGTTGGATAACAGCAAGCCCATCGAAGCCGTAGTCAAACGCATTAAGCAGGAAGTAGATCGGTTAAGGGACATTCCTAACCTAAAGCGCGAACGCGAGCAGATAAGTCAGCGGATTGTTGACGGCCTCAGCAAGCTGGGTGCCGATTGGAGTTTGGAAAGACTACAGCACTTCAGTGTTGATATAAAACTCAAGTCGATGCTGGATAATGCTTACAAGCTCGTTGCAGACAGCCAGCAGGCGCTGAGTAATACTCAGCAGCGTTACGATCGGCTGCAGCAGGACATCGAAAACAAGCAGGCTGAAATTGACTCTCGAAGTAAGGGGCTAACGGCATATGGCGAGTTGCCTTCTGAGCAAGAGGTCAAGGAAAAACAACTGCTGGTGTCCAAACTTTTCGAAGAGATCGGAAAAAGAGATCAGGCAAAACTACAGCTGAGCGTTCAACCGCAAGCAGTAGCTTCATCTCAGATCCCATTTTGGCGAATAGTTCTACTGGTTGTAGTGTTGCTTTTGGTGGGTGCCTGGTTATTAATATCCCAGCAGACCATATTAGGATGGGTCATTACGGTAATGGCAATCGCTATACCACTAGTAATCCTGCCAGCCCAGCCAAAAAAATCTGCCGACACCGCAAACAACCCCCTTGCAGACCAGCAGCGCCAACTTGAGGGTGTTGTTCAACAACTCTGCACCCAACTTGGTATAGCAGAAGACGGACGGCTGGAACTCAAGCAACTCCTGGACGACCAACTGAGCAAATTAAAAGAAGCTGGAGACCTACAGC
>CAZFLA010000042.1:0-24370 GCA_964519405.1 uncultured bacterium
GGCGTTCTGCCAAGTTGCAATAACAGTTGCATTGCTTGTTGAATTATTATCGCCAACTTTTGCGGCTCGCGCGTAATAATAGAACACCGATGAGTAAGCAGCAGTACTTGGCTGGTAACCATCAGGCTCAATTGCAGCACCATCTTGCACTTCAGGAGCAGTTCTGCCGACTAGGCTTGCGTAGTAAGCAGTACCTAAGCTATTGGGCAGTGACTTCATCGCGAAGCTTCCTGAATAGGAAGGGTCATGCACATTGCTGTTATCGGCTATGATCTGTGGCGGCAACTGCGAATATCGCGGCCAACTCCAACGTAAATTACCTCGGCCTGGACCGTTATCCTGCACCTTATCAGCACCAGTACGTGCTGGATCTTTGCGGAATACAGGCCAGTCGGTTGACTGCTGCGCGGTTGCCACAGCGCTTACAAACAGCGAAGCTGTTAGTAAGGCCAGTAGTTTTTTTCCGTGATTTAGCATTGCCATCTTCCCATCACCATCAACATTTGTAAGGGCGTTCTAGTTATTTAGACCGCCCTCATTCACCATATTACTCAGCAGATATCTACCAACGATCAGCGTATTCGGGGATATCCCGAATTGTAGGTAACCACCACGCGATGTTTGGTCCTGGTACACCGGATGTACCATTCATTCCTAGCTCAAATACCAATCCAGTATACCCAGAACTGCTAGTGGTACTCTCGTATGCCACGCTTCCGTTAGCGATTAATAAGTTGCCATTACTCAGCATCCGTACGCTATTCGGTTTCAGCAAGATCGGGAACTGCGAAGGCGATCCAGAGCTTGCTCGCAGATTGAGATAGTCTGCTTGGCTCAGCAACATAAGCGGAGTCAGCTTTGTGGGATTGTCAGCACTATCAGGCACAAGGATAGCGATCTTATAGGACTGCGTAGGATCTTGGCTGACGCGTGCGTCCATTCCCACCAGTATTCCATAATGGCTGATAACACCACCGGTAATACTTCTAGGTATTAGCTGTAAACTTGTTATGTCGTTGAACGGCACATTGACGTCGTTTCCGTTTACCGATGCTACGAAGTGATCAAACACCACCGACTTGTTATTACCGAATTTCATCATCAGATATACGCGCTCTGAACTAGCAGCTTCAGGATTTGATCCAGCAGAAGTTCCATCAATTCCTTTAAGCACTGCGGCTAAACCGCCTAAGGTATTGTTTGGGTTACGCATCACATCCAAACGCGTATATTTCAAGCGTGTATCTCTGGTGAGTAGTTGAATATCATCCGCAGCATTTCGCAACGAACTGCTGCTCCACTCCAGCTGCGCTGTAAATGGGAACTGCCCCGTTGGTCGAACTAGTGATAAATCTACTAATCGTCCATTTCCTTGATCTGCTACCAGAATGTGTGTCTGCGATTCGGTTGTTCCGCTGCCGTTTGTTACATAGTTTATATACCAGTCAGCATCAACAGGCTGACGCAGAGACAACGAACCACCTGCTTCTAGGTTCTTCGGATCGCTGAAGCTGCTGATGGGCATGATGGGCATCGGATGCTTCGCAGCGTCAGACCATAGATTGCCCATCTGACCACGCTCGTTCATCACTAGCACACGGTTGTTGCCTGTATCCACTACCAGCATCTCATTCATGATATTGAATGGAATAGCCTTAGCTGCACGTGCGAAGGTTAAGCCTAAATCGGGCAGGAATGGATTAGCCATAGGGCCATCACTTTCCCAATAAACATCGCCTTCAGGCCCATACTGGCTCAGTCTTGGTCCCGCTGCCACGAACGTTCTGATAGTTTTCAACAGCTTAATGCTGTTCTCCCCGACCATACCAATACAGGTATCAGCCATTCGGAACGAAGAACTATATCGTCCTGGACTTAACTGCTGAGCACGCGATATAAACGTGTTGATCGCCTCAGTCGCGTTCTTATATAAACTTAATGCTCCGATAGCTGGCATTAGCAGGCAGCCTCGAGTATTTTCGTCGATAAGGGGAACGTCCTTGCCGCGTCTATCAGGATAGTATCGCAGTGGCTCGGCGTCTATACCTAAGATGCTTGAGATATTTCCGATTTCTGCGCTTAAATAGACGACACCACCGCTAATAGCTGGCTGTCGGGTAACACTCACACCAGGTATGAATACTGACCAAACCATATTGTTGAAGCCATCAGGCATGATCGGGTTAGAATCCGTCTTGTTGTCGCCCAACTTGAGCACGATCGGCTGGGACAGGCTTATCGCATTCTGCATAGCACCAGAGCTTGCCGGTGTCATGAGGTTTGCCAAGCTCAATGAGCTCGTTCGCGAGTTAATCCTAACGTCCAGTCGCTTGTTCACAATTGCACTGGATGTCGATCGCGCAAGGTCAACTTGCTTAACGGACACGACGGTACCGGCCTCAACTGTTTCACCAAGATCAATGTTTACACTTGGTGTGGTATCAAACGCCATCAGCAATGTGCCTGATGTTTTAGTGCCCATGAAATTGGCAGTGGCTGATCCGCACACATACGCAGTATCACCAAATACCGCCATGGGGCTGGTAATTCTAAAGTCAGATACTTTGTTTACCGGTTTACTTGATACCATCCAGTCTGTTACTTCTGGACGATAATCGAGAACCGATGATGCCGTTCCATTGACTGTTTCGGTATATGTTGTGTTAACCGCATCCCATCGCCACTTTAGGCGGCTGCGGCCAGCACCCATTTGTTCTTCATATCCATACAGTGTTCCACCACCAAGGTGCGATACAGAGCTTCCTGAAGTTCCAGGCTCAGCCACGCTGAACCCAAGACTATCATGGTCATCAAGGATAGGTCCGCCGACTACCCTCTGGGTTGGCGACGCGGCGACATCAGCAATTTCGATATCGGTACGTCTTACCGCTGCACCCGACTTCTTAACGTCGATCAGATAATCCATCGATATCACATCGCCCTGTGATAGTGCTGAAGATAAATGAACTCGCCCAGAATCGTCAGTGGTAAATGAGACAGCTGCTCCGTTTTTGTATACTTTGACAGTATCTATCTGCACTCTGGCTTTCGAGTGATGAACACGGGGTTCATAGTAGTCTTGCTCCAGGTCATCATTCGTAGGCTGCTCATTGATAGTGCCAAACCACAAAGAGGCAATAACAGATGCACCATTCGTTGCCTTCTGAGGTACATATAGCATCAAATCGGATGCCATTGGCATGGTGCTGCCCTCAACATTTACCCATCCACCGGACATATTGCCGCTAATAGGAGCCGTTAGGGTTACTTCGTAAGCATTTGACGAATCGAGATACTGGTCCAAATTGTTCGGTTGATACAGTGATATCCTGCCAACTCCGCTTCCAGATACCGCTGAGGCTGCCGCCACGAACTGCCCCATCATCACAGGAGCCGGTATCTGAATGTCCGAAGGGAAATCGTCGGTCGATGATGGTTTCGCTTCACCGAGTTTTGTGAGGCTTATTGGATTCCCTTTTCCGGGTGTAATACCTCTGAAAACAACTGTCGTGCCATCGTTTTTCGTTAATGCCACGCGGCATTCATCTTCATATGGATAGACAATCGGCTCGGATGTATGGCTGGATGTATCAAGCGGAACTGCGGTAATCAGGTCCTCTTTACCATTAACTCCATAGTCACCTATGCCATCATCGGGGTTGCCATCACGATCTACGTCACGAGCGGGATCAACATCCAACGCCAGCAAACAGATCTGATTTTTGTAGAACCCAACGACATACATAATGCCGTCGTAAATTGCTGGTCGTATGTAGCCTGTATCTGCAGCACTGCTGGCTCGCACGCCCTTTATGCTTGCGCTGCTCCACTGCTCCAGTAATGGTGCTGTTATTGTTTGCCATGTACCATTTGTCTGGCGGCTGCTCATGCGATGGGTGCCGGCCACGCGTAAAACACGCATGGCTATACCCGCTAGCATAAATGGATTATCGGTGGTTGGTGCATATACTATTGCACCCTCGCCTTGCGGAACCACTTTGAATGCAAACGAAGTGCTGCGCACCCATAATATAAGGCCAGCATCTACTCCACGAATCATGGAATTCTTCAACACAGGGTTATCAAACATTGCGCTGCTTATAACAACAGCATCATATTCGCGCCATATTTCCTCACCTGCATCGACTGGCATATTCCAATATGTCGATTCATTCTTGTCAATACCTGTGGCGAACGGATTTATTAAATCCCAGCCGCGAGGCAATATGGAGTTGCTGTCTAAAAACGCCCATGGATTTGTTCCGCCATCACCCACAGCTACCCTAACCGTTGTAGGACTAACGTCATCAGACCGTACCTCTGCACTTACAGGCACCGCTGCGATGATCATAACAGCCAGAGCTGCCATCAAAACGCGGCTGGTCAGTTTTATACCAAACATCGCTAATACCTCCTACTTGGTTATTTCGGCTGCCCGAAATATACAAACCCAGGACACACTGGTAAGGATGGCATGGGCGGCAACGGCCTTCCATATTCATCTTCTCGAAGTTGTCCATAGTAACCATCCGCATCCGCAACGAGCTGCGGGAAGCAGTATTCCATCGTCAGGTTTGGTGAAGCACCTGGATCGTCATTCGGTTTAGATGGATTGGGTGTGATATGCAGATCTGGCACATTCTTACCACTAGAACCATATCTAGTTGGTATCCATCCCCAATGCGATAGCCATACCTGTTGATCTTGTATGCTCATTGGTCGGTTTTCCGATATGCTGCCGACTATTCGGACGCGAATATCTACGGGTTCTTCATAGAACGGGAACCGGGCATCGCGCACACCGCAAACTTGCCATCGCCTGTTTAATGCTTCGGTTGACGATAAATCTACACTCGCCGGATTGCTTGAATTTAGATAGTTGGCTAAGTTCTCTGCAGTGTCCCGACTATTATTGTTCGCCCAAGGTCCTGACACTACAGCAAAACTACCGTCTTGAGCATATATCATTGCCTCAATGCGCACATCAAGCGGCTGAACCCAGATTTTGGCTAGGTTGTAGTCAAACACCGCGCCTAGGTTACCAATACCGGTCTGCAGACCCACAGAGATGTTGTTCACGGCCATCTGATCTAGATTCAAATACGGTGATGATCCCTGCTCCATGGGGATATCTACAACATCCCTTTGGAAACTAGGTGCAACCATCTTAACTGCTAGATTCTCAGTGACCGCTTTGCTATTTACCCAAAGAGGCACTTTTCCGGGCACACCGGTGTTGCTGTGGGTCAGCAACGCCATCAAACTGCTCGTGCCAGCGTCACCATACTTCGTTAATGGTTCCGCGCTCTGGAAGGCATATCTCGCCCATGATCCTTGCTGAAGCACTTGATAGAACGTAGAACCATCACTCATACCGCCAACAAATGACGGCATCTCTTCTGGTGATACAAACATCGTTGCGTTAACCACCACGTTGTCTTGAGCCATCAAAGCCAATGATGAGTTGCGTTCTGACCTAACAAGGCTGCCCTCAATGTAAATATTGCTGCCAGATACAACAGTCAACTGTCGGTTAGGGATTGTACCCTTAACCCTTAGGTTGCCTTCCGCATAAATAATGCCATTGAATGGAGGGAAATCAGCATCTGCATCTCCTTCGAGAGGAGATGGATTTTCAACACGTTCCGGACGGCCTAAACCTCGATTATACATGCTGTATCGAAGTGTTTGATCCGATGGATCTCCAGGCGACCGGTAATAGCATACAAGCAGTGAGTTGCTGGTTCTCTGTCCTGTAGGCAGCGACCATCGCTGCCCAGAGGTAAGCTCAACAGCGAATCCCTGTGCGTTTGTCGCCGCGCTGCTGTTTCCTTCTATGGATCTAACCCAGTTTCCAAGCCATGATGGATTAAATGTAATCACAGCTCCAGGGGGCATATAGAAAGGTCCCCGCCAGTTGGGGCCAGATCCTGGATTCATCCATTCACTGCGCAGTGAGTTGCCTCCGAAAAAGCCTGCGCCGTTCTGCTGGTCTACAGTGTTAGATATATACATTCCGCGGCCATACCCGAACCGTCCGGTTTGTACACTGCTGTTCACAATGACACCACTGTTGCGTGTTAACCTTACATAGCGTGTCTGGTTGGTAACAGGATCCGGGTCGTCGATAAGCGGCGGTTCCAGCCAAGAGGTCTTTCTTGCATACCCTTCCGAGTCATTACCGTCGTTGCCATCAAGCACTAACCCTTTTAGGGTGCTAAAGCTGTCATTTGATGGGTAGATAAGCTCACTATCGGTGTCATTAGTCCATACTTTGGCCCAGCGATCACGCAGGTCTACATCGTTAGGATCATACGAGTTCGATGTTGTGCTGTGGTCTAGGTTTATGTCTCCAGCAACTTCAATCTTCTGCCCCCGCTCGGGATCAAGGAAAATATCCATAGGACCATACAGCTTCAGATCGCCGTTAACCCTCATAGGAGCTCCGCTGACCATTAGGCCTGACTTTGAGCCGTCAATAACATCAAACACAGGGTCATAGTAAAAATGCTTCAGATCATCGGAATCTACGACTTTGCTTGCACCAAACAGTGTCCTGACAGGTATCGGCTTGATTTCTGATGGGGTCTTGTCCCATGCTGTCATACCAGACGGAAATTCGCTCCCCGAAGATGTCGATTCCCATACAACAGGCGAACCCAAATCTAGTGACACATTCTTGCGTTTGTCTTTGTTAGTCACATAACGCATATAGTCAGTGATGCCAATCGCTTTATACGCAACCAAGATGTGCTTCTGCTGAGCTTCAGGTCCAGATAGCGTGGTAGGGTCTTTAGGGTTAACCTTGCCTATACGCCCTACAGATTCGATTTTGATGTATCTGCTTTCTGGATTAGAGGGCTGAGGATCATAGCTCAATCGAATGAGTGCTCGGCCCTTCTGGAAATCTACCCGTGAGAAACCTTGCTTTAACCATGAACTATCGGGATCCTCTGCGGCGATGTCTGCAGCGGCCACAGGAATAGGACGCCAGTCAGCACCTTCGCCGCTGTATGTTAATCGTTGATCGGCATAGCGTATTCCAGCTTCGGAATAGTATTCTGCACTAACGATCTCAGCTCCACGCTGCGAGTTCTGCAGGTTGCGTGCAATGATCGCTAGAAAGAGCGCACCCAAACTAGCCACAATCATCAGCACGAGCATCGCAATCACTAGTGTTTGACCAGAGTTGCGCCGACTAGCTTTCAAAGTATTATATGACATAGCAAACCTCTGCATGGCACGCCCTTATTGTAAGATATTGCGGATTTTAACTTTGTTGCTTAACGATATTTCAGCAGGATTTCCGCGTCTATCATATTCCCTTATTGTTAAAGCAACTGTCATGGCACTTCGAGACAGGTAATCTACCCTAACGACATCGGTCGCAGTATTCGTTTGAAAATCGAAGCTCACTGAGAAGCCCGAATCCGACACTGTATCGAGCGGTGTTTCGTTATTCAACTGTACATATCCCACTTGCAGTGCAGCATCTGCGGTCTTGTCACCCATCTGCACATATTGAATGCGATAACAGTTGACGGGTATGCGGCCGCTGCCGAATGGGACTCGGTTATAACGCACCTGCCGTCCATAACCTGCACCAGGACGCATATCAGGACCGAACACCTTTTCCGATCCAGGCACTATATTAACTTGCTCCAGCGCGCCTAGACCTGTAGGTTTACCGTCTGCATCACGATCAAGCATGAAATACCTGCGTCCGCTTTCGTCGTATGCCTTAATATCTTTTACGGCTACATTAATCGCCGGATTATGATCAGAATTCAGTAACATACTTGGCAGAGCGAAATTCAGTTCCCCTGAGCCCGCGTTCTGCAGGAATCCAACAACCTGTGCTAGATTATTCCAATTTCTGCCTGATGGGTTGTTCGCCGGACTGACATCCGAATGGAACGGATCACCCAAGTTCTTGCAGGGAGTATCTTGATAAGTCTCTGGGTCAAAGCATCCGGAGTCGCGTAACCGTTGTGCCAAACTGATGTTAAACGCAGGGCTTTCGTCTGTTTTGCCGTTGGATTCCAACACGTGCAACACTATGGTATCGCCCGATCTCCATCCATTAGCAATTCCAGATTCCAATACCGTGGTCTTGTAGTATTCCATGTCTTGATTATCTGATGGATTTGCGGGCGAACTTCGGAATAATACGATGTTCGCAGGCCATGTCCAACTGCCCTGCTTTGTGGTGTAAATCATTGGCGGAACCCTAACAGATCCCGATGTTACACTGGCAGCTTCATTAGCAGCATCATCATCTAAACCTGGAACAGCTGGGTCGCCAGCTACCAGTTCTGGTGTAAATCGCACGAGGGATGTCACAGAAAATATGCGTCCCTGTAATGGACCGGAATTTTGATCCAGCAGCATATCCTTTGTTCGTGAATCACGACCGATCGATATCATATCAATATTGCTTGTACGACTGACGGGACGGCTAACTGCAAGCCAGTTTTCCATATAACTGATCTTGCCATCACCGTTAATGTCGCGTGCACCAGCAACCCTAGTCGGCGCAGTATCTTCATTCTGGAAGAAATCAGGATCATTTAATACAGGCTGTCCGTCTGCCAATTCAAACAGACTTGAGTTCGGTGTTCCATCTTCAGGATTATACAACCAGTATTCCGCTCGCCATAAGATATATGGGTTATCGGTGCCGGTATGTCCCATCTCACTTTTGTTGTGATAGGTCTTAAATGGGTCACTTAGTCCTATGAAATAACGTACAACTTTCATGCTCTGCTGCAGCGGTAGGTATGGCTCTTGGTCACCCTTGCGTGCAGGCGGAACATACGGCGAGCCATCTGTTGGGTCTAGCTGTGTTGCATTTTGATCCTGCTTCTTTACAGCAAATGCCATATCAATTTTGGCGTATGGCAGACAGAACTCATCGAGCCTACCGTCATTAGGATTAGGAATTTTCACCAATATCGTGGCATCTTTACTGACTGTGTCACCTGAAGCCAAACGATACGGGTTAAAAACCAAGCTATTGTCGAAGATATAAGCAGCATCCTGCATTTCACGAGTGACATTAGCCATAATCAAACGACACTGGCTTTGTGCTTCTGCTATTTTTTGAACACGCTGAGTAGCGTTGTACGTATCTAGTAACGGCCGCAAGAGCAACCCAATGAGTACACTAGATATCGCAATGACAACCAGCAATTCAACTAAAGTAAAGGCCTTGCTAGCTATGAAGTGATGTTCTTTAACAGGCTTCATTATTCGGCCTCCCTAACCAACATAGTCTCTAATTCCCTACTGCGGGCCCGGTTATTTTCATACCAAATGGCTCTCACCTTGAATGATGTTCCCGAAATTCCGCGAACGGCATATCCATAACTGTTAAAGTCGAAGGTATCCATGTCTGTAGCCACCGACTTAACATCAATCCAACAGAGGCCAGTAGAGTCCGGTTTAGTACTTATATCGAATGGAACATCAGATAAAGTAATGATTGTTCCATTATTATCTACGTAATGTATCTCCGAAACGCTAACCACTTTACCAGCATCAGTTAGCGGGAAATATACTCGTGTTGGTGAACCAACGCCATTATCACTGCCGCCCACATAGAACTCTTTCATTGATAAGTTCGGACTCAAGCGTTCGCGATATAGATCAAATGGCTTAACCAGCTCTATACCCCAGTCATTTTCCGCCTGATAGTAGAACCTGACGTTGGCATTTGCCAAATCGGAGTTCAAAATCCGAACGATCCCCTTCCGGTAATCCACTTCATAATCGCCATTAGGCTGCTTGGGTGTTCTTTCAACTAGCGTAGATCCCGATGCTAAATTAACCGCCACGAAGTCTGGTGATGAAACCCCATGAACTATGCCGCGATACCGGCTATTATCCTGGTTGAACGAACCACGAGATTTCAGGTTGTTCAAGGTTAGTTTAATTTCCGATGGAACGCCGGTTACTAGGCGGTCTTCGCGGATGACTTTTCTATCCATCACATCGTAATCGACATATGCAGTTAATGGCACAGAACCTCGAGCCGTTTTCTCCACATAGTCGCGTCCAAGCGGATTGAACAGTAGTATACCTACATTAGCAGTATCAGTGGCCATCTTTGTTCCGAGTTTAACATCAGCCGCGATAGTTGCGATGTCACCAACAGGAAGCACTTTGAATTCGTATGGATCGTCAGACCAGTCTGCATCCGAACTGCCTGCAGGAGCGGTGGCATCGAGCTGCGTAAACTCACGGCTCAGTTCCTCGCTGCCCCATCTCATTTCCCAACCTTGTTCCAATACGGGTGTTCCATCTTTACTAGTTACTGAAGCTAGTTGAATGGGGCCGTTTTGGCCAGCAGCAACAGTAAATGTCTTGTTGGCAGAATATAGTCGTGTTTTTCCTGAGTCCGCCGAATAGTAATCGAAGTTAATCGTAAATGATCTATCGTATCTGGCAGGGAAAAGATAGATGATGACATCATTATATGTATCATCGCCATTTTCGTCATAATTGATCGAGTAGACTCTGGAATTCCTCAGCCTCGGTGTTCGTTCATCCGAATCGAACTGCCTGCGCTGCAGCGGGCCGCCATGAACTGATATATTACTGCCGGTTAGTGTACCGCTGTCACGATACTCCCTATAATAGATAGGGCCAGACATCAATATATAAAGACTGCCCTGCTGTGTTCCCAACCCGTAGTCTATAGGTGTTGGCACAGGAATCCTTACAGATTCGCCATACACACGTCGAAATCTATTTGCCCCATCAAACCAATAGGGATCAATGTTCAACGCCGCAAGTTGATCTCTTTCGTCATCCGTAAGGGTAAGGCGATCAGGATGAACATTTGGTTGGTAAACCAAATTACCTGAACTGTCTACAAATACGGGCATAACTGCACGAGGAAGAGAAGTGGCATTATTCTTCCAGTGCTCTAGCTCCTGCCGAATCAGCGACATCGCAACAGTCCGGTTTTCGGCATCGTTCATCAATGCAAATCCTGCAGGAAAAATCCGCACAAGTACTAAAATACCAATTGCCAACACAGCTATCGTCGCTAATACTTCGATTAGTGAAGAGCCGGCTTTTCTTCGCATTTGGCTGTATATCATCCTAGTGTGCCCCCCCTGCATCCGTGCACAATGTTCGATCGCCCGTGTTAATCAACTATTATCTACTTCAGGCACCAAAGCTCGTTGTTGCCGCCATTATTGTAGTTTGGATCATTACCAGTCATGCGCTTGACCATATCAATGCTAGTGACGCGCTTTACTGATCCATTAAGCAGCAGAACCATATCAAAGCTAGACGGTGCGGGTTGTGATCCATCGCATGTTCTATGGTTAGTGCACCATGTTACAATTGTGTTTTCAGGAGGATTGTTGTACTGAAGCTGACACATATCGTCTGTTTTGCCGCTTTCATATCCGCCATTATTGTTAACTGGCTCGTAAGGGCGATAAACACTGTAACGCTCGTTCATAGAACCATCGCATTCTGACCCTACGCTGTAACTGTCATATCCATACGTAAACACCTTGTTGCCATTTACGGGATTAGTTCCGTAATAGTCCGATGCTAGACCATATATCCTATAGTTATCGTCATTAGGATCTGGGCGCATGATGTTAATGTCAGGAGTTAGGTCGGCAGGATTCTTTGTGCGGCCATTAGGACAATGAAGCACATGATAATCCTTCATGTATCCTTGCACAACATAGCCGTACCGTATTTGCGATAAGTCCATTACTGAACCGTTGGTGTTAGTAAACACCGGTCCAACTAGCATTTCAGGATAAACTCGCTCATCAAGTTTATACATCTTAATAGCCTGTTGAATCTGGTTTAGATTCGCCATACATGTTGCTTGGCGGGCTTTCTCCTTAGCAGTAGATGCTACTGGAAAAAGAATAGCAGCTAAAACGGCAATGATGGCTATGACTGTGAGCAGTTCTACTATGGAAAAACCTTGATTCATCGATTTTAAGGTGCGCATATGTCCGCCGTCCTTTCTTGTCTGCTTATTGGACGTCATGCCCATTTCTGCAGTTCCCCATTTTGCATGATTATCCACCGGTTGCCCACCTCCAATAAGTGGTCCAAAGTGTTGTGAAGATATCTCCAAAAAACACCATGCAAAAAGCGCCGATTACCATGAATGGACCAAAGGGAATAGTTGTCGATCCCACAACTTCATCCGGTTCATCAGCACTTTTCGGTTCAGGTCTATTTGTGACCCAATTTACAAAATCCAGAATGATATCAACCCAAAAGAATATCGCGATGCTATAGCCTATAGTCTGAGCGATACTCAGTGATTCCGTATCCGCAGGTGTTTGCTTATCATCGTCACCCGTGCTGCTGTTTTTCTTACGGTTCCTCATTATCATCGCAACGCCAATCACCGTTCCTACAGCAATGGCAACAGCGAATGACATCATAGACAATAACAGCGGCAGCATCGCCCCTATAGCACGGGCGAGTTTTACGTCACCAAACCCCATAGCATCACGTCGGTATAATATCCGTCCTACATTTGCGATGCCGATAAAAACAAGAGCTGAAGCACTAGCCGATACTAACCACAGAGGCGGATACCACCCCATAATCGCCCAACCAGCGTGAGTATCACGTATAATGCCGACTATTGCTCCGCACATCAACGCTACGAAATTCAAACTATCAGGAATGATAAAACATTCAAGGTCGATAAAGAACGCAGCTACCAAACACGAAATAAATAAACAGGTAGGAATTAGCTCTGCATGATAGCCGATCTTGTTAAAGGTCGCCAGAAACAACAAAGCGGTTAGTCCCTCTATCAGCATATATCGCGGGCTGATAGGCGCTTTGCAGTAACGACACTTCCCTCCCTGAGCTATCCAACTTAAGAGCGGGACTAAGTCCCGCTCTGCTAGAACATGCTTACACCTCGGACAATGAGACCGAGGTGTAACGATTGATATCCCGCGAGGCAGCCTGTATACCAACACATTAAGGAAGCTGCCAATAACGGCTCCAAATATGGTTAGGAGGCAAGCGCCATACCAATAAGGCATGGCGCTTAGTGCCTCAGTTATCATCGCCGCTTCCGCCGGATAGGTTACCAACCAAAGCTACGATTGGTGACATGACCGCAATGACAATGAAGCCGACTGTTCCTCCCAAAAAGACGATCAGCAAAGGTTCAATAGCCGACGTCAGCGAGTCAAGAGCAGCATCTACTTCAGACTCGTAGAAGTCAGCGACTTTTTCGAGCATTGCGTCGAGAGCACCAGATTCCTCACCGATAGATACCATATGTACAACCATCGGAGGGAATAATCCGCTTTTTTCTAGTGGCGGGCCAATACGGTCTCCTTCGCGGATTCTGGCGCGTGCTTCCATGATAGCTTCTGATATTCGCTCGTTGGAAACAGTACCTGCAACAGTCTCTAGTGCACCTAAAATAGGAACACCAGAACTTAACAGCGTGCCAAGAGTTCGCGAGAACCTAGCGATAGCCACACGGTGTGTTAATGGTCCAAACACCGGGGCTTTTAACTTGAGATAGTCTATAGTGCGTCGTCCAAACTTAGTCGCATTAATCGCCTTATATGCGAATACAGTGATGACGACAATCATAATGGCAAAATACCATTTTGTTGTCATAAAGTTGGACAACTCTACTAGCATCTTCGTCATTACTGGGAACTCTTCGTCCTTAATTCCCATATCCTTGAAGATGGTAAAGAAGCTGGGCAATACGAAAGTAACTAATCCAATGACGATAATCACAGCAGCCACCATAACAATGACCGGGTAGGTCATGGCAGACTGCACTTTTCGGCGGAGGGCAACGTCGCCTTCTAGGAAGGAGGCAAGCCTCTGCAGTGATTCTTCCAACACACCACCGACTTCGCCGGCGCGGATGAGTCCAACAAACAGGTTGTTGAATATGTTGGGATATTTGGCCATCGATTTCGATAGGCTCTGTCCGCTCTCTACTTCAGCTTGTATCTCGTGAAGCACTTTTCTTAGTGTTCCGCTAGCCGTCTGTGACGAAAGCACATCCAAGCATCGAACCAAGCTGACACCGGCATCGACCATCGTAGAGAACTGTCGACAGAACAACGACAGCTCTTTCAGGTTAACGCGGCCAAACTGGAATTTGGCCTTCAGCCTAACCTGCTTGATCTCAACAACCTTAAAGCCTTGTTCTTCAAGCCTTTGCTTTAATACATCAGGAGACTCAGCTTCACTGGTTCCCTGGCGAATAACGCCCTGATTATCTTGGAACGAATAGGCAAACGCTGGCATCGATGTCGCCTCCTAATTGCCTTACCGGCCACTCGGGCGGGCATTTCCACCAGGGGATCCTGCCTGCATCGAGTTGACGTCGGTACTAATAAGTTTTTTGAGTTCGTCTTGACTTTGAGCAGCTTCCATAGCTACTTCCATTGTGATCAGACCTTTAGCATACAAATCACGTAAACACTGGTCCATCGTGATCATACCTAATGCGCCACTCGTCTGAATCATCGAAGTAATCTGGTGGGCCTTCGCTTCACGGATGAGGTTACGAATAGCAGGTGTACACACCATGATTTCGTTAGCAGGAACACGTCCCCTCTGACCTGCTTTTGGCAGCAGCTGCTGACAGATAACTGCCATTAAGGAGTTGGAGAGCTGAACACGCACCTGCTCCTGCTGTCCTGGAGGGAACACGTCGACCATACGGTCAATCGTCTGAGCGGCTGAGTTGGTATGCAAGGTTGCGAAAACCAAGTGTCCCGTTTCAGCAGCCGTAATCGCCAAGTGAATAGTCTCAGTATCACGCATTTCACCAACAAGAATGACATCTGGGTCTTCACGAAGAACAGCCCTAAGTGCGTTGGCAAATGAGTGTGTATCTTGTCCAAGTTCTCGCTGGTTGATAATACTAAATCGATGTTGGTGTAGGTACTCGATTGGGTCCTCAACTGTAATAATATGACAAGCTCTATCGGTGTTGATGGCGTTGATCATAGCTGCCAGTGTCGTGGATTTACCAGAACCCGTTGGTCCGGTCACGAGAACCAAACCTCGAGGAAGCTTGGTAAGTTCTTCCAATTTCGTAGGAAGTTTGAGGTCCTTGATTGTAGGAATGCGGGTAGCAATAAGTCGGAATGCAGCAGCTACAGACCCTCTATCGCGGAAGACATTAACACGGAAACGTGCAATCTTCTGCATCTGGTAGGAGAAGTCCAACTCCATATTCTGCTCGAACCGCTGTATCTGTTCGTCTGACAGAATATCATATATCAGCCGCTGGCAAATCTGCGGGGTGCCCTTATCGTAATTCGTGGGCTGAAGTTTACCATCCACACGAAGTATTGGAGGCACACCTGAACACAAGTGCAAGTCGGAGCCATTTTTTTCAACTAGACTTCGCAGTAACTCATCGATATGAGTTTCGTCTAGTTTATTCGTGCGAGGGGCGGCTGCTCCTGGAGCTCCAATCGGAGCCTGGACATCGGGCTGATTGCTTTCCAAACTATTTACTCCCTAGATGGTACTAAACGGAAGCGAGACGCTATTAGCGTCCCGCGGTAAATACAACGGACATAACTTCGTCAGGTGTGGTATAACCCAACAGCACCTTCTTCAAGCCGTCCTCGCGAAGCTCCATCATACCATACGCTTTGGCAGCATCTCGAATGTCGGCAAGTGGTGCACGCCGTGCAATTAGCTCAGCGATTTCGTCGTTCATCCGCATCATTTCATGAATACCAATTCGTCCACGGAAGCCGGTGTTTCGGCAGTTATCACAGCCGCGTCCACGATACAGCGTGACCATCTGGTCTGGGTTTTCTGGACGGAATCCAAATCGACGCAGAACTGTAGCGGGTGCTTGATATTCCTCTTTACACTCTTTACAGATACGTCGAGCAAGGCGCTGTGCTAACACGCAGATAACCGTAGCCGAAATAAGGAACGGCTCAACGCCCATATCGATCATACGGATAACGGCAGATGGAGCATCATTGGTGTGAAGGGTGGACAATACGAGGTGTCCAGTTAGCGAAGACTCAATTGCGATAGAACAGGTCTCAAGGTCACGCATTTCACCAACCATGATGATGTCAGGGTCCTGTCGAAGGAATGCGCGGAGGGCGATACCGAAGTTTAGTCCGGCCTTCTTGTTAACCTGGACCTGCGAAATTCCAGGAAGCTGGTATTCAACAGGGTCCTCTACCGTCACGATGTTCTTCTCAACAGAGTTCAGTTTGTTAAGCACTGAATACAGAGTGGTGGTTTTACCAGATCCTGTAGGGCCTGTGCACAATACCATTCCGTTCGGCTGAACAACCAACTCTTCTAGTTGAGCTTGAATGTCAGGTAAAAATCCTAATTTATCAAGACCGATCAAAACGCTGTTCTTATCAAGAATACGCATGACGATCTTTTCGCTCATTCCGGTCGTCAGGTGGACAGGAATGGAACTAACACGTAAGTCGTAATCAGCGCTGTCTACACGAACTGCAATACGACCATCCTGAGGTATACGTCGTTCTGCGATGTTCATATCAGACATAATTTTGTAACGCGAAATTAACGGCGCTTGAACGTGCCTTGGCACGGTCATCACTTCATGTAAAACACCGTCAATTCGGTACCTAACACGTACACCACGCTCTTGTGGTTCTACGTGAATATCTGATGCTCGCTCGCGAACGGCCTGCTGAATAATGGTATTCGCAATACGGACGATAGGTGCTTCTTCAGATACTCGCCGTGCGGCTTCAGCATCATCAGCGTCCGTTTCGTCGCCAAATCCAAAGGTAGCGACGTCAGCCTTCACATTGCCAACAGCACTTGAGAGCGATGAGCCGGCTCCAGATGCCACTGGCGTCGGAGCTACAGCGGCTGATGGAGCAGGCGTTGGAGCCTGAGGGGCTTGTGCTTGAGGGGCATTCGCGCCAGGCAATGACCCGACTACAGCCGAGGCATACACACGCGCAATAGCTTCCTCAATGAGATCGGGGCTAGCTAAAGCAGGGCGAATCGTACATCGAGTAACCAACCGAAGATCATCATATGCGCCTACGTTGTTGGTATCCGACATAGCAACGATAAGAACATTGCCATCCTTGCGGATTGGCAGCACTTTGTGCTGTCGCGCAATTCTCTCTGAGATGGTACTTACAGCGGCGGGATCAATCTTAAACGCTCGCAGGTCCACATACGGAATGCCCAATTCATGAGCCATCGCTTCAGCAACCTGAGCGGATGTGGCTAACTGATTCTCGATGAGGATCCGTCCAAGCTCTCCGCCAGTGCTCTTCTGAATCTTCTGGGCGTTAGCCATGTTGTCTCGACTAACATACCCCTTCTCTACAAGATAGTCGGCTAGGCTTTTTCGGACTACTGCCATCGTTGTGAAAACCCCTTATTCGAACTGAGTATTACTGCTCGGTTTATTGCTGCAGAAGCGCAACATCAACGCGATTATATCACAGGCCGTTAATGTGGAGCAATTGACGCTCTTGCATTAACCGCATCTAACAGCGCTGAATTCATCGTTTCTACAGGTACTTCATCCTGTGTCCATAGCTCAAGCGCAACTGCTCCCTGCATCAACAACATACCCAGTCCATTACACGCTGAGTATCCGTTTCTCCGGGCAAAAGTCATCAACTTTGTCTCGGCAGGAGCGTACACTGTATCAAACACCAAAGCTCCCGTAGGCATCGTCTCCACAGGAACAGGTATCATCTCATCGGCTTGTGCGCCCATCCCTAGAGAGGTCGCATTGACTAGTAACCGTGACTTCTTCATTACAGATTGTACCTGAGCATCACGGTACTCTAGTATCGTGGCGTCAACCTGTATTTCATCGCACATTTTCGCGATTTTATCGTGACTTCTGCTAACGACGGTTACTTCGCAGCCAGCCTGGTGAAGAGCATAAACTATTGCCCGCGCCACACCACCACTGCCAGCTACAACTACAGGTTCACCATTTTTCGGGCAAAACCCTTCTTTTTTTACAGAACGCATAAAGCCTGTGATATCTGTGTTATACCCGGTTAAGTGACCGTTTTGATTAACTACAGTATTAACCGCTCCAACTGCCTGCGCTTCGGGCACAACCGTATCCAGCAGTGGAATAACACCCAACTTATGTGGGATCGTCAGGTTCCATCCTGGCGACTTAATCGCCCGCATGCCTGCCACCGCAGCAGATAAGTGATCTGGAGCCACTGGCAAGGGAACATACACCCAATTTAAGCCCATCTTCTCGAGAGCCGCATTGTGCATGGCGGGTGACAATGTATGCTCAACAGGCCATCCCATCACGCCTACGATTTTTGTATGACCATCTATCTGCATGTTATCACTCTATTTGACTCTCTGAGCTGTCCATCATGTTCCTGTTTATGGGCCACATACCGTTCCGACGGTATCTCCACATCAGTATTTTCTCCATGGCTCTGCTAATCTTTGTGCCAACGAATTCTCGTTTGGCAATCGGCTCAACCAGGATGGTAGCCATACGCATTCTATTGCCTGCCCACACATCGGTGAACAACTGATCGCCAATCATCACCGCATGGTCACAACTAACATCCATCAAATCCAGGGCCTGCTGCAGTCCCCTTCTGCGAGGCTTTGCTGCATTCGGCACATGCAGAACACCCAAAGTCTGTGCCAGCTTACGAAGGCGCTTGGGCCGGTTGGTATTTGAGACCAAGCATATCTGCACACCCAAGTCCATAACCGACTTAACCCACTTGCGAATGTCATCCGAAATATCCATCCCCTGCCATGGGATGATTGTATTATCAATATCCAGAAGCACACCGCGAAAATGATGGGCATCCAGCATCTGAGGAGTGACATCGGTCACGCGAGACACCATATAGTCCGGGTACCAACGCATCCAACCACGTTTTATGGGCTTACTTCCTAACTTGCGATGCAAGCCTATCTCCCTCTCACTCGTTTGATTGCTGCAAGATGTTGATCATATGTGTCGCTGAACACATGCCCCCCACCGGAACCGGCTACGTAATAGAGCGCCTTTATCGATGCGGGATGCAATGCTGCCGAAAATGAATCGGCACCAGGTGAAGCTATAGGGCCAGGAGGCAAGCCCGCGTTTCGGTACGTGTTATATGGTGATTTTACCCATAAATCCTTGTGATAAACTACCGCTTGATGCTGTTGTTTGGCATATAATACCGACGCATCGATTTGCAGCCTCATGTTTTTCGTCAGCCTGTTGTAGATGACAGCCGATATCTTGGGGCGGTCGACAGCCAATTTGGCTTCGCGCTCTATCAACGAGGCGATGGTGAGAAGCTGGTTGAAGCCCAGTTTACTGCTGTCTATGACGGCGGCGTTAGGTGCATAAAGCCGCTTGGTGGTTGCCGATACCATTTCCTGAGCAGCCGCTCGTGCCCCTAGCCCCGCAGATAATCGGTAAGTGTCGGGGAATAGATACCCTTCGAGGTTATTGGGTAAGTGATATGGAGCCTGTAAACTACTTCCGTTTTCGGTGCAGAACTTCATAAACTGCGCGGCAGAACAGACTTTGGCGGCCTCCAACCTGCGAGCAATCTGCCTCACAGTGAACCCTTCAGGGATGGTCACAAGGCCAACCGCCGTGCGCCCTGAAGCGATCATGTCCGCTATGTCGCTTAACGTCATAGCGGGATTCACTTCATAGGTGCCGGGTTTAAGTTTGGATGATTCTTTTCGCCAACGGATAACAACCTGAAAAGCCATCTCACTGCGGATGAGCCCTTTGGCCTTGAGCTTGGCTGCTATTACCCGAGCAGAAGCACCTTCACCAACACCCACTAACTTCGATCGACCTGCTCCCACCGGTTGAAATGCCATGTATGTAAAAATGCATACCACCGCAAAAGCAAGACATAAAGAGATCCAAACAGCTCGATGGTTCTGCTTCGGTTTCTTCTTCCGAGTGCGCTTACTGGCCACTCAACCCCTCCTGGGCAGCTAAACGGCGTTTCGCTAAATAGTTTTCTAGAATGATCGCGGCAGCCATCTGATCCACGACATCCTTGCGGTTTTTACGACTGACATCCATCTCTATCAGTCGTTTATTTGCTTCAGCACTTGTCAGCCGTTCATCTACGACATCGATTGGCAGTGGCAGGTTTTGTCTGACGACTTCGATAAAACGTTCCACGGTGTCAGCTGCGATCTGCTTTTCACCAGACAGCGAGAATGGCATACCTACCACCAGCATATCGACTTCACGTTCAACGCATATCTGCCTGATGATCTCGATATCTTTGAGGTTGCTTTGCCGCTTAATGGTGCGCAGCGGGTGCGCCATCATCTCCAGACCGTCACATATTGCCAGCCCAAGACGCACCTTGCCGAAGTCAATTGCTAGAATTATCGCCATAGATAGATTATATTCTTTCGGTTATCTTCAGAACAGTATGCGGTGTTTATGCGTTAGCCACCATGTCTATAAACATCTGATGCAGCCTCACATCTGACGTCAGCTCAGGATGGAACGCCCCACCCAACAGGTTCGCTTGTTTGACCAACACAGGATGATTGTCGACCTGCGCAAGCACCTCAACACCTTCGCCTACGCTTTGCACATACGGCGCACGGATAAACACTGCCGTCATTGGTTTGCCTGGCATTCCAGTGATAGCCAACTCTGTTTCAAAACTATCTATCTGACGTCCGAACGCATTTCGCCTGACCACGATATCCAATATTCCCAGCGATGGCTGATCAGGATAATCAGCGATCGTGCGGGCCATTACTATTAGGCCCGCACATGTTCCGTAAATCGGCATCCCCTGCTCGGCTTTAGCACGAATGGCCTCATCAAGCCCGTACAACCGCATGAGCTTGATGATTGCGGTGCTCTCACCGCCTGGCAGAACTAGTCCGTCGATCTCGTCAAGATGAGATGGTAATCGAACCTCCATGGCCTCTGCACCGCACTGTTTCAGCGCCTTGATATGAGCTTCGAAATCGCCTTGAACAGCGCATACCCCAATTTTCAAAGTGTTCGTTAACCTCTCTCTATTTCCATTGGTCCCATAACTGCAACAGGCATATCTTGTTCATCGACTAGGTTGCAATATGGTGCTAAACCCCACCCATACCAAAGCACTACATCGTCGGTAATAGGCTCTTGTGTCTTTAAGAAGATTTCATTCGGCTTAGTTGCGTCAATCTTCTGACAATACATGCTGTAGCAGGGCTTTCCTTCGCCGTTGCGCAGACTAAAGCCGCTGAGCTCACCTTGGCTAACAAGCTTGCCGTTAACGCCGGTGAAGCTGACACGCACTTCGCATGGGTTGGAAAGCCAAATGCGGTCGACTTTTATGGTGCTGACCTCACCCAAGGCCATCTTGGCTAATCTGACGCCAAGGCGCTTCTGCGAACCAGTCGCGATGTGGATAGAGTCGTCCATCGGTAAGTCGATAGCACTGACCATGGCCTGATGTTCTATATCGGGCTCAGATTCTCGCTGATCGTTCTGGATTTGGTTCCACCACTGAACGAGTTCCGTTGATGGCTCGGTGAATACACGAGCAATCTGCACCTGGTAGAAAGGCATATCGGGCATCTGAAGATCATTTCTCACAGCCGCCACAAAGTTGCGAAGCCGACTTGCAAACAGGGGAGTGTCGCCTGGTGTCAGAGCATCGCTGCAGCCTTGATACCACAACATTCCGGTGATCTTTCCGCCAACAGTCTGGATTCGTCGAATCATACTGCCATACAAGCTCGCTCCACCCATACTGAGTTTTTCGGGAGCCCATTCGTCCATCCGAGTACCGCCATGTGCACAAGGCAGCAATGCAATAGGAACGCCAGTTTTGGCAACCATGTATTTCGCAAATGAAAGTCCGCATCCCGTGCCCTTTGTTCGCACTCGCCGTGCTTCAGCAACGGCATCGCTGTGTGCTGGCTCATCTTGAATGGCATGGCAGCTATCAATGGAATCCATCAGCCAGTGAAGCGGCTCTTCAGCCTGCTCCCATTTTTCTGCCAGGTTATAGCTGACGACCAGCGGATGAGAAGGTTCAACATCAATCAGGTCGCCGCAGCCTTCCATATTGCTTTGTCCAGCCAGTACCCAGATATCACCTACGAAAACAGGTGATACACTGCAATCACCCACAGAAATCTTATACGGGCCGCCTGTAGGAAGATCGATCACAGCTGACCATTTATCTGCCTCTTTGGTCACAGTCTGACTGCTAAAAAAGCCTTCGCCTTCAACAACTAGGGGTTTATCCGGAGAACCACTGCCTTCCGCATTTATAGAGGCATGGTTATGCGAATCACGCTGAAACAACTGGTATGCATTAATGTTATCAATTGATGTCATAAGAACAGCCCTCCCGGTATATTTTACACATTGTGATAATAGGCCATTAACCTATCTACAGTACAATAACATCGTATACGATAAGTGGATAATATGGAGTGAAAAATATGGCTAGTCGAATAACCATTGAGGAGATCCGAGAAAAACCGGCATTCATATGCGATATGGATGGTGTTATCTACCATGGCCCGAACCTTTTACCTGGCGCGAAAGAGCTGCTAGAGTGGCTTCAGGCATCTCAGAAGAAATACTTGTTTTTGACTAATGGCAGTCAGCAGACAGCAAGAGAGTTGTCTCAGAAGCTTGAACGCATGGGTCTTATTGTTAGCGAGGAACATTTTTACACCAGTGCATTGGCAACAGCAGGCTTTTTGAAAAGCCAGTGTCCAGGCGGCAGCGCCTATGTCATCGGTGATGCGGGATTGACTAATGCCATATACGAAGCGGGATTTACCATGAACGACTACTCACCCGACTACGTGGTAGTAGGTGAAACGCATAGTTACAGCTTCGACAAAATCGAAAAGGCCAGCCATCTCGTTCGCCAGGGTGCCAAACTGATTGGCACAAACCCTGATGTCACAGGCCCCACTGAACGAGGAATTGTGCCAGCCTGCGGAGCTTTGACTGCTCCCATCGAACTAGCGACAGGTCACAAAGCATACTATGTGGGTAAGCCGAACCCGCTCATGATGCGTCACGCCCTACGAAGGCTTGGAGCAAAGCGTGAAGAGACCGTCATTGTTGGTGACCGCATGGATACTGACATTATCGCCGGTATTGAAAGCGAGATCGAGACAGTTTTGGTATTAAGCGGCGTTTCAGATGCGGAAACGGCCACACATTACCCATACAACCCCAGCATCATGCTGAATGGTGTCGGTGATATCCCAGCGACATCGTAACAGCCCAAACTTATCTGCGCTGATCGTCGGCTGCTTTTAGAACCCTATCGTGAGGTTACCCGAACTAGCCGCTCGAATTACAAGCAGCTTGCGATCAGCCAAGTATGTCCAATCACCCGCCGACAACGAAACACCAGCCAGCTTAACACCTTTGGGCACAGGGCAGCCGCTCATTGCCACAAGCTGAGCACCCTCTCGGCGCAGGCTCACATTCACACCATCTGTGGAAGTCACGGTATATGGAGCACACGCACTGATGCATCCTGACCATGCTGCGTTGGTTAACCGCCGCGACTGCACCTGTCCAACGGCATTAGCCGGCGGCAGTTTGTCGAGAAGTTCGTCACGCACAGGTAATCCATTGCGCTGAAGAAAGGCACTTCCAAACCGCGCAGCCCAGGGCTGCAGCTTGGACGAGTTCACTGCGAGCGCAATAGTAGATGCATCTGATACGCATCGCGCCCACTGTGTGTTACCCGAATACAGCCAACTATCTATGGCGGAGCTTACAAACTCAGGCAGATACATCTGCGAGCTATCCACCAAGCCGTCGCGTCCATAAATCCGCTGGTTCACGTTGTTTAACCAACTGTTCACCTGCATCCACATACCAGCATCAGCCGTCAGTAATGCCGTTCGCGCCATATTCACAACATCCTGAGCCGATTGGGTGTCTAGCCGGTTTGGATCGAAATTTACCACTGTAGGAGGTGCCAGCAACGCATTCATGTCACCCGCTTTCACGGCCGCCTCCGCGGTCGTATCAGCCAGAGGCTTAAGGGCGTCGGATAGACTTGCCCACGCGACCGTGCGGTCTTTCAGCCAAGGCCATACCAGCGGTTCTATGTTGAAGTTATCGGGTGATATCTGCACACGAACGGCAACACTAATATTCTGCCCATTGCTGAGGAATAGTGGCGAAGCATCGGGCAGCTGCGGCGTGACGCTGAACCACACATTATTTTGCAGGTAGGGGTTATTTGGGGATGCAAAACACCATTCAACAGCGCTGCTAGCGCCTGTGATACTGGCCTCAACTGGCTGCACAGCAACACCGCCAGCCTGCCCGCTCATAGCCATCCATGCACTGGCTAAAGGTGATGACTTT
>CAZFLA010000043.1:0-24176 GCA_964519405.1 uncultured bacterium
AATCATCGGGTTTCGGAGGGATGAATGACCAGACATGACCCCAATTCAGATTTGTTTATGGGCGTGTGTCTATCCGCGTTCATTGGTGTTCATTTGTGTCCATCAGCGTTAGTGTTCACCGTAAAAGTAAACCGCGGATGAATGCGAATAGACGCGAATGTTGTGCTTGGATGGCCGCGGGATGGGAAAGCTAGTTATCCGAGAAGTCACAGAAATCTTGGCACAAAAGCCGTATCTAAAGAGATTAATGCCATATCGAAAACGCGTTAATTCGCAGATATACATATTGAATCGTTCATCAGTCTAGATTCCCATACTTAGAGGGTAAATCCATATAGAGACTGAGACAACCAACGACGAGGGCAAGAAAACAGATAACTTGACACTCCCAGTAAAAGAGAAGGACATGCTGCTCAAAGAGCATGTATAGGTCACTATATGGCAACTGAACAACGTAATAAAGGCTGTACACTAAAAGATATCGTTCGTGTTCAGCGACAATTATAATTCCCTAAAACGACAACTAGTTATCCCTTGCTGCATGGAAAGCTTGACATTCGCGAGCATAAATGGGTAAACTGAGTGCAGTTTGTGTAAACGAGAACAGTAAATTGGCTGAAGATGCCGCAAAAGAGTTGGAAGACCGCGATGAGCTGCTGTGCCACAGGATCGTTCATTTGTGTCTATCAGCGTATGTCGGCAGATTAAGCTAGGGGAGCGTTAACCGCGGATGAACGCGAATAGACGCGAATAGGGTTGCGTGGCGGGCGATGGCTTGTGGCTCTAATTATCGGGTTTCGGAGGGATGAATGACAAGATATGACTCCAATTCAGATATGTTTATGGGCGTGTGTTTATCCGCGTTCATTGGCGTTCATTTGTGTCCATCAGCGTTAGTGTTCTATGTGAAAGTAAACCGCGGATGAACGCGAATAGACTCGAATAGGGTTTCGTGGTGGGCGATAGCCTGTGGCTCTAATCATCGGGTTTCGGAGGGATGAATGACCAGATATGACCCCAATTCAGATATGTCTATGGGTGTGTGTCTATCCGCTGTGAACCAGTCAGTCGCAGTGGACGCAGTCGTGATGCCGAGACCAATTGCGATTTGTATTTTTGTGAAACACGCAAATCATGGATTTCGCATCCTAACATCATGTGTATGCGATAGCTGTTTGTAGAATGTACTGCGAAAACGAGGTATATTTACACCAGGAAAAGCGTTCTCGCGAAAGGAAGTAACCGAGCCTTATGAATAACCATGATCTGCATGAATTACAACGGTATTTCGTGTTTGCCAGTTGGGCCCATGTACTTGCGGTTATCTATATCTGCCTTCTGGTGGTGTATGTCAGACGATGTATGACGCGAAAGACCAGACCCACAAAAGGGATCATCATAACCCTGGTTATAGCAGCAAATGTCATCATATGTTGTGGCGCAATAGGATACATCCTACAGCAGAGGTTTGATATCCGTGACTTTCTTCCGGTCAACAAAAAAGCGGCCATATCAGCAGTGAACAATAAATGCCAGCAACTCGGTATAGGTAATGTTTGGTATGCCGTTCCGAAACAATATCAAGATCGGCGAATAACAGTCGTTGATGTCATCGGTATGAAAGCCGGAAGTGTTCGCAGTTACATTTACAAAGATAATATGGAGCTAGGAAAATACACCCGTTTTCGTGCCTTCCGCGCAAAAGTTGATGGACTGCGTGGCGAATATGTAGTATTAGCCGGGCAAAACAGCAATGGCTGGGACATATTCAAAACGAAACCATACTGGACTAGTGATATGAAGTATGGCTCATACGTAATGATATATGACCATAAATTTCTTCATGAGTAGAGATCCCAGATATCTCCAATCGACTGCCGTCAGCTATTGGCTGCGAGGCGGGTAACTATTGAGTGCTGCTCCGTGTTTACGCCTATTACCGCCGATAATGATGGCGCCTCGCGGGTAAACCGGTTACGTTTACACACTTGCCCGCAATACCGCGTCGCGAGAGACTATGCCCATGAATATGCCTTGGCGGTCGACCACCGGCAGGCGTTTAATCTGATGATGAATCATGATGTTGATAGCCTCCTCGATACTGGCATTATCGAGTATGGTAACGAGTTCCTTCTTCATCACGTCACCAGCGGTGCTCTGTTGTGATTGACGCAGGTGCATCTTGTGGCGGGCTGCGATGTCGGTCAGCGGCAGATGGCACATGAGGTGGCTCCATATGCTCGCTTTATGGTCAGAAAACAGCCCTAGTAAATCGGAATCGAAAATCATGCCAATCAGCTTGCCGCTGCTGTCGACGACGACCGCTCGTTGAGAGCCGCTTTCGGACATGTTTCGGATGACGTCCGTTAAGGGGGTGTTGTCATATGCCATGCACACATTGCGGTCAGCGATGCTGCAGACGGTATCTGATGTACTGATGATCTTGTCGAGTTTGTAGCTTGATTGTTCTGGGGTTTCAGCACGTGAGATCACATGGAATATGTCGGCCCTTGCAAGCATACCGATCAGCTTGCGGTCAGAACCTATGACCAGCAGCCGCTTGAGTTTGTTTTTCAGCATGATATCCACGGCCGAGAACAGCCGTCTGCTGGATTCGATGCACACAACAGGATGCGTCATAATGCGCTGAGCCGTTAGCTCCGCAATCTCATTCAAGTAGCTGTCAAGCTGTTCTCTGCTGAAATCAGACAGCATCCCCAACCGCACCGGCATAGATGCTCGGGTGATAAGGTCATTTTGTGTGATGATGCCGATGGGTTGCTGCTTGTCATCCACCACCGGAAGTCCATTGAATTCATGCGTTACGAGTATCTGAACCACATCGGCGACTGATGTGTCTGCTGTCACGCTGACCGGTGATGCGGTCATTGCGTCTCTGACTAACATCTGACGAGGAATCAATGATTGATGGCATCTGTGAAGGCGCACATCCATGCTGTGAACAGATACAAGCCCATCCGGGAGAAGCTCCTCAACAATCGACATCACCGTGTCGAGTTCCGCAGAAGGCAGTAATATCTCGATTTTGATGGGCATGTTGAAGGCTTCAACTTCAATAAAGCTGCTGGCGATTTCGCCGTTTTCGTAGCATCCCGCAAATCCGCAGTAGACAATACACCGAGCCGCGATATGGAGTTCTTGAACGCGCCGCATGACCAAATCCCAGGCGGCTTTCCCATGATACCGAGTATCCTCGCTGGTATAGATATCTATTCTATGGTATGAGACAGCCATGTTTTCACCTCTTATGTTCTATCGGTGAGCGAGCCGAATGAGCGGTATGCGACTTTCTATCAGCTCGAACGGCACATAAGCACGCACCATATATGAAGATGCAGCCTGATAGGTATATCCACATCATTAAAGCAATGATACCTCCAAATGCACCGTATACTGCGTTAAAAGTAGCGAAATAGCGTAAATACACCACGAACAACCCTTCTGCTGCCTTAAGTAAAAGGGTGGCTAACAGCGAACCCGCCCATACCTCGCTAAATCGTGTCGGCCTGTTTGGCGCGATTTTATACAAAACCGTCAAGCTGATGAATATGACGATTGCTGACAAACCGTTGCTGACGCCATGGTAGAGTGCAATCATCAGCGGATGCCGAAACAGCAGCCACCTGCTGAGCAGCTTCACAATTACGGGCACTAGCAGACTCATCATCGCCGCGATCACCAGAAACGACACAAGCACAAACCCTTTGATGGGCAGCTTCCACCAGCTATGCGATCTCGTATTCCAGGCAAGGCTGATCGCTCTGATAAGGCTGGATACAAAACCCAAGGAGGCCCAAACCAGCATAATAAAAGCGAGCACGCTTGCCTGACCGCGTCCTTGAATCACACCGGTAATCGTGTTGAAAATATACTGCTGGTTTGCGGTGCCGATGGGCACCACTGTCTGCACACCATCTATGATTCTCGTCGTGACATCTGCCTTGTCGAAAAAGAGTGATGATACGGTGACCATGATAATAATCAGCGGTGATAACGAAAAAAATGCGTAGTATGCGAAAGCCGCAGCCCACTGCATGCCATTGATCGACGCAAACCGTGTGAACGCACTTTTTATGGTGTAAAAGTGCCCATGGTATTTATGAATCTTATCTGTTCTACGGGGTGATGTGCTCATGTGCTCAGTTTACCTGATCTAGCATCATGTTAGAGATGGCGAATTCCAGCGCTGTTAAGGAATGATTTCCGCCATTCCACGGTGAAATAAACAGTATCTTTAATGCTCCTTTATCGAAAGGAATGATACATGATAAACAAACTGAAAATCAGTGCAGCCACCGCACTGGTTCTATATTCAGCAGCTGCTTGTTATGCTGCCGATTCACTAGAAACTGGCTGGCAAAAGCCGCCGCAGTCAGCAAAGCCCCGCACATGGTGGCATTGGATGAACGGGAACGTCAGCAAAGAGGGCATCACACGCGACCTTGAGGCTATGAAGCGTGTGGGTATCGGCGGCGCGACTATTTTCCAAGCGTCACTTCAGGAACCAAAAGGGCCTATCACCTTCTTTACTCCCGAATGGCATAAAATGATGCTTCATGCGGCTACTGAAGCCAAACGGCTAGGTATTGAGCTCAGCATGCACAACTGTGAGGGATGGAGCAGCAGCGGTGGTCCGTGGGTGAAACCCGATCAAGCCATGAAGATGCTTGTCTTCAGTGAGATCCGGGTTACTCCGGAATCCCAGAAGGCTGTGCTGCCTCAGCCGTATACGCGCATCAACACCTATGGTGATATCGCTGCCGTGGCGTTTCCTACACCCAAAGCGGAGCTGATTAAGCTGAGTGACGCCAAGATCACCGTTAATGGTTCCAACACACCGATCACTAATGCTAATGTGCTTAGTGATGGTGATGTGCACACAACGGTGGACATCCCTATGAGCCCTCAGGATGGCGGTACGCTAAACATCGAATTCGCTCATCCCACAGAGATTCGACAGTTCACTGTTAGGAACTGCGTAGGGTTGGCAAGCCAGGTGTCACTGGAAGCTCAGAAGCAAGACGGCAGCTGGACTTCTTTAGGAACGGGTAATGGATCCATGTCGGGTGAGCGTCCCGAGTGGCAGGGTGCGTGGCCTGTTCAGCCAACAACGGCAACGAAGTTCCGTATGGTATTTCGACAGCAGGGCGGGGGTGTTGCCCATCTCTCTGATCTGATACTCAACGGTGGGGCCCGCGTGCCTAATCTTGGCGTGAAGACACTGGCATCGTATGGTATGTTGGATCCTCGCAGAGAAAAGGCGTCGGTTCCTGCTGGTTCAGCGATATCCGCAAGCAGCGTGATTGATGTCACTAAGTTCATGAACTCCGATGGCACAATCTCTTGGCGGCCAAAGTCGGGCGACTGGACGGTGATCCGGTTTGGTTGGACACCAATCACCGTCACCAACCATCCTGCCACACAGGCTGGGCTTGGACTTGAAGTCGATAAACTGAGCTATGAAGCAGTGACCGACTTCTACAAGACCGCGGTGGGTACCGTGGTGAAAAACCTGGGTCCGCTTGCGGGCACCACATTGAAGCACATCCTCATTGATAGCTACGAAACAGGTCCTCAGAACTGGACACAGGGGTTAGACAAGGCATTTAAGGATAAAAACCAGTATTCGCTCCTGAAGTGGATGCCAGCCCTAACCGGACGGTATGTAGGTGATGGTGAACAAACCGAGCGCTTCCTGTGGGACTTTCGCAAGACAGTGAGCGATCGGTGGGCGCAAGTCTACTACGATGCATTCCGAAAGCTTTGCCGTGAGGACGGCATGCTGTTGGAGTCCGAGCCATACGGTGATGGCCCCATCGACAGCGTTCTAGAGGCTAGCTTAAGTGATATCCCGATGTCTGAGTTCTGGGCAGGTTCAGAGGGCTTTGGCGAAACGACCTATCTGGTAGTGAGTGGAGCTCATACCGCCGGACGAAATGTGATCGGTGCAGAATCATTTACGGGCGGCGGATACGAGTATGGCCCGTTCCAGATTAAGAAGCTGGGCGATTCCCAGTGGTGTGAGGGTATTAACCGCTTCATTTACCACACCATGGCACTGCAATATGACGAAAAGGTGCCTGGCTGGACATTAGGCTATTTCGGAACACACTTCAATCGCCATAATACATGGTTCAACAACAGTCAATCATGGATGGACTACGTATCGCGAAGTCAGTATTTGCTGCAGCAGGGCAACTTTGTCGCTGATGTTCTTGCAATGTCAGAAGAGGGAGCTGTTGAGCATACAGACGGTATAAATCTTCCATTCGGTTGGCGATCTGATCGGATTGCATTGCCATTCCTGATGAATGCCGTAGTGAAAAATGGCTGCATCGTACTGCCGAATGGTATGAAATACCGAATGCTGTTACTGCCCTCCAGTGGCCGTATGAGCGTGAAAGCTCTGAACAAAGTGAATGAGCTTGTTCAAGCTGGTGCTGTTGTTGTAGGGTCACCAGTAAAGGAGACACCAGGCTTATCCGCATATCCGAGCTGTGATGCTCAGTTGTCCAAGATCGTTAAGAATATCTGGGGCAGCACATCGGTAAACCCAGGAGCAGGCAAACGCCAAGTCGGTAAGGGTTATGTGATGTGGAACATGACTCCCGAACAGGCACTAAAAGCACTCAATGTGGCTCCAGACATGCAAGTTCTTTCCGATTATTCACGAATCAACTTCATTCACCGCCAGACAGGTTCTGCTGATATCTACTTTGTGTGCAATGCGGGACAAAACCCTGTACAGGCTAACATCGCATTTCGTGTGCAGGGCAGGATACCCGAGATATGGCATCCAGATACAGGCAAAACGGAACAGCCAGCCACATACACCAGCACCACAACAGGCACAGTTTTGCCAGTGCGTCTAGATGGTACAGGCTCTCTGTTTGTCGTCTTCCGAAAACTGAACACTGCACCTGCAGCCGTGAAGATGGTGAAAGCAAGCATCGACAAAGCCGTTGTTAAGAAGCCGTTGACCATACTATCTGCGGTTTATGGTGTGATTGGCGATGCAAGGCGTTCGACGGACCTTACTCAGAAAGTCAGCAAACTCGTTAAAAACAATAGCCTAGAGCTAGTGGTTTCGAACTCACTGGCTGGCGGAGACCCAGCATCAATGGTTGTGAAGCAATTCGCAATCAAGTATAAACTGGGCAACACGACATTTGATGAGATATACCCAGAGAATGGCAGTGTGTTTATTCAGACTGAGGGTTCAGCGTTCGATAACGCTTGGGCTTCCAAAGACGCCGCTGGTAAACTCACGCTGACTGCAACCAAATCGGGCAGTTACGACGTCACACTTTTAAACGGTAAAGTGAAGAAGGTAGTTGTCAACTCTTTGCCCGAAATGACTGTTGCTGGTCCATGGCAAGTGTCATTCCAGCCGGGATGGGGTGCTCCTGCGAACACCACATTCAATAAGCTGATTGACTGGTCAACAAGTGAAGACGACGGTATCCGTCACTACTCTGGAACAGCGGTATATAAAACACAGTTCACCGTTGGAAAGAACATGCTTGCCGGCAGCCGCAGGATGTATCTTGACTTAGGAAAAGTCAGCATCATGGCTACGGTAACGCTCAACGGCAAGAAGCTGGCAACGCTGTGGAAACCACCATTCCGAACTGATGTGACCGGACTTCTGAAACCCGGAAAGAACGTCATGGAAGTGTCCGTCATCAACACATGGGTTAACCAACTCATCAAAGATGCAGCACGACCAGCGGATCAGAAGAAAACATGGCTGACATGGCAGCCTTACGGCGCCGATGCGCGTCTGGAACCCAGTGGGTTAATCGGCCCAGTGACGATCGTCGCCAATGAAGAGATCAAACTATAACATTCGGTTGTAGTTAACAATGGGGTCGGCTAGTAATAGCCGGCCCTTTTCTATTTGCCCTATATAGATGTGATGCGCTATGCTGTTTATATGACTGGAACCATATGGAAGCGATGAAAGGATTGGATTACATGGATAAGCATCTCCGCACCGCGGTGATTGCCGCTGGTGTTATTTTGGCCGCAGCAAGCGGTTCCTTCGCCGATGCGCTGACTGCCGGCTGGCAGAACCCACCGGAATCGGCCAAGCCCCGTACCTGGTGGCATTGGATGCACGGCAATATAACAAAACAAGGTATCACCCGTGATTTAGAGGCAATGAAGCGAGTGGGCATCGGCGGTGCTACGATATTCCATGCATCGCTGGCGCCGAAGGGCAAGATAGACTACTTCAGCCCTGAGTGGTTTGATATGATGCTGTTTGCATCACAGGAAGCTAAGCGCCTCGGACTAGAGCTAAGTATGCACAACAGCGAAGGTTGGAGCAGCAGCGGTGGTCCGTGGGTGAAACCTGTTGATGCGATGAAAATGCTTGTATACAGCGATGTGCGAGTAACGCCTCAATCAACGAATGTGAAGTTAGCACAGCCATATACACGCATAAACACTTATGGTGATATCGCGGTATTGGCGTTCCCAACTCCGGCAGCAGAAAGTAACTCAATTTCCAGCGCTGGGTTAACGGATGGCAGCGGCCAGCCGATAGCGAATGCTGGGGTGTTATGGGACGGCGATGTGAAGAGCGTGGTGCGCATCCCTCAAAACAGTAATGGCGACAGCATCATTAACATACGGTATGCTAAGCCAACCACTGTTCGCCAGATCACTTTTCAACAGGGTGTACACCTGTGCAACACGGTGTCGCTGCAAGCGGAAGGCTCCGACGGCAAATGGCAGTCACTGGGAAGCTGGCAGGGCAACATGGTGGACGACCGTCCCGAATGGCAGGGATCCTGGCCTGTGAACCCCACCACCGCGCAAAACTTCCGGGTGGTGTTTAGTCGGCCTGCAGGCGGAACGCTCTCCCTTGGGGAACTGCGGCTTGATGGCGGTGCTCGCGTGCCGAACATCAACGTGAAATCCCTCAGCGCACATGGCAGTGTCGCTGTTTTGCGTGACAAGAGCTCAATTCCTGCAGATGCTGCAATCGCTCCCGGCAGCGTGATTAACATCAGCAAGTATATGCAGCCTGACGGAACCCTAAGTTGGCATCCGACATCGGGCGAATGGACTGTTATCCGGTTTGGATGGACACCAGTCACTGTGACCAACCATCCAGCAACTGAAGCGGGTATAGGCTTAGAAGTTGACAAACTCGACCTTAAAGCTGTTACCGACTTCTACAACGAAGCGGTAGGTCCCGTGGTCAAGAAACTGGGTTCATTGGCCGGCAGTACGCTGAAGCATATCTTGATTGACAGCTACGAAACTGGTCCGCAGAACTGGACACCTGGTTTCGATGATATATTCCGTAATAAAAACCACTATGACTTAATGACTTGGCTGCCAGTGATCACCGGCCGATACGTGGGTGATACAGCTCAATCCGAACGGTTTTTGTGGGACTTCCGTAATACCATCAGCGACCGCTGGGTTGATGTTTATTACAAGGCGTTTGCCAAGCTTTGCCATGATGACAACATGCTGCTTGAGACAGAACCCTATGGTGATGGACCGCTCAATAGTGTTTACATTAGTTCCCTAGCAGACATTCCGATGACAGAGTATTGGGCTGGCACGGCTGGGTATGCTGAGACGACTTATCAGGTCGCCAGCGGTGCCCACATTGGCGGGAAGAACATTATCGGTGCAGAGGCGTTCACAGGTAATGCCGATAGCTGGCAGTATGGTCTGTTTGACATCAAGCAACTAGGCGATTCGCAGTGGTGTGCAGGAGTAAACCGCTATATCTTCCACACGACGGC
This sequence comes from uncultured bacterium, assembly GCA_964519405.1. Taxonomy (GTDB): domain Bacteria; phylum Armatimonadota; class HRBIN16; order HRBIN16; family HRBIN16. The sequence continues at coordinate 9,792 of CAZFLA010000043.1, forward strand.
ACATCAAGCCGATGAGCGATTACCTGGTTATGCACTGGGACCGCATGGTATGCATTTTGACAGGCATAACACTTGGTTTGAACAGAGCAAAGAGTGGATGAAGTATGTTTCGCGAAGCCAATATCTGCTGCAAAAGGGACTGTTTGTTGCTGATGTGCTGCAGCTTGCGGAAGAGGGGCCTCTAGAGGGAACTGAGGATCTAGGCCTTCCGCTGGGTTGGCGCTCAGACCGAATCTCTTCTCAGTTCTTAGCAAAGTGCAGTGTGAAGAACGGACAGATAGTTGCGCCAAGCGGTATTAGCTATCGGTTCTTAGTTCTGCCTGGCAGTGACCGCCTGAGCGCATCAACCATGAACACGATATATAACATGGTAATGGCAGGGGCTACTGTGGTAGGTAATCCACCGAATGAGACGCCTGGCTTAGCTGCATATCCCAAGTGCGACGCAGATTTGCAGCGTATAAACCAAAAACTATGGGGTGATACCTCGAAACTGGGCTATAACGGACAGCGAACTGTCGGTAAAGGTCGTGTGATCTGGGGCAAAGGAATGCCGCAGGTATTGGCTGACCTCAAGATAGCTCCTGACATTAAGGTGCTAAACGACTTCAAACAATTGAACTTTATCCATCGCCGCACTGCAGATGCTGATATCTACTTTGTATGCAACACAATTCAGCATCCTGTTAATATCCAAGCCGCTTTCCGCGTTACCGGAAAACTGCCAGAGATCTGGCATCCCGATACCGGTAAGATCGAGGTCGCTGCTCAGTTTACTAGAAATGCCACCAATACCGTGGTGCCCCTAATGCTCGATGGCACAGGATCTGTATTTGTGGTGTTCCGTACGAAATCTACGGCCCCCGCACTTGTGAAGCAAGTGAAGCAGTCGGTTGTTAAAGCCGAACAAAAGAAGAGCTTGACTATACTCGCTGCTACGTATGGCGTGCTTGGTGATCCTGCCCAGTCGATGGATGCTACAGCGATCGTCAATAAAATGATTAAGAACAACTCGCTGGAACTTGAGGTGACCAATAAGGCGTTTGGTCGTGACCCTGCTGGCATGGTCGTTAAGCAGTTCTACATCAAGTATAAACTTGGTGACGAGACAGTTGAGAAGACTCTCGCTGAAAATAGCTTGCTGCTGGTGCAGGTCACAGGTCCTGCGCGTCCTGATGGTTGGGTGTCTAGTGTGTCTGGTAAAACTTCATTTGTTGCCACGAAACCTGGCAACTATGTTGTTTCATTAGGCAATGGCAAGACAAAGAGCGTTAAAGTGGATTCATTGCCGACAATGACCATATCTGCGCCATGGCAGGTCAGCTTCACACCAGGATGGGATGCTCCGGCGAAAGTGGAGTTCAACAAACTCATCAACTGGATCAAGAGCGACAATATCGGCATCAAGTATTATTCGGGCACGGCCAAATACACAACGACCATTCAAGCTCCGCGCAGTCTACTTGGTACCAACCGACGGATCTATTTGGATCTTGGACAAGTGAACATCATGGCGGAAGTTCAGCTTAATGGTAAACCGATGGGCATACTGTGGAAGCCGCCATATCGTGTGGATGTCACGGATGTGCTGAAAGCAGGTGCGAATAGCCTTGAGGTTAAGGTGACCAATAACTGGGTTAACCAACTCATCCGCGATGCTCAGCGTCCTGCTGACCAGAAGAAGACCTGGCTGCCTTGGCCAGTGTTCAACGCCAACTCCACGCTGCAAGATAGTGGATTGATCGGCCCTGTTCAGTTAATAACTGAAGCTAATATACCGATAAAGTAAGAACCAGAAAACAACAATGGGCACCGTAAGGTGCCCATTGTTGTTGATCAAACTATTTCCATTCGGATTGCCAGATATCTCCGCTGACCATCACCAGGTCGTCTTTGTGGATCACTTCATCACGCCGTTTGAAACCGAGCTGCTTCTCAATTTCGTTGGTTTTGTGCCCCATGATCAACCGCAGTTCCGACTCACCGTAGTTGGTGAAGCCTCTCGCGAAAGTTTGGCCGTCTATGTCGCGCACATCCACGATATCGCGAGGCTGGAACCATCCGCCGCATTCTAGGATGCCTGCGGGCAGCACACTGCGATTTTGTTCGCTAATCACTTCACGCGCTCGTGCGTCTACGACGATATATCCCTGTGCGGGTAAGCCGTAGGCAATCCAGCGTGCTCGTTGACTAAGTGGAGTTTCTTCAGGATGGAATGTGGTTCCCAAAGCTACACCGTCTACGATGCGCACTAAGACGTCAGGGGTGCGTCCGTGAGCGATAACCATAGGAACACCGCTGCTCATGGATATCACTGCCGCTCGCAGCTTGGTGCGCATTCCGCCGGTGCCGCGTGCTGTGCCTGATCCGCCGGCGATTTGCCACAGATGGTCATCAAGGTTAACCACATCCTTAATGATTGTGGGTGGATCGCCTTGTTTTGTTTCCTCATATTCGGCCGGATTACGATCATATAATCCAGCGACATCACTCAAGATCACCAACTTTTCGGCATCGAGTAGGCTGGCTACCATGGCCGCCAAGGTGTCATTATCACCAAAACGAATTTGTTCTGTGGCGATGGTGTCATTCTCGTTGAGGATAGGAATGACTCGCATGTCGAGAAGGGCACGAAGCCAATCGCGTGCCTTTAGGAACCGGTCACGGGCAGCAAAATCACTGCGTGTGACCAGCACTTGCCCCACAGGGATACCGCTGCGGTTGAAAGCGTTCATGTATTCCTGCATGAGATAAGGCTGCCCTAAAGCCGCCAATGCGTGCTTCATGACCTTGTGATCGGGTTCGGTTGCTTGATTGGTTTGGTGCAGCATATGCTGGCCCCAAACCTCTCTGCCCGCTGATACGGCACCACTGCTGACGATGGCTACGTTGTGACCAGCATGATACAACCGGGCACACTGAGCCGCTAAGGATGAGATGGAGTTACGGTCTAGCAGGCCATCAGGCCCCGTGAGGGTGCTTGTTCCCACCTTCACGACTACCAGGTTGCTGCTCATTCCGATTCTTCATCCTCCTTGTCGTCATCAACATAATCAAATTCAACATCGCCTACTCGCACCACGTCGCCATCTTTCGCGCCGGATTCTTTTAGCCGATCGAGAATACCGAATTTGCGGAACTTGCGATGCAGACGGCGCATAGCCTCTTCGTTCTCAATGTCGGTCATCGCCACCAGGCGTTCGATTCCGGTGCTGACGATGCGATATACGCCTGGCTCTGTATTCACAACTTCCCATGCACGGTCACTGCTGCGAGTGGCCTTAATGGTGAACACTTCGCTTTCGACAGGCCGCTGCACAGGTATTTCATCCAGCATCTGCATTAGCTTGTAGAGCAGGGGACGCGTGCCTTCACCAGACGGTGCGATGATCCTAAATACTTCATACCCACGTTCTCGCAGATCCGACTCCACTTGCTCAACGGTATCGGATTCGGCGATGTCGCATTTGTTTAGTGCCACTATCATAGGGCGATCAGCCAAATCTTCATTAAACAGCCGAAGCTCGTTCAGAATGCTGTCAAAATCATCCATGGGATTACGGCCAGTGTATGGGCTGACATCAATCATGTGCAGCATCACACGGCATCGCTCCACATGACGCAGGAATTGGTGACCTAATCCAACACCCTCATGCGCACCTTCAATAAGCCCTGGTAAGTCGGCCATCACGAAGCTGCGTCCCTGTTCCACTTCAACAACGCCAAGGTTAGGCACCAGTGTGGTGAACGGGTAATCGGCAATCTTAGGTCTTGCTGCGCTGACAGCACTGATGAGTGTGCTTTTGCCAACAGAGGGATACCCCAACAGACCCACATCAGCAAGCAGTTTGAGTTCCAGCCGCAAGACGCGTGTTTGCCCAGGTTCACCTTTCTCAGCCATTTTGGGTGTTTGGATGAGCGCTGTTGCATAATAGGCGTTGCCATGACCGCCTCGGCCGCCTTGACAAACCTTGACCGATTGGCCTGCTTCTACGATGTCGGCTAACAAGTTGCCGGTGGTATCGTCATAAACCTGTGTGCCAATAGGCACTTTAAGGATGCAGTCTTGGCCTGTTTTGCCGTGTCGATGGTTGCCGCCGCCGGCGCCGCCGTTCTCGGCATTGTAGCGTTTTTGAAATCGGAAGTCCAGTAGGGTGGTCAGCCGTTCATCTGCTGCCACGATCACATGTCCGCCATATGCACCATTGCCGCCATCCGGCCCTCCACGAGGCACGTATTTCTCTCGGCGAAATGAGATGTTTCCGCTGCCGCCGCTGCCGGCTGTAGCTTCAATGATAACTTGATCGACGAACATGGAATCACCCCCCGGGTGCTGTGGTGATAAAGAAAAGTGGCCCGCTCATGAAGCAGGCCACAAAAGAGGAGACTGAAGACAGGTGTTAGGCGACTTCTGACTGCTCGCACGCCTCAACATTAACCAACTTGGTGTCGGCCTTTGTGATGAACTTCACATATCCTTCGCTAGTAGCATAGATTGTGTGATCTTTACCGAGGCCCACGTTGGCGCCTGGATGGATTTTGGTACCACGCTGTCGCACAATAATTGTGCCTGCTTGAACCAACTGACCATCGCCAGCCTTTGTGCCTAAGAACTTAGGCTTACTATCACGTCCGTTACGGGACGATCCCATACCTTTTTTATGTGCCATTGCCGAATACCTCCGCTAGCGTTACCGTCCCCAAGTTAGGCTTGGATGGACTGTACCTTAAGAACTGTGTACTTCTGGCGATGGCCGAAGTGCTTTCGATAGTTCTTTTTGGCCTTATACTTAAACCCATTGATTTTAGGGCCTTTAGCCGTTCCAACGACTTCGAAAACGACCTTAGCACCTTCAACGATGGGGGTTCCGACTTTGACGCCGTCTACGCCACCGATCATAAGCACTTCATCTATCTCGAGAGTCTGGCCAGCTTCATTAGGCAAAAGCTCCACGCGGAGGATATTGCCTTCTTCAACCTGGTACTGCTTGCCACCAGTTTTAACTACTGCGTACATATATTTAAACCTCTGTCGTGACGTATTACCGCCTCAGCCTGATGATTATACCAAAGGGCTGATGCCCATGCAAGCGCACAGGCGTATCGTGTTATTTTACCACAGATTCGAGCTTTGTGTTTGAAACGTGGAATTCCGTGTTTTTACACCTCTCATCGGCTTGATATTCAACGGGATGCTGTCTTGAGCTTATCTACATACTCGCGGTTTACCATCAATATCTCCTCAGCAGTTCCAGCATTTTCCTGTCTAGTTTGTCGCTGCCTAGCTGCTCATAGTTCACATCAGTTCGGTTGCTGTTGAGGATGCCGAAGTCACCTCGCAGGTTCCACAATGCCCAGCCAAGCCCAGCTTGTCGGAAGGCCCGTAAGCTATCTTCCATAAAGCGCAGTGTGAGTTTGTGCGGTACAGCACTGAAAACACCCCATTCGCCAATCATCACCCCCACATGCGAGCGCTTTGCCAAATCGCCCCATGGTTTGAGCACAGACTGCCGAAGCCATGCTCCGTCCTGAAGTCCGCCGTTAGCTACCAGCGTATTGCGAACAACGCCGTCACTAGAGACTATCAGGCGGCCTGGTTTGATACCCCACTGTGCGGAGGCATTCACCGTAATTGCACTGCGATCTTGAGGTGCTACTGTGATTTCGGAGAAACGCAGCCAGTCGCCACGAACAACCTCGATGGACAGTGACGCCGTGCCAGCCGGATATTCGGCCGAATAGATGCGGTCAAATTCGCCATTCCAGTTGCCGTATTCCGCGTTGTATGTAGTCTTCTTCCATTCACCGCTGCCATCTGCGCATTTAATGTGGTGCCGGTATAGTTCTTTTCCATCGGCTTTCATCACAAACTCCGCTTCGCTGCTGATCTCCGTCAAGTGCATCGACAATGTCCCTGATGCTGAGCCGAGTGAGCGAATATCTATCTGTAGCGGTTCATACATTTCCGGGTGGTATTTGGATGTAATGAAACAGCCGATTTGTACAGAAGGCCATTGCGGTTTTGGCCAAGATTCCGCTCCAGGAATCCAACTCGCCTTGTAGTGAGTAAGCCCCATGGGTTGATAGTTATGCAGTGCCTGAGCGATTTTGAGCGGAATCAGTTCGGGCACGGGCACGGTAGCATACGCCAATCCATCAGCCATGATCAGACGGTTTGGGTCTTGTGCGCGTATGGCCTCTGTGAGGGCCTTAACAACGCGAATGTAAGCAGCCGGATCTTTGACTGTAGGCTCATTGAACAAGTCAAAACTGAGTAGCTGAGAGGGGATATCCGACCACCTTTTGGCAAACATCGCCCAGTGCCGGCATGCGACTTCCAACGTCTGAGGGTCATCAAAGATGCTGGTCTTTTCCTTGGGTTCTGCGACCGTGAAGCCTGGAATGCGGTGTAGGCAAAGGTTGATGTGCACGCCATGTTTTGCCCCATATTCTATGGCTTGATCGAATTGCTTGATTACGTTGGGGTTGATGTCTAGCCAGTCGTCGCCATAGATATATGTACGGTAGTCTGTGGGCAGGCGAACGAAGTTGAACCCCCAGTTGTGTATCAGCTCAAAATCATGTTCGGAGAAGAGCGTATCACTGCCTCGGTTGAACTTGTTCAGCAAGTTAAACCCACGCCATCGCGGTAGTTTGTCATATGTGGCCTTGGGCAGGGAAGCAGCACCCTGCAGCACTTTAGATGGAATGGTATGCTTACCTATCTGCTCTGGAAGTAGTCCTGACTTTGGCATTTTCGCTCCTCCGATCTCGTGAGTGGCATCTGTGCGGTGCATCGTTTATATTGTGACAGCCTTTAAGAGTATAATACAGCCTCGCTGCCTATGATTGATGACACTGTCCACATGCCCGTCATCACGGCCGGGATTTCGAACCCATCGCCATAGGTCCAACAGCTTGGATCGCAGATGATCAGCCATGATACCGCGGGTTTAGTCACCCACACGACTTCGTTCCGGGAGCTGACGCTCCGGGAACTGCATTTCGTGCGGGTTCCTGCACCGCACGGCATATCATTACCGGCCGGCGTCGCTTCACTCCGGCCGGCGCATGGATGCCACTTTGCAGTTGGCTCGGTGAATTGTCTTTACTGCTGTGATATTTATATCAGTCTAGCTTCAATGGTAACTTACCTGGCCAGCAATAAGCAGCAGAGCCTGAATCGGTAATATCACAGTCCTCATGACCTCACCTCAGCAACCGGGCATACAATACAGCTTCGCTGCCAATGACCGATGGCACTGTCCACACCGCTGATGTGCTTATCAGCTTCAGATTCGGCTGAACGCACCAAAGACCAGTTGCGCAGTCGAACCACACAAGGTCATAGCTGCCAGGCAACGCACCTTCTATACCCATGCGTGACTTATGGTCTTTGCCATACAACAGACAGCATCCGTCTTTGCTGGCCATGGCATGGGTGGTGCCGAGGATCATCTGGGAATCTGCTGGCTGCAAACCCACGCCGTTAATGGACTCCATGAAACTGACCACACGCCCGCAGTCGTACAGATCATCCAATGATGTGCTTGCGATATCCATATCAAGCACCATGGCTGAGGCTCCTGCGGTGATGCAGCTCCACAGTTTGTATCTGGCGGCTTCTCTATTTCCGAAGTTTGCGCATTCACTCATGTTGATGTACCATCGCCCTGCGGCTTCTTTCCAGCACGATACCAATGCATTATGAAGCTCCTTTTCGGAGTCTGTGTTGTATTGCACGGCGTACTGGTCAATCGAAGGGTCACCTGCGAACTCCTTGAATGTGGCTCCTTGCAATTTATGCACTGCGATGGAGTGAATGCCATCTATACTGCGTATCAGCGCGGCTATGCGCTTTGCGCGTAGGGGTGTCAGCACTTCCTGATACTCCTCTGCGAGGCACCAGATGAGGTTCTTGTGATGCTTAAACCGAGTCACGATTTGTTGAATAAAACGCTGTTCTTCTGGTCCAACTGTGTCGCCTGTAGACCATACCCTTGCGCTGTCGTCATAGATAAACAGATAGATGATGATGCCCAGTTCATCCATCAGCTTGAACCAAGTCTCCCATTGATCAAGCAGCTTGTTGTTAAGCTCTTTCGATGGATCATTGTTGATGAACGGGTTCTGTGTCTTGTCACCGTCTCCACCGTGCGACCGAACTGCGATCATGTAGATGCAATTCGCTCTGGTGCCTGCCATCTTGTTGATAAGCTCTAGTTGGTCACCATTGCGTGTTCCATCTGGATTTCGCATACCTCTGTATAGAAACCCCTCTGGGTCGCCTGGACCGCATATGATGGAAGTTTTTTGGGCGGATCTGCTTAGCCATGCCTTATTAACTTTTACTGTATGAAGTGTATCCGCCGTGACGTTGAGTGGCGCAATAGCTTCCATGAGCGCCTCTGAAGCCTCTGCTGAGAACATTCCGGCAGGCCTTGGTGAGCTGTTCCAACTCACTACAACGTCATGTGATGGCAACACCAAAAGCCCCTCAGCTCCCCAATGTCCGTCAGCAGCAAATGCATCATGGGGCAGTGCAGGCCATTTGCGATGCTTGTCTCTGGTGATTCCATTCAACCACCACATCCAGCTATAACTACTGTCGTGATCTGTCTGATCATCTGGTATGCTCAGACTGCCTATCGAGCGCTGTCCGGGCAGCATTTCCGCTTCGAGATGCGAGGTTCGTGGCATGGTCAACGGGAGCGGATTATGTAAAGCCATCTGGACGCATCCTGGGCCGATGATGTGTTGATCTTTCCATAGCCCCTCGTGGAGATAAAGATACCCAAATCGTGCGAAATCGCGCGGTGAGATCGCCAGCCGTCCGGGACGGTCGTCTTTGCCAAATGCCAGCAAACTCGGTCTGTCCTGCATCTGCAAAGGGCTTGCGATGTATTTGTTGAAGATGTCGGCATCCCATTGACCCACAGATCGCTTATACACTTTATTGAAGAGGGTATCGACAAACAGCGCCATGGAGCAGTCGTTATATGCAAATGCCGATCCCGGCATATCGGAAAGCCCATAACAAGATGCCTGGTTGCCGAGATGCCTCCAAGTGATCTTGCTGTCTTTGTAATTCAGCTTTTTGTTGATGGTGGCCAACCTCGGCTCCCACTTCATCACTGGGGAATCAAGACTGGGTATGAGCCCTAGCTCTAGGGCCTTAAACAGTAGGTGAGCATATGTCACCTTCGCTGCAGAGGCGATGTCGTTCGGCTGGTCCCATTTACCCCACGTCATCACCAATCGGCCTTTGACGATAATACAGCCATTACCGCCAATTGCTTGCGCCGCGGTTTGCAGCTGCTTATGGCTGAACGAAAATTGAGCGGGATCGGCAACCGACCATTCACGGCCAGGATATGTTTTCTTGACATTCGATGCAGTGAACATATGAGTATCCTCATTCCATACTATGTGTCTTGCGCGGTTGGTATTCGCTGTTGATATTCGCGGTTTTGTAAATTATCACCATGATGTGAAGTATGTTCGATCACACTTGTATTTGTCATATTAACAATAAAGACTGTCGCGGTATAATCTTTGTAACACGGAGGATACACCATGAAAGCATCTGCTGCGATTGATACGGAATTATTGCGTCGTTGGAGTGCCCCATACCGGGGTTGGCACTACTACCCCGAGTATGTGATCCCTCAGAAACCTATGGTGCCTGGATATGAGCAGTTCTACAACATCGACTGTCCGACGGTGTTTCAGATGCGTGAGTATCCTGGCAAGTGGTTTATGAGCTTCATCGGATTTAATGGGCAGGGTTACAACACATTTCTTGCTGAGAGCACTGACCTGGCGCACTGGAGCAAGTTCCGATTTATGTTTGGATTTGGTGACGAAGGGCAGTTCGATCACGGCGGAAGGGTGCTTGGGGCGTATCTGTATCGCTCATACGATGTGAAAGCGCCTAGGTTCCTAAAACGCTACCGCGGATTATACTGGAGCTTGTATGGTGCATATCCGCATCAAGGCGGATATGAGCTGCGCCCCGGTTCCGAGGGAGTGGCCTGCAGTAAGGATGGCCTCACCTGGCAGCCTGCTAAGAAGACGACGATCCTTTCGGTCCATGATAAATCGTGTGGTGACTGGGAGAAAGACTGCATCTACCAGCCTTGGCTCGTGGAGTATCGCAGTCGGTTCTATGACTTCTACAATGCCGCCAACGGCAGTGTGGAGCAGACTGGCATCGCGTGGTCTAGTGACCTGATCAACTGGAAGCGCAACCCCGCAAACCCGGTTGTGAAGGTGCGTGCTGGCGGTTACGATGAGGGATTTGCCAGCGATCCTAAGGTGTTTCGCGACGGTGACCACTGGACGATGATCTACTTCGGGGTAGGCAAAGGCGGTGCGCATATCATGGCGGCGTTCTCTAGAGACCTGATGAACTGGACATCCGACCCGGAGCCGTTGTATAAAGCCGGCGGCAGTCCATACGGCCTAGATAAGCAGTTTGCGCATAAGGTCTCCTTGGTCTACCATCCGGTTACGCATACCGGATATATGTATTACTGTGCAGATAACCATGAAGGGCGTGGTATCGCACTGCTCACAAGCTCGCCGATATCCTAAAAGAAGGTATAGATGATGCAAATATTCGCGTGGCTGTTGTCGTGCTTATGCATAGCCGCTTGCATATCCCCCGTGTTTGCTCAGGAGCCCAACGACGTGGTAGTTGGTGATACGCCTATCCCGTGGTATACAGGCAACCTAAACGTCCAGCCATTCATGGTGCATTATGGTACGGCATCGGGTGAACAACCTGCTATGGACTGTGCTAGCCCAGAACGCATAGCGATGCTGAAGCGTATCGGGGTGTTTGCCGATTGCGATTATCAGGCATGGAGCCTTACCGAGCCAACCAAAGGAAACTGGGATTTCAGCAGATACATCAAAACAGCTCAGACGGTTAAGCAAGCCGGACTGGGTTATATTCCGTTCTGTTGGGTGCATTATGCCCCGCAGTGGTTTATCGATTCCCCAGAGTTTACGCCATATAAATGTCTGGAACACGGTGAGGAGCTAATTCAGCTTTCGCCATGGTCGCCGAATGTCTGGGATATTTACCGCAGTTATTATCAAGCCCAGAAGAAGGCGATGGGCGAGTATATCGGCTGGATCCGAGTGGCGACGCCGTCGGACTATGGCGAAATTGGTTATCCTGCTGGTATGACGAGTTGGTTGGTGCCGCAGAAGCATGCTCATGCAGGATACTGGTGCGGAGATAAATACGCGGTGGCCGATTACCAATCGGAAATGCGCAAGAAGTTTAAGACACTGGGTGCACTGAACGCAAGGTGGGGTACATCATTTACGCGATGGAAGGTCGTGACGATGCCCGCAACACTCAACAATGCTGACCGGTTGAAAGCAGAGAAGTCTGGAAAATCCACCGATATGCGACGTTGGCTGGATTTCCTCGACTGGTATAACGGCTTCTGGGTGCGGTTTGTGCCAAAACTGTCTGGGGTCATCCGCGAGTCATACCCCACAAGCAAGCAGATACTGAGCATTGGCTACGGTGCAGACAAGAATTACTTTGGCAATGATGTCACTCGGCTGGTAAAGATGGCAAAGAAAACCGGAGTGGCACTGCAAACCCCGGGTAATGTGAGCTATTACAGCCAAAAACGCACCAGCACAGCTTGCCGGTTCTATGGTGTGCCATACTACACAGAACCGCCGGGTGATGTGGATGCTAATGCGGAGATGACCAGGCTGTTCAACGATATCGGCAATGGTATTGATGTGTTCTTTGATTACCCGCAGAACATGGACCGCGTTCGGCCTCAACTGAAGGCATATAAGGGTTACATGACGGGCTCCAAACCTGTTGTGGATTTTGCCATATTCAACTCGACCACCAGTTTTCGACTGAATGATGATGACGCGGCTTATCCGCTGCCCTCGTATCTGCTTGGTGAAAGCAGCGAACAGTATGACTATGACGTGGTAGATGAAAACTTGATTGCCGACGGTATACTGTCGCATTATCGTGTGCTGGCATATGTTTATGGCAACACAACCGAACAGAACACGCTGAAGAAGATCGAGGCATGGGTGAAGTCGGGTGGTGTGCTGGTGACCTGCCAGATGGGCAGTGTCCGCAGCGTAGAGGGTGATGATTCGGTGTGGCAGCGGCTGGTGCCGGCTGATATTGCAGACAGCATTGAACCGGGGGAGGCAGACGGACGCGTGAACTGGGCATCGATACTCTCTCACTGCAGCCGACGGATCGGGAAGGGTATCGTCATCAAACTGCCTTGTGCTCCATCTCAGATGAAGACCTTGGTAGATGGTATGACCAAAGCGATTTATCACATCAGCGATGCGGGCAAGGGGTTCCGCAATGCTCCGCTGATTGATGAAGAGGCTAACGGCTACCGAGCCATACTGCTTCAAGACCGCATCGTGTTCTATACATGGAAAGATGAGCCTGTTGAGACCACCATCAAGTTTCGACCGGAGGACTGGGTGGGCCGAAAACGCCCTGCGCAGATGGAATACCATCTGAAATTGGCACCTCATGGCTTGAGTGCTCTGGAGCTAACCGACTAAAAACAGAACGGCAGGCGGGAAACCGCCTGCCGCTTTGTTTTTCTTCTGATGCGTCTACTTCACTGGTGTTTCGGCTAAAGGCTGCGGGGGCCAAAGTGCCGTCCACGTCGCTTGTCCCACCACGCCAGTCGCCGTGATTCCACCAGCGGTTTGATAGGCAGTGATGGCTGCCTTCATGGCGTCGTCATATACGCCAGTGATGGGTAGCCCCATACGCCATTGGATATACCGCGTAGGGTAGGGATGTTCGGAGTCTTCGGCGCCGATGATGTGCTTCTCATTCACGAGTGCTAAAGCCTGCCAGGTCTTCAGCGTGAGCTGTCCTGTTTGCGGAAGACCCATGATAGCTTGGAACTGCTTGATGACCTCTTGTGTGGGTTCATCAAGGGTGTCATTTTCCTCAAGTTGGGTTCCCATCACACCGTTCAGAACATGCTGAACCCTCATCAAGCGTACGGAGCTTGGTAAATACGCCGCCGAAATCACTGCCTTGGGGTTCTTTGATACAAACTGTGCATAGACATCATCTGCATCATCTAGGCTCCATGCACCGTATTTTGCGAACTTATATGTTAGAAACTTTTTGTAGCTGCTGCTTGACACATTGTATGTCTGTATCGACGGGTAAATTGGTTTTGTGACCGCGATGGCTTTGTGATCCTTGAGCATGCGTGTGATGGCCTCCACGGCACCCCAGGTCAACTCTCCCCAGTATATTTGTGGGCTGGCAAAGTCGCAATATTTATCAAAGTCCTTATAATCTATGTCTTTATGGAAGGAAGCAATTGGGAAGGTGCTGTAGCCAATAAGGAATTTGGGGTGTTTCTTACGCAGGTTTGTCAGAATTGTCTTCGCTTGGCTGAACTTGCCGGATGTATCGGCTTCAGGGTCAAAGATGTAGTAATCGCTGTTTTTAATGGCTTCATCAATCAAACCCTCTTCGGCGGGAAGGTCATTGAAGTAGTTGTATCCCCAAGTGCCTACTGTGAAACCAGCCTTCTTGAAAGCATCTTTATACTGGTAATATGCGGCGCGGTAATCTACTCCGCCTCCAATGGGTGACGCACCTTCATGAAACTTCATGCACACATTGTGTATTCCGAGTTGCTTCAACTGTGCGATCACAGCATCAATGGAGCCATATTTCTCAACCTCGGTTTGGATCTTCCATATCCATATCCAGTTGGAGAAGTTTTTTAAAGTGGTTTGAGCAGATGCCTTCATTGGCATCAGCGCAGTAACCAACGCGATTGCTGTTGCCAGCAGCATTGCCTTTCCAGGTGACATGCACTTCAAGGGAATAAAACCTCCGCCATCATTCAATTCCTACAGATACGCTAAACACAATATGCGGGTCGGTGGAATACCAGACACCTATAATATGATACGTCCAACCAGCGGCTGTGGTGCTGGTGGAGTGGTTGCATTTGTGCGAAGGTGCGATGAAGGGTTAGGTTGCTTGCCAACGCGGGACGATAAGTGGTTGGCTGGCCTTAACGAAAGGGCCAGTCAACATCATGCAGTTTTAAAATGGCTCTGCTGTCACAGAACATGCAGCGATGGCTGCGAGCGTTACCCCTAAAGAAGATGCATTTTGATCTAGCTGTTTACTTGGCGAGTGTCTCCCATAAACCGGGTTTGTGTGTCAGCTTGCTTTTGGCTAACGTGCTCATCTGGCCACCATCCATGCTCCACTCGGTGGAGCAGCGGGACTCTTTGTCGCCATCGTAGAATCCATCAGCGCTGATAGTGGCGTATTTACCGAGTTGGTATCGCCACGTTCGTGCCAGGAATCTACCATTC